>NZ_JABFED010000006.1:0-181758 GCF_013601005.1 Corynebacterium wankanglinii
AACACACCCCCACCCCCGGGCCCTACTCGACAACCACAACCCGCACCACCACACCGCAATCAACAGCGGGGCTCTACCTATCGACAGGAGGCCACATACGCCGCGGTGGCAGTATCCGCACCCACGATGACGCCCACAGTGGCGAAAGTCGAGTACCCCAGGTCGAGCACACCCCCGCATAGCTTATGAACTCGACCTCCACTACTCGACCTCCGCCACCCGACACAGCGGCCCGCACCACCACCCGCGCACGATCTGACACTGGGCCCAGAATCAGGCCGTGTTCCCCCTGGTCGCCATTGATGATATGTCACATCATGCGCACACACCGCACACAACCCCGCTTAAACGGGAACCCATCGCGCAGGTTTTCGCTCCACACGGTTCGACTGTTCGGTTTTTCTCTGCCGATGTCGGAACAGCCCGCCACCAGGCGCTGCAAACCTGGCCCCGCCAAGCACCGGTGGCGTAATCGTCATGTCGACGGGGTGCGTATAGTCCCGGGAGGTAGATGGGAGGGCTTCGTCGCTCTCCAACGAGGAAGGATGAACCGAGATGGTTGAGGCAGCGGCGCGGGCGGTGGGCCTGGTAAAGACGTACGGGCGGGGTGACACGGAGGTCAAGGCGCTGGACGGCGTAGATGTTGAGTTCGGGAGGAACGAGTTCACGGCCATCATGGGCCCGTCAGGGTCTGGTAAGTCGACGCTCATGCACGTGATGGCGGGGCTTGATTCGTCGACCTCGGGGTCCACTTTCATCGGCGAGACGGACCTTTCGGGGCTCGGTGACAAGGAACTCACGGCGCTTCGGCGGGACCGGCTCGGCTTCATCTTTCAGAGCTTTAACCTTGTCCCCACGCTGACCGCTTCGGAGAACATCACGCTGCCGACGAATATTGCCGGCAAGCGGGTTGACCAGGGTTGGTTTGAGGAGGTCACGAATCGCCTTGGATTGTCTCAGCGGTTGGATCACCGGCCGGCGGAGTTGTCTGGCGGCCAGCAGCAGCGTGTCGCCTGCGCCCGCGCGCTGGTGAGCCGCCCTGAGCTTATTTTCGGTGACGAGCCTACCGGCAACCTGGATTCCAACGCCTCCCGCGAGGTTTTGGACATTCTCCGCACAGCGGTGGATAAGGACGGGCAGACGGTGGTCATCGTCACCCATGACGCCCGCGCCGCCTCCTACGCCGACAGGGTGGTGTTTCTGCGGGACGGCAATATTGTCGATGAGATGCGCGATCCGGATATGGACGCGATCCTTCGTGTTATGGCTGGCATGGAGGGCTGATGGGGAACACGCTGGGTAGGGTCTCGCTGCGCAATGTCGCGGCGCACAAGCTCCGTTTGGCACTGACGGTTCTTGCTGTTGTGTTGGGCACCGCGTTTCTGTCGGGTGCGCTGATGTTCACCAACATGCTGTCATCCACCTTCGATTCGGCGGTGGATACCGCGCTCGATGACGTGGATGCGGTTGTGCGGCCGGCCGAGGGCGAGGGCGGCATCGACAACGCGACGTTCGACGCCATCAGGGCCGAAGACGGCGTGGAGCGGGTGAATGTGTTCGCAGATGTTCCTGTGGTCGTGGCTAAGCAGGACGAAGTGGCGATTCAGACGCAGCTCGGCACCTCGCGTCTGATGCCGTATTACGGCCGGGAGGAGGCGGTCGGTGACACGCCTGTACTTATCGACGGCTCCGCGCCGACCGCCCCCGGGGAAGTCGCCATCAACGCGAACGGTGCGCGCCACTACGGCATTGCGATGCGCGAGAAGCTGATCGTGGTGGATAAGGACGGCCGCAACGAGCTTACGGTGGCGGGGCTCTACGACGACCCGCTGACGCAGGAGACGTCGCTCGTGTTGCGGGTGGGGGAGCGGGGCTTCCTTGACGCCTATACGGATGGGTCCACGGTTCCGGCGTTGACGGTGGGTGGGGGACCGGAGGTCGTCGATAGGCTGAGGGCGCAGTTTCCGGACTTACAGGTGCGCGCGGGTACTGAGGTGGCCGAGGAGATCTCTCAGCAAATCCGCGATGCGCTGAGCTTTGTCAGCTACTTCCTCGTGGCGTTCGGCCTGGTTGGCCTGCTGGTGGGGACATTCCTCATCGCGAACACGTTCTCCATGATCGTGGCACAGCGTACGCGGGAGTTCGCGCTGCTGCGGGCCCTCGGCGCCGCGCGGGGGCAGATCACCCGCTCGGTGGCGTTCGAGTCCGCGCTGGTGGGTCTCATCGGATCCGCCCTGGGTGTCGCCGGCGGTGTGGGGTTGGTGGCGCTGATCAGAGCAGGCATGAACTCGTACGGCATGGCGTTGCCCGAGGCGGGCACGGGATTATCCACCCGTGCGGTTGTGGTGCCGATAGTGGTGGGAACCGTGGTCACCGTACTGTCCGCTCTCGCGCCGGCGCGACGAGCCGGGCAGGTGCGCCCGGTGGAAGCGATGCGCTCCGGCGAAGCCTCCGCGCCCCAGCCGCTGCGCTGGCGCACCGTGGCGGGGTTGGCGCTTGTAGCTCTCGGCGTGGGCGCGGCAACGTACGCGATGTGTTGGGTCGAGGGGGCAACCGGGCGGCGCGCAGCCCTGGTTGGCGTCGCTGCGTTAGCGGCGATTTGCGGGTTGTTCCTGGCTGGTCCCGCGTTAAGCCTGCCGGTCGTGCCGCCCCTCGGGCGCGTCATTGGCGCGCCGTTTGGGGCGGTGGGCAAGCTGGCGTCTACAAACACTCGTCGCAATCCGCGACGCACTGCCACAACGGCGTTCGCCCTCATGCTGGGCATCGCGTTAGTGACCGTCATCGGCATGCTGGGTGCGTCGATGAAACGCTCCGTCGATGATGTCGCCACGACTGAGGTGAGCGCCGATTTCGTGCTGTCCGGCCCGCAGAACGGTGTGTTCCCGCTGCCCGAGGATTTGCCGGAGCGCCTTACCAGCGTCCGCGGCGTGGGCGAGACAGTCAGCTACACGCAAGCGCCAATTACGGTGGATGGCGAGTTTAGCTACCAGCTCGGGCCGGTGGGGCTGACGGATGTCCTGCGCGGCGACCCGGCCGACCTGATTTCGCTGGACATGGTGGAGGGCAACTCGAGCCTGACCGGCAGTACGGTCATCGCGCCGGAGGAGATCGCACGGCAGCGCGGCTGGCGGGTGGGCGACACCTTGCAGGTGGCGGGGCCTACCGGTGCGGCGGCGGAAGCCACACTCGGCGGCCTGTTCCGGGGCTCTAACATCCTGCAGTCGTTCGTGGTCTCGGACGAGGTAGCCGCGGCCACGGGGGCGCGGGGTGCGGGCCGCATCCTGATGATTGGCGTGAATAACGACGGCTCGGTCGACGAGGCGCAGTTGCGCGAGAACCTGGAGGATGCGGTGCGCCACGATATCGTGGTTCAGGTCCGGTCCACCGGGGACATGACCGGTGAGGTCTCGGCGATGATCGACCAGATGCTGTTCATCCTCTACGCGCTGCTCTCGCTGGCGGTGGTCATCGCCGTGCTGGGCATTGTGAACACGCTGACGCTATCCGTGATCGAGCGGCGACAGGAGATCGGCATGCTCCGCGCGGTGGGCACGCAGCGCCGCCAAATCCGCACGATGATCACCCTGGAGTCTGTGCAGATGACCGTGTACGGCGCTGCGCTCGGGGTGTTACTCGGCTTGGGGCTCGGGTGGGCGTTTCTCACCGTCCTCGAGGCGAAGGGATTGACGACGATTGTCGTTCCGTGGCCCCTCATCATGGCCGTCCTTGCCGGGTCGTTCCTGGTGGGCCTACTAGCGGCGGTATGGCCGGCGGGCAGGGCAGCGCGGACTCCGCCTCTGGACGCGATCGCGGAGTAGCGCCCTAGCCGAAGCCTACGGTGGCCCACTGCGCGCCCACGGCCGCGGCCGCCACCGCCCCGAGCGCGGTGCCCAACCCGTACTTCAGAGCGAGGGCGTATTCGCCGCTCTTGACCATCTCGCCCAACTGGCGCGCGAGCATGGACAGGGTGGACAGCGCTCCGGCGTACCCGACGCCCACGGCGGTGCGCCACGCCCCTGGCGCCGCCACCGAGAAACCGATGATGGCGGACGCGGCGACGTTGGCCGCGAACGTGGACGCCAGCGGGTGGTGGATCTCACGCATGAGGAACCAGCGGGTGAAGCCACCCGCAACGCCGCCGCCGAAGACAGCGGCGACCGTTGTTATCACGGGGATGAGGCTAAACATGGTGGCGCTCTCTGGCTGCGTCGCCACCCAACCACGCTAGGGTGGCGGTGGACAGACTGAGCACGATGATGAACACCGCCCACAACGGTGAGTTCGAGGTGGCGGCGAGCGCGACGGCGGACAGGGTGCTAAACCCCCCGAGGAAGCCGACTCCCCAAAACGCCCCGGGGCGGAAAAGCCCCATGGCAAAACACGCGAGCAGGTTCACAGCGAACGTCACCGCCAGAACCAAAGCTTCGGGGGAAGCGGGACTCACCCACACAAGCACCAGGTAGCGTGCGACAGCCCCAAGCCCCGCACCGAGCGCTACGGTAAGGCCGGTTTCCAGGTCGTCGAACTGCACATTCGTCCAGTGTAGCCCCCCTACCCGCTGAACGCGCGAAGGCCCCAGCGCATGCCGAACCAGGCTCCGACGATACCCAGCACGGCTGTGCGCAGTGCGTAGCGCAGGGCCTGCTGGCGCTTACCGGCCGTGATCATGTCCCCGAGTTCGCGCGAAAAGGTGGACCAGGTGGACAACGCGCCGGCGAATCCGGCGCCGAGCGCGAGCTGCCATGGCACAGGGCAGGCCACGGCGAAGCCCGCGACGGTGGAGGCTGCTACGTTCGCGGCGAACGTGGCGGCGTGGGTGTTGTGAATCAGCCGGGTCAGCCCGTAGCGCGCCATGCCGCCGAGGACACCGCCCGTGAATACGACGGCCATGGTGAGCGCCAATCCGAACCAGCTAGGAGACATGGCGCCGCTCCCGGAGGGTGTCGCCAAGAAGGTAGGCGGCTATAGACGTCGCAAAGCTGAGCACCACAAGGACCAGGGCGTGGAGGGCCTCGGACTGCATCGCCGCGACCGAGATAGCGGAAAAGGTGGTCAACCCGCCGAGGAAGCCCGTGCCCCACACCGGCCCCGGCTTGAAGGCGCCCATGGCGAAGCATCCGGCGATGTTGACAGCGAACGTCAACGCAAGTGCAGACGCGGACCCCGGGGCGGCGCTAAGAAGCACAAGGTGCCTCGCGACGGCCCCGAGACCCGCCCCGAAGCCGATCAGCAGTGCAGTCCGGAGATTTTCCACGGCGCAGAGTCTAACGCCAGTTCATCTTCTGGCGTGCGACGAAGCCGGCGACCTCGTCCGGCGACTTTGTCAGCTTCGGGTCCCAGTCCAGGTACTCGCGGGTTTCACGCACCACCAGACCGGACAGGATGAGCAGACCGATGAGGTTGGGAATGGCCATCAGGCCGTTGGACAGGTCGGAGAACGTCCACGCCAGCTCCAGCGACGCTACGGCGCCGACAAAAGACAGGGCGGTGAAGAACATGCGGTAGGGGATGGAGGCCCAGTCGCCCACGAGCGCCACGATGGCGCGCTCGCCGTAGTAGGACCAGCCCAAGATGGTGGAAAACGCGAAGAAGATCAGGGCGACTGAGACGATGAGGCTGCCCCACTCGCCGGGCAGAGCCTGGCCGAACGCGGAGGCGGTCATGATCGCGGCCTGGTCGCGGCCCATGTCCCACGTGCCGGCGGTGACGATGACCAGGCCGGTGATGGTGACCACGATGATGGTGTCGATGAACGTCTGCGTCATGGACACCAGCGCCTGGCGCGCCGGGTGCTGCGTCTTCGCGGCCGCGGCGGCGATCGCCGCCGAGCCCATGCCGGACTCGTTGGAGAAGATGCCGCGGGCCACACCGAACTGGATGGCTAGCATGATGCCAGAGCCCACGAAGCCGCCTGTTGCGGCGGTGCCGGTGAATGCGTCGGTGAAGATGGTGGCGATCGCATCCGGGACGCGGTCCGCCATCAGAACTAGCGCGGTGATGCCGCCGCCGACGTAGATGACAATCATTAGCGGCACGAACGCGGCGGTGATTTTGCCGATGCCCTCGATGCCGCCGAGCACGGCAGCGCCCACGGCGAAGAAGATGATCACCCCGGCGACGTTGGGGCTGATGCCGAAGGCGTCGTTCATGCCTGCGGCGATGGAGTTGCCCTGGGCGAGGTTGCCGATGCCGAAGGACGCGAAGATAGTAAACAGCGTGAACGCCGCGGCGAGGAATTTGCCGAAGCCGCCGCCCACACCCCGTTTCAGGTACTCGTGCGGGCCGCCTTGCTGCTTGCCCTTCTTGTCGGTGGTGCGGAAGCGCACCCCTAAATAGGCCTCGGAGTACTTCGACGCCATGCCGACAATGCCGGTGACCCAGATCCAAAACAGTGCGCCGGGCCCGCCGATGGAGATCGCGGTGGCCACGCCGACGATGTTGCCGGTGCCTACCGTGGCGGCCAGGGCGGTGGTGAGCGCCTGGTAGTTGGAGATGTCTCCGGCGCCTTCTTCCGCCTTATCGACAAACGCGTGACGCGCGGCGCGTCCGAGTGTGCGGAACTGGATGCCGCGCAGGCGGATGGTGAGGAACAGGCCGGTGCCGAGTAGCAGGGGGATAAGCAGGAACGGGCCCCAGACGAAGGAGGAGACGGCGCTGAGGAAGTCGTTCATGGTGTCGAGCATGCCCAGCAGTAAAACATACGACAAAACGAATAGTATTAAGGTGGCGAGATTTACATTCACGCGCGATGATGGTGGTAAACGCCCGCTTGACCGCAAAGGAGAACGACTATGGCACACGAGCGCGCCGGCCAACCCGCACGCAGCGAAGACCTCATCGACATCGCGGAGGTGGTTGCCGCCTACTACACCCGCGACATCGACCCGGACAATCCGGACCAGCAGGTCGCGTTCGGCACCTCCGGCCACCGCGGATCCTCCCTGGACAACGCGTTCAACGAAGCGCACATCCTCGCCACCACGCAGGCGATCGTGGACTACCGCCGCGGCGAGGGCATCGACGGCCCGGTCTACATCGGCCGCGACACCCACGCCCTGTCGGAGCCTGCGATGCTCTCCGCACTCGAGGTGCTCATCGCAAACGAGGTGCCGGTGCTTGTCGACGCCTCCGGCCGCTACACCCCCACCCCGGCCGTCTCCCACGCCATCCTGACCCACAAGGATGGGACGGCCGACGGCATTGTGGTCACCCCGTCCCACAACCCGCCGCGCGACGGCGGCTTCAAATACAACCCGCCCACCGGCGGGCCGGCCCCGGCTGAGGCGACCGATTGGATCGCCGCCCGCGCGAACGAGTACATCAAGGCGGGGCTGGAGGGGGTCCGGAGGACGTCGGTAAGCGGCGTGCTGGACGCACGCGCCGGGAAGTTCGACTACCTCGACCACTATGTGTCCGACCTGGGCAACGTGGTGGACCTGGACGCGATCAAGGCGTCCGGCCTGCATATCGGCGCCGACCCCATGGGTGGGGCGTCCGTGGACTACTGGGGTGCGATCGGGGAGCGCTACGGGCTGAACCTCGAGGTGGTCAACCCGAACGTGGACGCTACGTGGCGGTTTATGACCCTGGACACCGACGGCAAGATCCGGATGGACTGCTCCAGCCCGAACTCCATGGCCTCGCTTGTGCATAACCGCGACAAGTTCGACCTGGCAACCGGCAACGATGCGGACGCAGACCGCCACGGCATTGTCACCCCGGACGCGGGGCTGATGAACCCGAACCACTACCTCGCCGTGGCCATCGAGTACCTGTTCAGCCACCGCGACGGCTGGGCCGCGGGGACTGCGGTGGGCAAGACGCTGGTGTCGTCTTCCATGATCGACCGCGTGGTGGCCTCGCTCGGCCGCGAGTTGGTGGAGGTGCCAGTCGGGTTCAAGTGGTTTGTGCCGGGGCTTATCGACGGCACCATCGGGTTCGGCGGCGAAGAATCCGCCGGCGCGTCCTTCCTGCGCAAGGACGGCACGGTGTGGTCCACCGACAAGGACGGGCTGATCATGGACCTGCTGGCCGCGGAGATCACCACCGTGACCGGCGCAACCCCGTCCCAGCGTTACGCGGAGCTGGAGCGGCAGTTCGGCTCGCCGGCGTACGCGCGTATCGACGCCCCGGCGGGCCGCGAAGAAAAGGCGAAGTTGAAGGCGCTGTCGGCGGAGCAGGTCACGGCGGATACGTTGGCGGGCGAAGCGATCGTCGCAAAGCTGACGGAAGCTCCTGGCAACGGCGCAGCCATCGGCGGCTTGAAAGTGACCACGGAAAACGCGTGGTTCGCGGCGCGCCCCTCTGGCACCGAGGACAAGTACAAGATCTACGCGGAATCTTTCAAGGGCGAGCAGCACGTGAAGCAGGTGCAGGAGGAGGCCCAAGCGCTCGTCGCGGACGTGCTGGGGCAGTAAGTGGACTAATGTTCTGGTAATGAGCACTACGACGACTCCAGCCCCGGCGCGCGACACCAAAGCGCTGGTGCTGGATATCCTCTCAGCCCTTGCGCGCTTCTATATGGCGTACGTGTGGATCGACGCCGGCACTTCGAAAATCGGCGTCCCGCTCGACGTGACCAAGACCATCGAGGCCTACGAGATCTTCACCCCCGACTGGTCCTACCTGCTGGCGCACATCATCGGCCCGCTGGAGTTGGCGGGCGGACTGCTGCTGCTGTTGGGGATCAAGCTGCGCTGGTCCGGCAAGGTCTCCATCATCGTTTTAGTGTTGTTCATCATCGGCATGCTGTCAGCGTGGCAACGCGGCCTGGTCATTGACTGTGGTTGCTTCGACCCCTCCGCCGCAGGGGAGGGGGAGACTAACCTGCTCGTCACGGTGGCGCGTGACGTGCTCTACATCGCAATCACAGGGTTTATGATGTGGCGCCCGTTTAAGAAGTTCGCTGTCTACCCCTAAACTTGGCTGGGTAAGCAGCATCCGACATGCCTCCCGGCACGCACAACAGGAGATAACTGTGACCACACGCAAAGTGGAGAATCCGAACAAGAAGGGTAGCGCGGCCTTCATCTGGGCCGTCGTCGCTGTCATTGCCATCGCTCTGTTGGTGATCGGCCTCATCGTCTTCAACGGCCGCGAGAACCGCAGCGCCGCGAAGCAGGAAGAGCTGTTCGACACCACAGGCATCAACGTCGCATGGAACGAGGACGAGGACATCATCCACCTCACCGGCGACAACAAGGACGCGAAGACCGCCGAACTGTTCGAGGACTTTTCGTGCACCCACTGTGCGGACCTGCACATCGCCTCCGATGAGGCAATGATGGAAAAGCTCAAGGCGGGCCAGATCAACGTGGACCTGCGCCCGATGACCGCACTGGATAACGGTCAGGTCGGCCACTCCACCGAGGCTCTCGCCGCTGAGCTTGCGATGTTCGCCCACGGCGACATCGCGCAGGCATTCACTATCCGCGACTACCTGTTCCAGAACCAGCAGTCCGCGTACAACAAGTACGACAACGACGGCTTCGCCGACATGGCGGCCGAGTACGGCGCGTCGAAGGAAGCGGTGCAGGACATTCGCGACGGCAAGTACGTGGATACCGCCAAGCGCATGGGCGACAACAACCGCAAGTACCAGGAAGACAACACCGGCGAGGCGTGGACCCCGCGTGTGCTCGTGGACGGCAAGGACATCGAGGACATCCAGGGCAAGCGCGACGACTGGCCGGAGACCCTCTCCCAGCTCTAACGCTTGAGTTACCCGCCGCCTCATCCCGCAGTAAGGGATGGGGCGGTTTTGCGTGGTACCGCGCACAATCGCTGGGGATTTGGAGGCCCTCGTCCTCGGCTGTATATTTACGTGAGTTATCCAAGGGGCTATGGCGCAGTTGGTAGCGCACCACACTGGCAGTGTGGGGGTCACGGGTTCGAATCCCGTTAGCTCCACTTAACAACTACATATTCTTTGTGGTGGCGCAGCCGCCGCAACGGGGCTATGGCGCAGTTGGTAGCGCACCACACTGGCAGTGTGGGGGTCACGGGTTCGAATCCCGTTAGCTCCACCAATGAACACTGCCCGGCCGCATATGCCGGGCAGTTTTTCGTATCGTGGGGTGGCATGGATTCACCAATTGGGGCACTACGCGTCGTGGGTGGTGGCGCGGGCGTTTCTCGGGTGTGCTTTGCAGGGGAGCCCCTGCCTATCGACGCACCTTCGGACTACCCCGCAGCCGCCCAGCAGCTGGCCGAGTATTTCGCAGGCGAGCGCAGGGATTTTACCGTTCCGCTAGACCTGCGCGGCGTCACGGCGTTCCGCGGCTTGGTGCTGCGTGAGCTGGCGAAGGTGCCGTACGGGCGGACCACCACTTACGCAGAACTGGCCCGGGCGGTGGGTAACCCGAAGGCCGTGCGCGCGGTGGGCAGCGCGTGCGCGACTAATCCGCTGCCCCTGTTCATTCCGTGCCACCGGGTGCTGCGCAGCGACGGGCAGCTCGGCGGCTACCGTGGCGGTGTTCAGGCGAAACGCTACTTGTTGGAATTGGAGGGCATCGATGTCTGAGGTGTTTGTGAAGCATGGCAGCGCGCCCGGGGCTGCGGCGGCCGAGGCGGCGTACCTGCGTTGGCTGCGCGAAGGGTCGAATGCGGTGGTGGAGGTGATCGATGTGGACGAGGACGCGAACACCCTGACCATCGAGCGGGTGGAGTCCGCCCGCCCGACCGTGGAGGCCGCGCGCGCCGCCGGGCGCGAGCTGGCGGCTATCCACGCCATGGGCGCGGATGCGTTCGGCGCCCCGGCGCACGGGTGGGATGGTCCGAACTTCATCGGGACGCGGCGGCAGGAGTGCCGGCCAATGCGGCACTGGGCGCCGTTCTACGTGGAGCAGCGCGTGCTTCCCTTCGCCGAACACGCGGTGAAGGCGGGGAACTTGGGTGGGGGCGGTTTCGACGCGGTCAAGCAGGCGTGCGATGCGCTTGTGGAAGAAGACGAGGACGCGCCGCTCGCCCGCATCCACGGCGACCTGTGGGCCGGCAACCTTTTGTTCAGCCCGGACGGCCCGCGGTTTATCGACCCGGCGGCGCACGGCGGCCACCCGCTGACCGACATCGCGATGCTGGAACTATTCGGCGCTCCGCACCTCAGCGCGATTGTCGACGGCTATCTCGACGCCGGGGGATCGCTCGGCCGCGACTGGCAGCGGCGCATCGCGGTGCACCAGCTGCACCCGCTGGCGGTGCACGCGTGGACGCACGGCCCGTCCTACGGCTCGGCGCTTGTGCGCGCGGCTGAGGAGACCCTGCGGGGGGTGGGCTAGCGCCACCAGGTGTCGTTCGGGCCCGGCGGCAGGTGGCGCTTGTGCTGCCCGATGCGCCACAGGTGCTCGAGGCGTTCGGCGGCCTCTGCGGGGATCTGCTTGCCTTCCAGGTAGTCGTCGATGTGGGCGTAGGTGATGCCGAGCGCGTCTTCGTCGGGAAGCGCCGGGCGGTCCTCCTCCAGGTCCGCGGTGGGGACCTTCTCCCAGAGGCGCGGGTCGGCGCCGAGGTGCGCGAGCAGCGCGGCGCCCTGGCGCTTGTTCAACCCGGCCAGCGGCACGAGGTCGGCGGCGCCGTCGCCGTGTTTGGTAAAGAACCCGGTGACGTTCTCCGCCGCGTGGTCCGTGCCCACCACCAGCAGGCCGCGCTCGCCGGCGATGGCGTACTGGGCGATCATGCGCATCCGCGCCTTGACGTTGCCCTTGTTGAAGTCGCCGAGGCCGTCCGTTTTCAGCGCGTCCGCCACAGCCCCCGCCATGGCGGTAGTGGCTGGCTCGATGTCCACCGTGACCGTCTCATCGGGCTGGATGAAATGCAGCGCCAGCTGTGCGTCGTCCTCGTCGGCCTGCACGCCGTGGGGTAGGCGCACCGCCACAAACGTTGCGTCGCCCCCGCCCGCGCGGCGCTTTTCCACCGCCAGCTGCGCCAGGCGCCCGGCGAGCGTGGAGTCCTGCCCGCCGGAGATGCCCAGCACGTAGCCTTTCGCGCCGGTGGTGTCCAGGTAGTCCACGAGAAACTGCACCCGCCGGGCGATCTCGGTGTCCGGGTCAATGGTCGGTGCCACGCCGAGGGCGGCGATGATGTCAGACTGCATGGCGATCATGGTAGGAGGTTTTGATTCAGGGCGGGTGGTGTGTAACATTTACCCCCGTGTTGCGACCCGGCAGCCCGCCGTGCGTCGCTAATTGCAGGTAATCCGAGCAGAAAGGAGCGCCCGATGAAGGTCCGCAAGTCGCTTCGGTCGCTGAAGAACAAGCCGGGCGCCCAGGTTGTGCGTCGCAACGGCAAGGTTTACGTGATCAACAAGAAGGATCCCCGCTTCAAGGCTCGCCAGGGCTAAGCGCGAATCCTGCCCCGTCACCGGTTGGTGGCGGGGCTTTTCGCTTTTCGACGCCAGCTTCGCCCTCCCGCTCACGTTCCCCGAATTACACCGGTGGGAGCAGGGCGGTGTTTACGTTTGAACTACATGTAGGTCATTCCCGGACCTTATCCTGGGAATACCAGCCGTGTAACTACTACATGTAGTAGCGGTTGCCGATATTTCCCCCAAGGTATAGTGTTTCTTGGTGTTGCCCCGGGGGAGCCGAGGACGAAAAGAAATCCTCTGAATCCCCATCGGAAACCCGTAGAGAAAGAGCGCGAGAACCATGTCGATCACCCTTTACAGCAAGCCGGCCTGCATGCAGTGCAAGGCGACCGAGAAGGCTTTGACCAAGGCCGGGCTGGAGTTCACCACGGTCGACATCTCCCTCGACGACGAAGCCCGCGATTACGTGATGGCCCTCGGCTACGTGCAGGCCCCGGTCGTGGAAGCCAACGGCGAGCACTGGTCCGGTTTCCGTCCGGACCGCATCAAGGGGCTCGTCGCTGCCGCGTAAGCGCCGCGCCCGCAGTGGGGGCGGCGCCCCACGCTCGAAAACTCAACACGAAGAAAGGCAGCGGCCATGCTGGTGGTCTACTTCTCTTCCGCGACGGAAAACACGAAGCGGTTTGTGGAGAAGCTCGGCCTCCCGTCCCGGCGCATCCCATTGCGCAGGGCAGACCCCGAACTCGCCGTCGACGAGCCGTACGTCCTCATCTGCCCCACGTACGGCGGCGGCGCGAGTGTAAGTGGCGGCAACTCGCGGCCGGTTCCCGGGCAAGTGATCCGCTTCCTCAACAACGAGGGGAACCGGAGCTTGATCCGCGGTGTCATCGCCGCCGGAAACTCCAACTTCGGTGCCGATTTTTGCCTTGCCGGGAAGGTTATCGCCGACAAGTGTAAAGTCCCGTATCTGTACAGGTTCGAGCTCATGGGCTCGGCCGAGGACGTTGCGCACGTGCGCGGCCAACTCACCCAACACGCTGGGCGGTTGGGGCTGCGTGGGGGACCGGAGGTCGTCGATAGGCGTGGCACCCCGGACGAAGCCGAGCGGCTAGCCAGACTGCGCGAGAAATACTCCGGTAAATACAAACGAACAATCTCGAAGGACACAAAGTGACAAGCCAGACCCTGGGTAAGAATGTCCCGGCGCCGGTCAACGAGCATGACCAGCTGGACTACCACGCGCTGAACGCGCTTTTGAACCTCTACGACGAAAACGGGCAGATCCAGTTCGACAAAGACCGCGAAGCCGCGAACCAGTTCTTTCTCCAGCACGTCAACCAGAACACGGTGTATTTCCACGACCTGGAAGAAAAGATCGACTACCTGGTCACCAACAAGTACTACGAGCCGGACACCATTGAGAAGTACGACTGGTCCTTTATTAAGGACACGTTCAAACGCGCGTACTCCTACAAGTTCCGCTTCAAGTCCTTCCTCGGCGCGTACAAGTACTACACCTCCTACACGCTGAAGACCTTCGACGGGCGCCGCTACCTCGAGCGTTTCGAAGACCGCGTGTCCATGACCGCACTCTTCCTCGCGGACGGCAACGAGGAGCTCGCGTCCGCGCTCGTGGACGAGATCATGACCGGCCGTTTCCAGCCGGCCACGCCAACGTTCCTCAACGCGGGCAAGGCGCAGCGCGGAGAGCTCGTGTCCTGTTTCCTGCTGCGTATCGAGGACAACATGGAGTCCATCGGCCGCGCCATCAACTCCTCGCTGCAGCTGTCCAAGCGCGGTGGCGGCGTCGCGCTGCTGCTGTCCAACATCCGCGAATCCGGCGCGCCCATCAAGCACATTGAGAACCAGTCCTCCGGTGTGATCCCCGTGATGAAGCTGCTGGAGGATTCGTTCTCCTACGCCAACCAGCTGGGTGCGCGCCAGGGCGCCGGTGCGGTGTACCTCAACGCCCACCACCCGGACATCATGCGCTTTCTGGACACCAAGCGCGAGAACGCCGACGAGAAGATCCGTATCAAGACCCTCTCGCTCGGCGTGGTCATCCCGGATATCACCTTCGAGCTGGCCAAGCGCAACGACGACATGTACCTGTTCTCCCCGTACGACGTGGAGCGCGTCTACGGCGTGCCGTTTGCAGACATCTCGGTGACGGAAAAGTACGAGGAGATGGTGGAAGACCCGCGCATCCGCAAGTCCAAGATCAACGCGCGCACGTTCTTCCAGACCATCGCTGAGATCCAGTTCGAGTCCGGCTACCCGTACATCATGTTCGAGGACACGGCGAACCGCGCGAACCCGGTGAAGACCGGTCGCATCAACATGTCCAACCTGTGCTCGGAGATCCTGCAGGTCAACTCGCCGTCCGTGCTGAACGAAGACCTGACGTACGCCGAGACCGGCCACGACATCTCGTGCAACCTGGGCTCGCTGAACATCGCCATGGCAATGGATTCCGACAACTTCGCGCGCACGGTGGAATCCGCCATCCGCGCGCTGACCGCGGTGGCGGACAAGACCTCCATCGAATCCGTGCCGCCGGTGCGCGACGGCAACAACGCCTCCCACGCTATCGGCCTCGGCCAGATGAACCTGCACGGGTACTTGGGGCGCGAGCACATCGAGTACGGCTCGGAGGAAGGCCTGGACTTCACCAACGCGTACTTCGCCGCCGTGATGTACCAATGCCTCCGCGCCTCGCACAAGATCGCTGTGGAAAAGGGCACCGCGTTCGCCGACTTCGGGCAGTCCGAGTACGCCACCGGCGAGTTCTTCGACCGGTATGACCCGGAGGACTTCCAGCCGAAGACCGACAAGGTCAAAGAGCTGTTTGCGAATTCCGATATCGCGGTACCCACGGCACAGGAGTGGGCGCAGCTGAAAGAAGACATCGCCCGCGACGGTATTTACAACCGCTACCTGCAGGCGGTGCCGCCCACCGGATCGATTTCCTACATCAACAACTCCACGTCGTCGATCCACCCGATCGCGTCCAAGATTGAGATCCGCAAGGAAGGCAAGATCGGCCGCGTCTACTACCCGGCGCCGCACATGGACAACGAGAACATCGACTACTTCAAAGACGCCTACGAGATCGGCTTTGAAAAGATCATCGACACGTACGCGGTGGCTACGAAGTACGTCGACCAGGGCCTGTCTTTGACCCTGTTCTTCAAGGACACGGTGACCACCCGCGACATCAACCGCGCGCAGATCTACGCGTGGCGCAAGGGCATCAAGACCTTGTACTACATCCGCCTGCGCCAGATGGCGCTGGAGGGCACGGAGATCGACGGCTGCGTTTCCTGCATGCTGTAGGGCAGTGGCGGCCGGTGTGCCCACAGTTGGCGCGCGGGTTACATCTCCATGAAGTCGTTCACGCCCCGAAGGAGACGTCGAGAAGCGTCTTCTGCTGCATCCGCGTCGCCGCGCGAGATCGCGGCGGCGAGGTCCACGTGAATCTGCATGGTGTCCACGTGCGGGTCGTCCGGCATGATGCCGTAGAGCGCACGCCCGCTCATGATGTCCATGATCGGCTGGGTCAGCGCGATGAACATCTCGTTGCGGGACGCCTCCAGCATGACCGCGTGAAATTCCAAATCCGCCTCCTGGAAGGCGTCGGAGTTTCCCGCATCCTGGCCGGCTAGCTCCACGATGCGGTCTGCGAGCTGCTCCAGGCGGCGAGCCTGCTCCTCGGTGGCGTTGGTGGCGGCCAGTCGGGCGGCGCCGGGCTCGATGGCATCGCGCAGATCGCGAAGCGACGCCAGCTGCGCCGGACGCTGCTCTTCGCTGCGCAGACGCCAGGAGATGACCGAGTGGTCGAAGACGTTCCACTCGCTTTGCGGCAGGACCCGCAGACCCACGCGCCGCGACGAAGACACCAGGCCAAGTTGCTCCAGCGCCCGCATGGCCTCCCGGGCCACAGTGCGGGAGATGCCGAATCGCTCCGACAGGTCGTGCAACGTAAACGTATGGCCCTCAGGTTGCTTTCCGGAGACGATCTCCTCGCCGAGGGTGTCCAAGATCGAGGACAGCAAGGGCTCAGAGGACCGATGACCGCTCGCATCAGCCACGGCGAGACCTCCTTTATAAAACGACGGTTGCGTGTGTACCGGGGTAGTGTAGGCCATGCCTGAACGCCTCTATGTCATTGCTCGCGGGCGGCCCTCCACGGGCGCCGTGTTGGTTGACACGGAAGTAGGATGGTCGCCATGACTGAGGATTACGCGCGTTACCTGGAGTCCCACACAAAACCGGTGAAAGCTATCAACTGGAATAGCGTCCCGGACGACAAGGACCTAGAGGTGTGGGAGCGCCTGACGGGCAACTTTTGGTTGCCGGAGAAGATCCCGGTGTCCAACGACATTCCGAGTTGGAACACCCTCACGGACGAGGAGAAGCAGGCCACCATGCGCGTGTTCACCGGCCTGACGCTGCTGGACACCATCCAGGGCACGGTTGGTGCCGTGTCCCTGCTGCCGGATGCGACCTCCCTGCACGAGGAGGCGGTGCTGACCAACATCGCGTTCATGGAGTCCGTGCACGCGAAGTCGTACAGCAACATCTTCATGACACTTGCGGACACCCCGGCGATCAACGACGCCTTCCGCTGGTCCGAGGAAAACGAGTACCTGCAGCGCAAAGCGAAGATCATCATGAGCTACTACGCGGGTGACGATCCGCTGAAGCGCAAGATCGCCTCCGTGATGCTCGAGTCTTTCCTCTTCTACTCGGGGTTCTACCTGCCGCTGAACTGGTCGGTGCATTCCAAGCTGACCAACACCGCCGATATCATCCGCCTGATCATCCGAGACGAGGCGGTGCACGGCTACTACATCGGCTACAAGTACCAGGTGGCGCTGCGCGGCGAGAGCGAGGAGCGCAAGGAAGAGCTGAAAGACTACGCCTTTGAGCTGCTCTACGACCTGTACGAGAACGAAAACCAGTACACCGAGGACATCTACGATGCACTCGGCTGGACCGAGGACGTGAAGCGCTTCCTGCGCTACAACGCGAATAAGGCGCTGAACAACCTCGGCTACGAGGGGTTGTTCCCGGTGGATGAGACCAAGGTGTCGCCTGCCATCCTCGCGTCACTGTCGCCGAACGCCGACGAAAACCACGACTTCTTCTCCGGCTCCGGTTCGTCCTACGTGATCGGACGCGCGGAGGACACCCAGGACGACGACTGGGACTTCTAGGCGATAGCTTCTCAACGTCCATCCGGCTATCCAAGCCCCGGCTCGCCCCGACGAGCCGGGGCTTGCGTGTGTTCGCTGGTGCCGTGACCACACGCATGCTCACGCGTCACACGAGTGCCGGCGCGGGGTGCTTTGACCCCGCACGGGGGCACCATGGCGAGAGGCTGGAAAAACAATGTGTGGAGCGTTATGCTGATCCGGTATCACTCGTGGCAACTGTGCCTCCCATCAGCCTGCGCTGGAGGAGGTGCGGTTGCTGTAGTCAGGAGGATCAGATGACCGCTGTGGCACCGCGGCTGGACAACTACGTCCCGCCGACACGCCCTGAGCCCACGGGCAACGCCCGCAAGGGCTCGAAAATTTACAAGCAGCTCACCACGACCGACCACAAAGAACTGGGCATCATGTACATCATCATGTCCTTCATCTGGTTCTTCGTGGCCGGATTGATGGCGCTGCTCATCCGCGCCGAGCTTTTCAGCCCGGGCCTGCAGTTCTTGTCCAACGAGCAGTTCAACCAGCTGTTCACCATGCACGGCACCGTGATGCTGCTTGCGTTCGGTACCCCGATTGTCTGGGGCTTTGCCAACTACGTGCTGCCGCTGCAGATCGGCGCTCCGGACGTGGCCTTCCCGCGTCTGAACGCGTTCGGCTTCTGGGTGACCACCGTCGGCGTCGTCGCGATGCTCCTCGGCTTTGTCACCCCGGGCGGCGCGGCCGACTTCGGCTGGACCATGTACATGCCGCTCGCTGACGCAGTCCACACCCCGTCCGTGTCGGCGAACCTCTGGGTTGTCGGCGTGGGCGCTACCGGTGTCGGCACCATCGCCTCCGCGGTGAACATGCTGACCACCGTGATCACCATGCGCGCACCGGGCATGACCATGTTCCGTCTGCCGGTGTTCACTTGGACCGTCTTCGTCACCTCCATCATCGCCCTGATGATCTTCCCGCTGCTGACCGCTGCGGCGATGGGTGTGCTCTACGACCGTCTGCTGGGCGGCCACATCTACGACACCGCTAACGGCGGCACCATTCTGTGGCAGCACCTGTTCTGGTTCTTCGGCCACCCCGAGGTGTACGTTCTGGCCCTGCCGTTCTTCGGCGTGATCTCCGAGATCGTCCCGGTGTTCTCCCGTAAGCCGGTCTTCGGCTACATCGGCCTGGTGTTTGCAACCCTCGCCATCGCTGGTCTGTCCATGGCTGTGTGGGCGCACCACATGTTCGCCACCGGTGCGATTCTGCTGCCGTTCTTCTCTTTCATGACGTTCCTGATCGCCGTCCCGACCGGCGTGAAGTTCTTCAACTGGCTGGGCACCATGTGGAACGGCCACCTCACGTTCGAGACCCCGATGCTGTGGGCCACGGGCTTCCTGTTCACCTTCCTCTTCGGTGGTCTGACCGGCATCATGCTGGCCTCCCCGCCGCTGGACTTCCACCTGCACGACTCCTACTTCGTGGTTGCGCACTTCCACTACACCCTCTTCGGCACCGTGGTGTTCGCCTCCACCGCTGGCGTGTACTTCTGGTTCCCGAAGATGACGGGCCGCATGCTGGACGAGAAGCTGGGCAAGATCCACTTCTGGTTCACCGTCGTCGGCTTCAATATGACCTTCCTGGTCCAGCACTGGCTGGGCAACATGGGTATGCCGCGCCGCTACGCTGACTACCTGGACACCGACGGCTTCACGCTGCTGAACCAGGTCTCCACGGTTGGCGCGTTCATCCTGGGCATCGGCTTCCTGCCGTTCATCTGGAACGTGTTCAAGTCCTGGCGCTACGGCGAGATCGTCACTGTTGATGATCCGTGGGGCTACGGCAACTCCCTCGAGTGGGCAACGTCTTGCCCGCCGCCGCGCCACAACTTCACCGCCCTGCCGCGCATCCGCTCCGAGCGCCCTGCGTTCGAGCTGCACTACCCGCACATGGTGGAGACCCTGCGCCGCGAGGCGCACGCTGGCCACCACGACTCCGGCAAGGCAGGCAACCACGAGTTCGCCGCCGCAGAGGGCAACGCTCGCACCACGAGCTAGTTGCGCCTCACTGGCCTCCTGAAGGACACCCCCGCTCCGGCGGGGGTTTTCTTCTTCCTCGGGGTTTGCCGGAGGAGTAGCGTGGGCGCGGTGGTTGACCAAAATTTCGCATCTGCGCACGAGCTGCTCCGCCTACGCGTGTCGGGGGACTACAAAGCGCGCACGGAGGATCCGCAGGACCCCCAGACTGTTCAAGCGATGCAGCTGGCGATCAACCTGCCAAAGCAGGACCCGCCGCTGCGCAACCAAGTCCTCAGCGACGCGGCCCGGGCCGCTGTAGCAGTCTGCCTTGATCCGCGGGCCGGGGAGGACGGGTTCTGGCGCGAGGCGCTGGATCAGTGGTACTCGCACCGTATTAGGAAAGTGGCTCGTCGCGCCCGTAATAAGGCGTGGGACGACGTCCAGGCGCTACCCGGCGTGACGGTTGGCGCCGTACGCGCATTTGTTCCATCGGCGGTATCTGAGGTGCCGCACGAGATAGCCAAGCTCCAGATAAAAGGCACGGAGCTTGAGCCGGGGGAGGAGCTGCCCATTGTCGACGGCGAGCCGTTAATCGCGCTAGATGCCTCCCTTGGCATGTCCGCCGGCAAGGCCGCAGCGCAAGTGGGGCACGCGTCAATGCTGCTCGCGGCGGCCCGGGATACCGATTGGGGGTACCACTGGGCGGAGTCGGGGTACCCGCTGAACGTCCGGGAGTTGCCCAACGCCGAATTTGCCGCGCTTGCGGCGAGGCCAGGGGCGGTAGCAGTCCGCGATGCAGGGTTCACTGAGGTTGCACCAGGCTCCACCACCGCCGTCGCTATCGCTTAGCCACCAGCCTGCGCAACGCCCCGCGCACCACCTGGGGGTCCGTGGTGTCCCAGAACGGCGGCAAACTGCGGCGGATAAATGAGCCGTAGCGTTTGGTTACCAGCCGGTTATCCAATACGGCGACAACGCCGCGGTCGGTGACCGAACGCAGGAGACGGCCGGCGCCCTGGGCCATAAGCAGCGCCGCGTGCGTGGCGGAGACCTCCATAAACCCGGAGCGGCCCGCAGCGTCTGCGGCGTTCGAACGGGCCTGCAACAGTGGGTCGTCTGGGCGGGGGAACGGTATGCGGTCGATGATGACCAACGAGCACGCACTGCCCGGGACATCCACTCCCTGCCAGAGGGTGAGGGTGCCAAAGAGGCAGGAGTTTTCGTTCTTCGCAAACGCGTCCACGAGCGCGCCGGTGGAGTCCTCGCCTTGCAGCAGAATGTCGAAGGGGAGGCGGGCACGCATCGCCTCGGCGGCCTGCTCGGCGGCGCGGCGCGAAGAGAACAAGCCGAGTGTCCGGCCGCCGGCGGCGGTGATCAGCTCCTCGATCTCGTTGAGCGTTTCCGCCGGCAAGCCGTCGCGCCCCGGGGTAGGCAGGTGCTTGGCGGTGTACAGGATCCCAGCTTTCGCAGGGTCAAAGGGCGTGCCGGCATCCAGCCCGTCCCAGCTGCCCTTGGGCAGGCCCCACGACGCCGCCATAGCGTTGAAGTTGCCGCCTACGGTAAGGGTGGCGGAGGTGAGCACGACGGTGTGTTCGCCGAAGAGCTTCTCGTGCAGCAGGCCCGCCACGGACAGCGGTGCGACGGAGACGGAGTCCCCATAGCGCTCCGAGCGGGTCAGCCACACCACGTCGTGGTGTTTGGCGGGGTCTGGCTCGTCGAACACCTCGAGGATGCGCACCACCGCGTCGTGCAGGTCCTCCAGGTGGTTTTTCAGGTTTGCTCGTTCGGCGAACCTCTCAGGGTCGTTTTCGGACTCGCCTGGTGGGGCGTCGGCGATGCCCGTGCGGGTCTTCCACAGCGCGTCGCGAAGCGCGGCGAACGCCCCGCGTGCAGGCTCCGAAATCGTCTCCCAGCGGCCCGGTGCTTCCAGGTCGATTGCGGCCGTGAAGTCGTCGATGACGTCCTCCAAGGTTTCGCGGGCCGGCCCCAACTTGTCGGCGCGGCGGGCGGCCATAGCCAGCGCGCGGGCGGAAATCTCCGAGGTCGCCACGGAGGTGATCCGGCCGTCGAGCTCGTGCGCCTCGTCGATGATCACCGCGTCGTGTTCGGGCAGCACAGCCACGTCCGCCAGCGCGTCGATGGCCAGCAGCGCGTGGTTCGTCACCACCACGTCCACGTCTTTCGTGCGCTCCCGGGCGATCTCCGCGAAGCACTCCTCCCCGTGCGGGCAGCGTGCGGCGCCGAGGCACTCGTTGGAGGTCACGGACACCTGGCGCCACGCCATATCGGGCACGCCAGGCACCAGATCGTCCCGGTCGCCGGTCTCGGTGTCCTGCGCCCACTCGGCCACGCGCTTGACGTGTTTGCCCAGCCAGGATAGGTCTTCTTCCTCGATGAGGGATTCCGAAGGTGCGTCGTCAAGCATGAGCTTGTGCAGGCACACGTAATTGTTGCGGCCCTTTTGAATGGCAAAGGTGGGGCGCTGAGGCAAGAGCGGCTCGAGCGCGTCGGCGAGCCGGGGCAAATCCCTATCGACGAGCTGACGCTGCAGCGCGATCGTCGCCGTGGACACCACCACGGTGGTGCCGTTCGCCTGCGCGTGGCGGATGGCCGGGACAAGGTACGCAAGCGACTTGCCGGTGCCGGTGCCCGCCTGCACGGCGAGGTGGCGCTCCGAGTCGAGCGCTGCGGTCACGGCCTCGGCCATCTTCACCTGGCCGGGGCGGCGGGCGCCGCCGAGCGCGTCGACGGCAGCCTCCAGCAGGTCGGCGGTGGACTGGCTCAGAGGTTCGTCTGTAGCCACGGCCTACTCGGTGGGCTCCGGAAAGCCGACGAACTTGGTGGGGATGGCCACTTCGCCACGCGAGAGCGCGAGACCCTCCCACGGAAGGGTGCGGCGGGCGGCGGCGTGCAGCTCCCGGATCTCCTCGATGCTGGGTTGGCCGTCCACGATCTCGCCGTCCCGAATCAGCGGCACCGTCATCTCGCGGTAGTCCAGGTTCGGTTTGCGCGGCACGTCCAGGCCGAGGGGGTGCACCACTTCGCCGACTGCAACGCCGGAGGAGCGGTAGGCGCGGAGAGCAGACTTGCCCCCGCCGTATGTGACCTTGCCGGAGGAGCGCTTCGCCACCGGGTGGCCGTCCACCTCCACCAGCTTGTACACCAGGCCCGCGGTGGGGGCGCCGGAGCCGGTGACTACGGAGGTGCCCACGCCGAAGCCGTCCACCGGGTCTCCGCGCAGGCCCGCGATGGCGAACTCGTCCAGGTCTGAGGAGACGATGATGCGGGTGTTGAACGCGCCGGCCTCGTCCAGCTGCTTGCGCACGCGGCGCGACACGATGCCCAGATCGCCCGAATCGATGCGCACGCCGCCCAGCTCGGTGCCGGCGACCTCGAGCGCGTTCTCCACGCCCTTGGTGATGTCGTACGTATCCACCAGTAAGGTGGTGTCCACGCCCAAGGATTCGATCTGGCCGCGGAAGGCGGCCTTTTCGTCGGGGTTGCCGTCCTCGTCCACGTGCAGCAACGTCCACGAGTGCGCGGATGTGCCTGAGGCGGGGATGCCGTAGCGCAGCGAGGCCTCCATGTTCGAGGTGGCGTTGAAACCGGCGATGTAGGTCGCGCGCGCCGAGGAGACGGCGGACTGCTCGTTGGTGCGGCGCGACCCCATCTCGATGATCGGGCGCCCATCCGCGGCGGAGACGATGCGTGACGCCGCCGATGCGACGGCGGAGTCCGAGTTGAGGATGGACAGAATGACCGTCTCCAAGATCACGCACTCCGCGAACGTGCCGCGCACCGTCATAAGGGGCGAATACGGGAAGTACAGCTCGCCCTCGCGGTAGCCGTCGACCTGGCCGGAGAACCTGTAGTTTTCCAGGTACTCACGCGCCTCGGGCGATAGGAATTCCGCTGAATCCAGCTGGTCCTGGGTGAAACGGAATTTCGTAATCGCATCCAACACCCGCTCCGTGCCCGCGACCACGCCGTAGCGGCGCTCGTTGGGCATGCGGCGGCCGAAGACCTCGAAGATACAATTGCGTTGTGCGGTGCCGTCTTTGATCGCAGCGTCGAGCATGGTCAGCTCGTACATATCCGTGAAAAATGCGGTCGAGCCACGGGTGCCGGTGGAGTGGGTGAGAGTCTCGTTCATGGTGAGACAGCGTACCCTTCCGGCCCGAGAAGGTAAGGTGGTGCACATGTTTTCCTCAGCCGATTTTCCTGCGGGCGAGCGCGCCCAGCGCATGGGTTCGCCGCTGGCAACCCCGGAGTTGGATGAGTCCGTCGACGTCGAGGTGGCCACGAGCGAGAACCTGCCGTGGCTGTGCATCGTGTGGGACGACCCGGTGAATCTGATGAGCTACGTCACCTACGTGTTCCAGACCGTGCTGGGGTACGACCGCAAGCGGGCCACCGAGCTGATGATGCAGGTCCACACCGAGGGCAAGGCCGTGGTCTCCTCGGGCGAGAAAGACAAGGTGGAAACCGACGTGAAGAAGCTGCACACCGCAGGCCTGTGGGCCACGATGCAGCAGGCAGGGTAGGGGGAGTTTTATGCAGCCCTGGCGCAAGAAAAAGGGCCTGATGCGCTCGACGCCGAAGTACACCACGGTCTTCGACCCGATGGAGCGGGAGGTGATCGGCGACCTGACCGCCACGGTGTCGGAGGCGCTCATCGCGCGCGCCCAGTCCGCCCCGAAGGACGAGTTCGCGGAGATGCTCGGCGTCGCCACCGGCCACACCGAGGCGCCGCAGGATCCGCGTCTGGCAAGGTTGCTGCCCGATTTCGAGCGCGAGGGCGACGAGGAGTTCGACGGCGACAACGGGCTGCTGCGCAGCTTGCACGAGAACGACATCATTCGCGCCAAGCTGGTGAATCTGCAGGTGGTCAACGCTGCGCTCGGCCCCACGGGCGGCGTGGAGGTAACCATTGAGGAAGGCGAGGCGCACCAATTCATCGCCGCGCTCAACGACATGCGCCTCTACGCCTCCGCGGACGACTCCGGCAGCGAGGCCGCTCGCGAGGACCGCCAGCGCCTCGTCGACTGGCTTGCGTTCTGCCAGGATTCCCTACTTGATGCCCTGATGGGCTAAGGCGTATCGACGTTCCTTCGGCCCCCTCCGCGCTCGGTGGCGTTACCGCTGCGCCCGGTAGAGGCAGACCGGCTAGACTCCAACGGCGATGAGCAACCAGAACAGCACCCCGCAGGGCTGGGGCTACGGCCAAACCGGGCAACCGGGGTACGGCAAACCCTTCCAGCGCCCGTTCTCCCACCCGGATCAACAACCGCCGGCGTTCGGCGGACCGCAGCCCTATAACCCGTACGCCACGCCGCAACCGTACGGGCAGGACCAGGGGCAGGGGCGCCGGAGGACGTCGAAAAGAAAAGCCCAGCGCAAGACGGGGCTGCGCTTCGCAGGCGGCTTCCTCGCCGTCATCTGGGCGGTGTTCATCCTCGAATTCTTCTTCCCGTGGCTGCAGGCGTTCGGCATCCACCCCCTCGATCCTTCTGGTCTGCCGTTCATTGTCACCTCGCCTCTGCTCCACGCCAACCTTGAGCACATCGTGTCCAACTCGCTGCCTGGCGCGCTGTTTGCGTACCTGGTGGGGTACTCCGGCAAGCGCGTGTTCTGGGAGGTGACCACGCTGGTGGTCGTCATCGGCGGCCTGGGCACCTGGCTGCTGGGCGGGGTGGGCACGAACCACATCGGCGCTTCGGGGCTGGTGTACGGGTGGTTGACGTACCTGATTGTGCGCGGCTTTTTCAACCGTTCGCTCAACCAAATCCTCACCGGCGTCACCCTCGGCTTTTTCTACTCCGGCCTAATTTACGGCGTGCTCCCGGGCACGGAGGGCGTGAGCTGGCAGGCGCACCTGTTCGGGGCTGTGGGCGGGTTCATCGCAGGCATGATGATCACGTCAGACGACCCACCGGAGTTGGTGGCGAAGAAGCAGGCCAAAGCGCTTGAGAAGCAGGCGCGCAGGCAGGGATAGTATGTCCGGCGTGGATACTCACTCCGGCAACAACGCTCCCATCGGGCTCTTCGACTCTGGGGTCGGCGGTCTGACCGTCGCCCGCGCAGTGATGGACCAGCTGCCGGGCGAATCCCTGATCTACATCGGCGACACCGCCCACGGGCCGTACGGCCCCCAACCCATCGCGGACGTACGGGCGCACTCGCAGCGCATCGCCGACGAGCTGGTGGAACGCGGCTGCAAAATGCTCGTTATCGCGTGCAACACCGCCACCGCGGCGTTCCTGCACGACGCCCGCGAGCGGTACGATATCCCGGTCATCGAGGTGATCCAGCCAGCGGTGCGCCGCGCCATCGCCACAACGCGAAACCGCAAGATCGGCGTCATCGGCACCCAAGGCACCATCAACTCGGGCGCGTACCAGGATCTCTTCTCCATCCATCCGGGCCTTGAGATCACGGCCGCCGCGTGCCCGGAGTTTGTGCCCTTTGTGGAGCAGGGCAAGACCTCCGGCAAGGAGGTCCTCGAGGTGGCCCGTGGGTACGTTTCGCCGCTGCGCGACGCTGGCGTGGACACGCTCGTCCTCGGCTGCACGCACTACCCGCTGCTCTCCGGCGTCATCCAGATCGCGGTGGGCGATGAGGTCACACTCGTGTCGTCTGCGGAGGAGACCTCCAAGGATGTGCTGCGGGTGCTCACCGAGCGCGAGATGCTTCACGACGGCGATTCCGCCCCCACCCACATCTTCGAATCCACCGGCGACCCCGATACTTTCGACGCGCTGGCCCGCCGCTTCCTGGCACCGCCGGTGCACGCGGTGGGCCGCGGGTAGGGTAGTTGGCGTTTTTAGTAGGAATTTCCCGCCCATCCGTGGCAGAGTGAATCCATGCAGTTGACCATCCTCGGGTGTTCTGGGAGCCTCGCCGCGCCCGGTAACCCAGCTTCCTCCTACGTCATCTCCGTGCCGGGTGAAACCGACGTTGTGATGGATTTCGGTCCGGGAGCGCTGGCGGCGATGCAGGAGCGGTTCGACCCCGCCGCTGCGCACGTTATCTTCAGCCACCTCCACGCGGACCACTGCTCCGATTTTCCGTCGCTGCTGGTGTGGCGGCGCTACCACCCCACAGCCCCGGCGGCGCAGCGCCACCGCCTGATCGGGCCTTCCTACGCGCCGGAGCACTTCGGCCGCATGAGCGCGGACGCGCCGGGCGAGGTCGACGACATTTCCGACACCTTCGAGTTCACCGCTTGGCGCGCCGGGCAGCCGGAGCACGTGAGCGGACTGACGATCACGCCGTTCGAGGTGGTTCACCCGGCGCAGGAGTCGCACGCGCTGCGCGTGGAGGACTCTGCCGGCAAGGTGATGACGTTTTCCGGCGACTCCGGGTGGACGCCCACGCTTATCGACGCCGCACGCAACGCCGACCTTTTCCTCTGCGAAGCCGCCTGGGGCGCTACTTCCGAGGGCAAGGCGGCAGGCATGCACCTGTCCGGCCGGGAAGCAGGCCGCATCGCGCGGGAAGCTGGCGTGAGAACGCTCGTTTTGGTGCACATCCAACCGTGGATCGACCCCCAAGAGGTGCTCACTGCGGCCCGGGCAGAGTTCGACGGCGAGATCGTGCTCGGGGTCGCCGGCGCCACCTTCGACGTGTAGCGGTTGCGTTACCCTTGGGCGCATGACTGATTTTTCGCGCCTTGACGGCCGCGCCTTCGATGAACTGCGCCCCGTGCGCATCACTCGCGGCTTCACCTCCAACCCGGCGGGCAGCGTGCTCGTGGAGTTCGGCAACACCCGCGTCATGTGCACCGCCTCCGTGGAAGAAGGCGTGCCCCGCTTTAAGAAGGACTCTGGCGAGGGCTGGCTCACCGCCGAGTACGCCATGCTGCCGTCCGCTACGCACGAGCGCATGCCGCGCGAATCCATGAAGGGGAAGGTCAAGGGCCGCACCCACGAGATCTCCCGCCTGGTGGGCCGCTCGCTGCGCGCCGCGGTGGACTTGAGCCAGCTCGGTGAAAACACCATCCAGCTCGACTGTGATGTGCTCCAAGCCGACGGCGGCACCCGCACCGCTTCGATCACGGGCGCGTACGTCGCGCTCGCGGATGCTGTCGCGGTGCTCAAAGACCGCGGCGTGGTCCCCGGCGAGCCGCTGCTTAAGCCCATCGCCGCCGTGTCCGCCGGCATCATCGACGGCCACGTGTGCCTGGATCTGCCATACGAGGAAGACTCCCGCGCGGAGGTGGACCTCAACGTGGTGATGCAGGAGGGCGGCAACTTCGTGGAGATCCAAGGCACCGGCGAGCACGGCCTATTCGGCCGCGAGCAGCTCGGCGAGATGCTGGACGTGGCCGCCAAGGGCTGCGAGGAGCTCATCGCGGCGCAGAAGGCGGCGCTGGGATGGTAAAGATCCTCGTCGCATCCCGGAACCAGGGCAAGGTCCGCGAGCTCGAGCAGGTGCTGCGCGAGCTCAACATTGAGGGCGTGGAGCTGGTCTCGCTTCACGACGCTCCGCCGTACCCCGACCCCGTCGAAGACGGCCTAACCTTCGCAGAAAACGCACTGCTCAAGGCCCGCGCCGGGGCAAAGGCCACCGGCTTGCCGTGCGTGGCGGACGACTCGGGCCTGACGGTGAAAGCGCTCAACGGCATGCCGGGCATCTTGTCTGCGCGCTGGTCCGGCACCCACGGCGACGACCAGGCCAACAATGATCTTCTGCTCGCCCAGATGGCGGATATCAACGACCGTCGCGCCGCGTTCGTCTCCTGCTGCGTGCTGGCCACCCCGGGAGGGGAGGAGTACACCGCGGAGGGCCGCTGGGAGGGCGAGCTGCTGCGGGAGCCGCGCGGCGAGAACGGCTTCGGCTATGATCCGCTGTTCCAGCCCGCCGACGCCGACGGCCGCTCGTCCGCGGAGCTTTCCGCCGAGGAGAAGAACGCCCGCTCCCACCGCGGCAAGGCGCTACGTGCGCTGGCTCCGCACCTGGCTGCGCTGCAGTGACGCAATTCGTTACAGTGGAAGAATGAAGAAAACGATTGCACTTGTAGGAACTGTCCTCGCCTCCGGCGCGCTTTTGACCGGCTGCGGCCAGAAGGGCGATTTTGACGGCACATGGTCCGGCGACATCACCGCCACCCAGGAGGGCAAGGGTGGCGGCCACGCCACCATCACTATCGACGGCAAGGACTGCGACTGGCAGATGACCGAGACCGACGGTGAAACCAACGAGGCGAACTGCCTGCGCGACGACAAAGAATTCAAGCTCGAGGATCCGCTGACCCACCAGGATCTGAAGTACAACGCCGAGCGCAGCGGCGACACCCTCACCTTGAGCCCGGACAACGGGCAGGCTGAGAAGGTCGGCGTGATGGTGCTGACCAAGACGGGCGAGAAGTAGGCGCAGCAAAAGCAAAGGCCCGGCAGGATGCACCTGCCGGGCCTTTTCGTGTTCATTAGGACAGCTGGAACGTTTCCTTCACTTCCTTGCGGCGTTTGGCCTCGACAACGAAGGACATAAACGGCACCACACCGGAAATCGCGGTGGTGATCCACGTTGCGGTGGACCAGCGGGCCTTCGACCCCAAGTTCAACGACGCCAGCAGGAACCCCATGAAAGCGAACCCGTGCACGCGCGCAACCCAGGACAGGTAGCTGACATCCATGTCGAAGCCGTACTGCATGATCATGCGAAGGCATAGCAGCAGAAACAGCACGCCGGTGAGCCATGCGGCAAAGGTGAAAAGCTGCAGCGCCTGCTTCACGCGGCGCTGGCGTTCGGGGTGGATCTTCGGCGCTTGATTGGGCTGGGCCTGCGGGGTGGGCTGCGTCATGCTAACTCACTTTTACCTTTCAGTACCTTCAGTGTTCGTGTTCCGGCGCGGTGCGACGAGCTCGTTGAACTCGTCCACGCCCATCTCGGGGCGGGAGGGCAGAAAGTCCGCGTCGATCTCTGTGTGCTCCTTGGGTTTGCCGTATTTGGCCAGGTCCGCCTCGTACAGGTCATCCATCGTCAGGCCCGCGTTCTCCGCGTCGATTTTCTCGTTTTCCATGCGCAAGCCTGCGCGGTAAGCGTAGACGAAGAA
Source organism: Corynebacterium wankanglinii (assembly GCF_013601005.1). Taxonomy (NCBI): domain Bacteria; kingdom Bacillati; phylum Actinomycetota; class Actinomycetes; order Mycobacteriales; family Corynebacteriaceae; genus Corynebacterium; species Corynebacterium wankanglinii. The sequence goes on from NZ_JABFED010000006.1 coordinate 29,572, forward strand.
GGCGGCGAAGCAGGGCCACTGCAGTGCGTAACCCAGATTTTGGAACGTCCCCGAGCCAGACTGGTAGCGGTGCCACTGCCACCGCGCGAGCAGCAGGCACGTCACCGCCGCCGCGATGAGCAACACGATGTGCCACCAGCGCACGCGCACGCGCTCGCGTTTCGACGGCTCCGTCATCCCTTCCTGCCCAATACCCCCAGCATTCGGTGTGTCAGTCACACGCCTCACTGTACCCGCTGGGCCCACCAAACCAAACGAAAGTTGGATAACCGTGCGTGTTCTCAGTTTCTGAAGTTTGCATCCTGCCGTGTACCATCCAACAGCTAGGCGCCCGTGGCGGAATTGGCAGACGCGCTGGATTTAGGTTCCAGTGCCTTATGGCGTGAGAGTTCAAGTCTCTCCGGGCGCACCACTTGGGGGTAGCGGGCCTATTTATATGTACCTGAGAGTTTTTGGGCGGTTTAACATATAAGCGAAGACTTGTCTGTTTGATGCAGGGCAGAGGGGGTAATTGTCTTTCTCTAGGTAAGAGAAGCACAGGTTTGCTCTGTTTTGGCAACGTGTGCCCGCGACCTGCTATTTCGCGGTTGCCCCCACCCTGTTGTTGTCTTATATTTGCACTGGCAAATCCCTGCCTGCGAGTCGTGTCGCGGGGGTGGTGCTTGACGTGATCAACCGAGCCGGCGTTGGGCCGCTCACCGAGAGAAAGGCGGACAGGTGACAGCAAGTAAATCGAGATCGTGGTGGGGGGTGTTTGTCTCCCTGCTCGCGTCGATCGCGCTGGCAATCGCGATGATCGCGGTGCCGGCGCCGAAGGCGGAAGCGCAATCAGTAACCTTCGGTGGCGCTAGAGAGCCTATCGGGTTCCCTGCATATCCGACCAACACTCTCTCTTCCCTTTTTCCAATCATGTCGAACTCGGGTGGAGTTGGCTTCACTTTGAAGAAGGGGGCGAACGCGCAAACCCAGGTTGGCTTCGGTGGCTTCTGTCTGGAGCCCCACAAGAACAACCCAGAGGGGACAGAGGCTGAAAGGCAGGCCAATTGGTCTCTTGATTCAACTTTCCTGGCAGATGTAAGTCTGGAGAACCAGCAAGCCCTCAGTTGGATCGTTAATACCTTTACCTCGGATAATCCCTCTGACTTGAGGAAGCAGGCGAACGCACTTGCGGACGAGGCCCTTAAGGCTGGAAAATTGCCTGCTCGGGATTATGAAGGCGATAAGTATGACTTTTCAGGTAACGACGGTCTGGCTTTCATCTACCTCGCTCTACTCGAGCTGTCAGGGTATCCTGACATCAGAAGCCAGACCTCGGGCGTGCTGGGGTCAGACAATGCGGATTCAAGGGATTTTTATACTCGCGTCGGTAAAGACCTAGCTGCTTACATCCGAGCAGAAAAGGCGAAATCAGTCCCAGTCAACTACTCAGTGTTGTACCTCAATGACAACTACCAACGCGTTATCGTGCCTAACGGGGGTGGTCTCAACCCGCCCCCAACCACGGTGGTGCCTTCTTCATCGCCCGTTAGTTCACCTACGTCGTCGGACGTTCCCCCTCAACCACCCGTCACGTCAGTAACTGTTACTCCGACTGTTACGGTCACCGCGCCGACTGTGACCACCACTGTCCCAGGAGATACCACAACTGTGACTGAGACGCAGCCGGGTAAGACCACGACTGAGACTCAGCCTGATGTGACTGAGACGCAGCCGGGTAAGACCACGACTGAGACTCAGCCTGATGTGACTGAGACGCAGCCGGGTAAGACCACGACTGAGACTCAGCCTGATGTGACTGAGACGCAGCCGGGTAAGACCACGACTGAGACTCAGCCTGATGTGACTGAGACGCAGCCGGGTAAGACCACGACTGAGACTCAGCCTGATGTGACTGAGACGCAGCCGGGTAAGACCACGACTGAGACTCAGCCTGATGTGACTGAGACGCAGCCGGGTACCACGGTCACCAGCACCGCTCCAACCGTCACGGTGACGGAGACCCCGACGACGACGGCAACTGTCCCGACTGAGACCGTGACCACCACGGTGAAGCAGGGCTTCAAGCCGAACCCGGAGATCCGCACCCGTGCGGAGTTCAAGGACGGCGCGTCGCAGGTCATCGCTGGCGCCACGGTCGTAGATACGGTCTCGTACTACGGGCTGGTTGCGGGTAAGAACTACACGTTGGACGCGAAGCTCGTCGATAAGCAGGATGCGAAGCGCGTCCTGGGTACCGGTGCCGTGACCTTCAAGGCAGAAGGGACCGAGGGCGAGCTGGTGAACGGCTCCGTCAAGGTTGAGATCGCCGTGAACGAGAACGTGACGGAGCCGGTCCAGGCTGCGGTCGCGTTCGAGCGCCTGACCTCCACCGAGGTGAACGCGCAGGGCGAGGACACCGACGGCAAGAAGTCGCACGACATCGCGAAGCACGAGGACATCGCCGACGAGGCCCAGACGGTCCGTACGGTGTTCGAGCCGAGCATCGCGACGAACGCTAAGTTTGCTAATGGCTCGTCTGAGGTTGTCGCTGGCAACAAGGTCATAGACACTGTTGAGTACAAGGGCCTGGTTCCGGGCAAGGAATACACCCTCACCGCGAAGCTGATGGAGCGTCTCGGCGAGGCGGGTTCCTACCGGGCTGGTCGCGTCCTGGGTGAGGGCACCAAGACCTTCACTCCGAAGACCACCGACGGTTTCGTCGACGTCACCATCACGGTGAACGACGATGTGACCACGCCCGTCGCTGCCGCAGTGGCGTTCGAGGAGCTCACCTCCACTGAGGTCAACCGTGGTGGCAAGGACAACCCGCAGGGTGGCAACACCCCGGAGGACCGCAGCGACGACAACAAGATCGCTGAGCACAAGGACATCAACGACGGCAACCAGACCGTCGAGGGTCCGGTGACCACTCCGACGCCGACGACGTCCGAGGAATCGACCACCGAAACGACCACCACCGAGGTAACCACCACTGAGGGGACGACTGAGGCGACGACGCCGGTGGCGGAGCCGTCGACAAGCGAGACTGCTCCGAGCAGCACCCCGGTGGTGCCGCTGGTGCCGTCGAACCCTGAGGGCAAGATCGACACCAAGGTGACGGTGAACGGCCAGGCCATCGTCGATGGCAAGCCGGTGACCGTGACCGAGCAGGACGTGAACAACGGCCTGAAGGTGACCGACGAGATCACCTACTCCGGCCTTGTCGCGGGTACCAAGTACCGCTTCGAGGGCCAGCTGCAGCACGTCGAGTTCAACGAGGCGGGCGAGGTTGTGAAGGTCACCCCGGTGACCGAGGTGAAGTCCACCAACGTTGTGGCTGCGGAGAACGGCAATGGTACGGCGAGCGTCGACTTCGGCACGCTGACCGAGCTGATCCCGGGTGCGACGTACGTCGTGTACGAGCGGGCGATCCCGCTCGACGGCAACGACCAGCCGACGACTGATCCGAATGGTGAGCCGAAGGATCCGTCGAAGGACAACCGCAAGGTTGTTGAGCACAAGGATCCGAAGGATAAGGCGCAGACATTCGAGGTCGTCAAGACCCCGACCACCACGCCGACCAGCCCGGTTGCGCCGTCCACCACACCGGACAAGTGCGTGCCGGTGACCACGGTGAGCACGGTTCCGGGTACCACCGTTGCGGAGACCACTGTCCCGGGCACCACGGTTCCCGAGACCACGGTCCCGGGTACCCCGGAGACGCCGGGTTCGACCGTTCCGGGCACCACGGTGCCGGGGACCACGGCGCCGGGTACGACGGTTGCTCCGTCCACGGTTCCGGCGACCACGCTGCCTGAGCACTGCGTGACCACGACCCCTGTGGCCCCGACGACCGAGCCGACGCAGCCGACCGAGACTGTCCCGGCGCAGCCGTCGACCACGGAGAAGCCGTCCAAGGAAACCACTCCGACTGTGCCGTCGTCCACGACCACCCCGGTCGTGCCGCCGGTGGTGTGGTTCCCGAACCCGCAGATCGGCACTACCGCGGACTTCACGGGCGGTGCGAAGGAAGTGAAGTCCGGCGTAGTGGTCAACGACACGGTCAAGTACCAGGGCCTCGTCCCGGGCAAGACCTACACGCTGACCGCTGAGCTGGTGAGCAAGGATGCCTTCAACAACCTGGCGGACAAGAACGCCTACGGCGAGTCCGTTATCGGTACTGGCACGAAGACGTTCACCGCGTCGGAGACCGGCAACGGTTCCGTTGTCGTGGAGATTGCAGTCAACGAGGGCATTGACACCCCGGTTCGCGCCGCGGTTGCTTTCGAGACGCTGACCTCCACCGAGGTGAACCGCGACGGTCAGGACAACCCGCAGGGTGGCGAGACCCCGGGTGACACCTCCGACGACAACCAGATCGCTGAGCACAAGAACATCGACGACCAGAACCAGACGGTGCGCAGCCCGAAGACCCCGGGTACCCCGCCGGTCTTCGAGGGCGCCCCGGCCATCGGCACCAACGCCAACTTCGCAACTGGTTCGAAGGAGGTCGTCGCTGGCGCAACGATCGTTGACACCGTCCGCTACTCCGGCCTGGTTCCGGGCAAGACCTACACGCTGACCGCGGATTTGGTTGCCAAGTACAACGGCGCCGTGATCGGCCAGGGCGAGAAGCGGTTCACCGCTTCTGAGAACGGCTTCGGTGCGGTCGATGTCGACATCACCGTTTCCTCCTGGGTCAAGGAGCCTGTCTACGCCGCTGTCGCCTTCGAGCGCCTCACCTCGACCGAGGTCGACGTTCAGGGCAACGAGCTGCCGGAAGGCAACCGTGTTCCGGCCGAGATTGCACAGCACCGCGACATCAACGATGCCGCGCAGACCGTGATCTCCCCGAATACCAGCGAAGGCAGCGAACTTCCTCAGAACCCGGGCGTGTCCACCAACGCAGATTTCGCCAACGGCGCTGAGGTAGTCAACGGTGCGGTTGTCCGCGACGCGGTCAAGTACTGGGGCCTGGTCCCGGGCAAGACCTACACCGCAACCGCACAGCTGATCGAGCGTGTCGGGGACAAGGCGCCGTACTCCGAGGGCCGTGTCCTGGGTACGCAGTCCGTGACCTTCACCCCGGAGAACACCTTCGGCGAGATCAACGTGGATATCCCGGTGACCAACGCTGAGGGCGCTGTAATTGCGGCAGTTGCCTTCGAGACGCTGACCTCCACCGAGGTTGACCGCAACGGCAAGGACAACCCGAAGGGTGGCAACACTCCGGACGATTACTCCGACGACAACGAGATCGCTGAGCACAAGGACATCAACGACTCGTACCAGACGGTGAAGACCTCCGAGGGCGTCCCGCCGACCACGTCGCAGGAGACCCCGGGTACCTCCACTGAGGAGACCACCCCGGCTCCGGTGCCGTCTGAGACCACCACTCCGGCGACCACCACTCCGGTGCCGTCCGACGGCGGCACTTCGGACGAGGGCAGCTCCGTGGACAAGGACAAGCTCAAGTGGCTGCTGCTCATCCCGGGCTTGGGTCTGATCCCGGCTCTGCTCGGCGGTGGCGGTGGCTCCTCGAAGCCGGCTCCGAAGCCTGCTCCGCAGCCGGTCCCGTCCAAGCCTGCTCCGGCCCCGGCGCCGTCCGCCCCGGCGGGCCAGGCGCCGAAGCCGGCCGGTCAGCCGGTCCCGGCTGACAGCCCGCGTGGCGAGATCAAGCAGATCCCGTCCGGCGGCACCGCTCTTGAAGCGGATATGCCGGCCTACATCTAAGGCCGAGTAACGCGCCCGCGTCGCCCCCGGTGGCGCGGGCAAACCTTAAGGCCCCGCGTTCTCAACTTCCGTGTGGAAGGGGAGAGCGCGGGGCCTTGAGCGTCGCTAAGCAATAGCTCCTAGATGTCCCAGTCGCGCAGGATGCGGTCCACGTGGCCGGTGGCCTTGACGTTGTACTGGGCCTGCTCGACGGTGCCGCGGCCGGCGTCGTCGACAGTGATGAGGAACGTCGAGCGGATCACGCCCTGGACGACCTTGCCGTAGTTCTTCTTCTCGCCGAATGCGCCGTAGGCCTCTAGCGTGTCCTTGGTCGGGTCGGAGAGGAGCTCCACGCCAAGGTCGTGGTCGGCGCGGAACTTCGCCAGTGCCTCCGGTTTGTCGGGGCTGATGCCGATGACTTTCACGCCGGCGCCGTCGAACTGATCGAAGTTTTCTGTGAAGTCGCACGCCTCGGTGGTGCAGCCCGGGGTGTTGGCGCGCGGGTAGAAGTAGACGATCACGCGCGAGCCTTTGAAATCGGCCAGGGAGACGGTTTCGTGTTGGTCGGTGAGCAGCTCAAAAGCGGGGGCGGTGTCGCCCGTCTCAAGGCGAATGGAGTCAGTCATGCCACCCCGTTTTACACTAGGCTGGATCACCGACGGTGAAACGCCGAGTAAGACAAACTTTCCGATAGAGGAGCACTACACCAATGGCACGTGACATCCACGACATCGAACGCGACCTCGAGCGCACCCGCGGCCAGCTCGCATCCACGCTCGATGAGCTCGCAGACCGCACCAACCCGTCGAACCTCGCGGGCAATGCCAAGGACCAGGCAGCCAGCTGGCTGCAGGACGAGAAGGTGCAGAAGGTCATCGGCGGCATCGTCGTCGGTGTCGCTGCGCTGATCGGCATCAAGGCCTACAACGGCCGCAAGCGCAAGAGCGAGCTCAAGGAGCTGCAGAAGCTGCTGGCACGTCGCTAATCGACGACCTAAGGAACCCCCTAGATGTCCACAATCGTCCCCTCCGGCGCTTCGGACCCGGATCCGGAGCACACGCCCGACAACTCCGAGTACGCGCTGGAATCTCACGCCGACGTCGCCGACGAGACCGCAGAGCGCAAGCGCAGGCCGTGGTGGGTTGCAATCGCAGTGCTTGCGATCGCGCTCGTGCTCGTTCAGTTGGCGATCTACAACTTCCGCAACGACTCCGACAGGGAAGAGACGGCGCAGGAACCTTCAGCCACCGCACCGGAAGAGTCTCAAGCCCCGGAGTCCACGAAAGCCGACGGGCCGGTTGTACCGACGGAGGGTGGCTACGTCGATCCCGAAGGCGCGCAGGAGGTGCCGTACGAGCCCGCCCCGGGCCAGTTTGTCGGTTTCGAGGGGATGGCGATGAGCGTCGGCGGGGATATCGCCGCCGTCGATCCGGTCCAGTTGACTGACACCGGAGCGCTCATCCCGCCGTCGGATGTGTCGCGCCTTGGCTGGTACTCGGCGTCCGCAGTGCCGGGCGCGGATGGTGCCGTCGGATCTTCTGTGATCACCGGCCACATCAACTACCAGGGCCAGGGCGCCGGCTACGCAGCGCGGTTTGCGAACATGAACGTCGGCGACGAGTTCGAGATCTACATCGACGGCACACCGCAGACCTTCCGCGTCAGCAAGGCGCCCTACCGCCTGCCCAAGGGGTCGGACTTCCCGCCGGAGGTCAACGACTCGACCGGCCCCAACCGCCTGGTCCTGATCACCTGCGGCGGTCAGTTTGTCGGTGGCGCGCTCGGCTACGCCGACAACATCATCACCATTGCTGAACCGGTGGCACCGGCTGCACCGCAGGTGCCCCAGGAACCCGGCTCCGGCGAGCAGTACGGCGACGCGCCGGCGTACTAGGAACCGGAATGCCTACCGGCGTCCTGCACAGTGTGCGGGGCGCCGGTTTTCGTCGATATGCCATTGCGCGGGCGCCCGGCGGGGTACGCTCACGTTGAGAAGAAAGGGAATATCAATGGTGGATCATCAACCAGACCATGAACTTGAGGAGATGCGACCCAGCAAGAAGCCTCTGTGGATCGCACTCGCTGTCATCGCCGCGCTCGCATTGATCCTCACGGTCGCGGGGCCGTCGCTACGCGCAGCGCTAACATCGCACGAGGAAACCGCAGCCTCCGCGGAAGCCGACTACAACGACACCGACGTCCACTTCCTCGGCATGATGGTGCCGCACCACGAGCAGGCCATCGAGATGTCGGACGTGTTGCTGGCCTCGGACGTGGACGACGCGCAGGTGCGCGACCTCGCTCAGCGCATCAAGGACGGCCAGGAGCGCGAGAACACGCAGATGCGCACCTGGGCCGACGAGTGGGGCATCCAGGAAGATATGGAACACCACTCCAAACACATCGCTAACGGAATGTTCCACCCGGAGCAGCTCAACGAGTTTGCTTCGCTGTCTGGCGACGAGCTTCGCACAGCCTTCCTCGAAATGATGCACTTCCACCACGCGCACGTGATCAACATGACCCAGGATGAGATCGACCGGGGAGCCTACGCCCCGCTCCGGGAGATGGCGCAGGAAATGGTTGACGTGCAGACCGCCGAAATGGGGGAGATGGAAGAGCTGCTCGGCTACACGCCGAACTAGACCAGCTCGGCGCCCGCGTCCATCATCTCCTGGAGGGCGTCGGCGCCGCGCTTGTCGTCCACAGGCGAGCACATTCCGCGCAGCACCCGCACCTTGAAGCCCTCCTTCAGGGCGTCCAGCACCGTCGCACGCACGCAGTGGTCGGTCGCGATGCCGCAGACGTCGAGGTGCGTAATCCCCTGCTCGCGCAGCCACTCAGCCAACCCCTGGTCGCCTTCGTTGACACCCTCGAAGCCGGAGTAAGCCGCAGAGTAGTGGCCTTTCTTGAAAAACTGGTCGATCAGCTCGGTCTTCACCGGACCGCGAATCTGCGCGCCGTATGAGTCGGCCACGCAGTGCTCCGGCCAGGAATCGACAAAATCCGGCTGCTCAGAGAAGTGGCTGCCCGGATCGATGTGCCAATCCTGGGTGGCCACGATGCAGTCGTACTCTTGGGTGCGACTGTCCGCGGTGGATATGAGCTCGGCGATCTTCGACGCCACTTCGTCGCCGCGCGCGGTGGCCAGGGTTCCGCCGGGGCAAAAATCGTTCTGCACGTCCACGATAACAAGCGCTGTATTCATAGGGTTCAGCCTACTCTCAGGCGGGGTGGAGTGGGGTGATTGTCCAACTTCGTGTGACGTGTTCGATGGGGGGCGATGTCTTTTCGGCCATTTTTTGGCCACCAAACGTAAAATAGCCCGGTCGGGGTTGCGATATCACCCCGACCGGGCCTTTTGGTGCGCCATCAGGGAATCGAACCCCGAACCCACTGATTAAGAGTCAGTTGCTCTGCCAATTGAGCTAATGGCGCGTATTTGGTTGTTTCCGTTGCTCTCGGCAACGAGGAGAAACTTTAGCACCGACGCTGCTCAGCGTGAAATCGCCAGGTCAGGGGCGAGAAAACGTCGTGAAGCATGAGGTGTTACGGCTCCTGGCGAGGATAGTGGTTTTTCGGCGTTAAGGGGATACAGTGTTGGGAATTGAACGTACCTGGTCATGTGAGGGGTAGGCATTGGGTCACCGTCGAGTGGTGCGCGGTTTCGCGCTGGTAGCTGTTGCGGCATTGCTGGCGTCGTGCACGATTGGGGACGGCGGGCGCCTCGAGCCCGCAGCCCACACCACTTCGGCTACCACGACGCAGAAGGACATGCCGCGCCCGCCACAGATCAACGTGGCCAACGGGGAAACGGGTGTGGAACCCGTCGATCCGGTGACAGTGTCGTCATCCGCGGGGCTGGCCTCAGTGACCATGACCAACGAAAGCGGAAAAGAGGTCGAGGCGGAGTTTAACGCGGACAAATCCGAGTGGACCACCACCGAGCCGCTGGGCTACGGGCGCACCTACACTGTGGAGGCCCGCGACACCGAGGGGCAGAAGGTGGTGTCCACGTTCACCACCCTCTCGCCGGACGCGACGGTGAACGCGTACGTTGGGCCGCTCGACGGCGCCACTGTCGGCGTCGCTCAAGCGGTGACTATCCGTTTCGACAGCGCCATCAAGGACACTAAGGCCGTCGAGGACCTCATTGAGGTCACAACGTCCAACGACACCGACGGCGCGTTCTTCTGGCTTGACCCGTACGAGCTGCGGTGGCGGCCCAAGGAATATTGGGAGCCAGGCACCGACGTCAGCGTGAAGGTCAACCTCTACGGCCAAAAACTGGGCAACGGCCTGTACGGGGCCCAGGATTCGGAGACGAACTTCACCATCGGCGACAAGGTTGAAACGGTCATCGACAACGCCGACAAGATGCTGCGTGTCTACGCCAACGGGGAGCTGGTGAAGGAATTCCCCGTCTCCCTTGGCACCGACAACGTCCACGACACCCCGAGCGGCACGTACGTCGTCGGCGACGAGCACGAGAAGCTGACCATGGACTCGCGCACGTACGGCCTCGCCTTGGACGCCGGCGGCTACGTCACGCCCGTGGACTACGCCACGCAGCTGTCCTACTCCGGCATCTACGTCCACTCCGCCCCGTGGGCGATCGGCGCGCTGGGCAGCTACAACCAGTCCCACGGCTGCATCAACGCGTCCTACGACAACGCCCAGTGGTTCCAGAACTACGTCAAGCGCGGCGACCCGGTGGTGGTGAAGAACACCGCCGGCGGCACGCTCACGCCTTACGACGGCCTGGGGTACTGGAACCTCGATTGGGAGCAGCGCTCCGGTGGTTCGGAGGAGCCGCTCTACCCTTAAGCGTGGGTTTCGGCAGTGTACACGGGGTAGTCCGTGTAGCCCTTCTCCCCGCCGGTGTAGAAGGTCGACTCGTCCGGTGCGGTCACCGGCAGCCCCTCCTTCCAGCGGCGCACCAGGTCCGGGTTCGAGATTGCCAGCCGGCCCACTACGGCGGCATCGCCGTGCTGCACCAGCCGCTCGGCCGCCTCACGGTCGGTGAGGTGGCCGAAGCCATGGTTGAGGATGACGCGCGTGCGACCGTTCGCGCGGGCGCGACCGATCAGATCGGTCATCACCTCCCCCGCGGGCTCTGCGTGCATGAATGAGACGTAGGCGAGGCCGAGGTCGGCGGTGGCGTCCAGCAGCCCGCCGTAGGTGGCTACAACGTCGGCCGCATCCACTTCCTCAATGCCCTGAATGTTGTTCTGCGGGGAGAGGCGGATACCCACGCGATCCGCCCCGATCTCGTCCGCCACCGCACGCACAATCTCTTCCACGAGCCGGAACCGCTTCTCGGGGGACCCGCCGTAGGCATCCTCCCGCAGGTTCGAATTCGGTGACAAGAACTCGTGCAGCAGGTAGCCGTTCGCGCCGTGGATTTCCACGCCGTCCATCCCGGCGTCGATGGCGTTTCGGGCGGCGTGGCGGAACTCGTCGATAATGCCTGGTAGCTCATCGGTGTCCAGTGCGCGCGGCACCGGGCAGTCCTTACGCGATTCGAAGTCGCGCACCGCCGTGCCAGACGCCACCGCGGACGGCGCGACCGGCTGCGTCCCCTCCTGCAGGCTGGCGTGGGACAGGCGCCCGGCGTTCATCACCTGCATGAAGATTCGCCCGCCGGCCTCGTGCACAGCATCGGCGACGCGCCGCCACCCGGCAATCTGCTCCGGGGTGTCGATGCCCGTCTGACCGGGGAAGGCCCGGCGGGTGACCGTGGGGAAGACACCTTCGGTGACGACGAGGCCGAACGAGGCGCGCTGCGAGTAATACGTCTCGTGCAACTGGGTGGGCACTCCGTTGCGCCCCGCGCGCGAGCGCGTTAGCGGAGCCATAACGATGCGGTTTTGCAGGGTCAGGCGGCCGAGTTCCAGGGAATTAAAGACGGAAGTCATGCGCCTCGCAACGCGAAAGGCGCGCGAACTATTCCGCGCATTCCGCCGGAACGGAAGAACCCCGCAACCTGTTTGGGCAGGTTACGGGGCATCTTTGGGGTGGCTGACGGGGCTCGAACCCGCGACACCCAGGATCACAACCTGGTGCTCTACCAGCTGAACTACAGCCACCATCGCTGCTTTGCAGCGGGATCTACCTTAGCCCTTCACGGTGCTTTCACAAAAACGGCTGGTAGGCGTCGGTTGCGCCTGAGGCGGCGTCGGCAGCGGTCTGAGAATCCGGCCCGGGGGCGGGCACGAAGACGGCGCGGCGGTAGTAGTCCAGCTCGCGGATGGACTCCACAATATCCGCCAGCGCCCGGTGCGCCATGCCCTTCTGCGGCTGGTTGTAGTAGGCCTTGGGGAACCAGCGGCGGGACAGCTCCTTGACCGTGGAGACGTCGATCATGCGGTAGTGCAACGCGGCGTCGAGACGCGGCATCTGCGCGCGGATGAACGTGCGGTCTGTGGCAATCGAGTTGCCCGCCAGCGGCGCGGGATGCGCAGGGTCGCAATGCTTCTCGACGAGCGCGAGCACCGCATCCTCCGCCTCCGCGAGACTGACGGTGGACGCCTTGATGTCGTCGAGCAGCCCGTTGTCGGAGTGCATCTGCGTGACAACATCGTCCATCTCAGCGAGCTCGGCGTCGGTGGCGTGGACAACCAGGTCCACGCCCTCGTCGATGATGTTCAGCTCGGCGTCGGTGACCAGGGCAGCGACCTCCACGATGACGTGGCGGGCGGGGTCGAGCCCCGTCATCTCCAAGTCCACCCAGACGATGCGGTTGTCTTTGGCGGGAATGTCCATTTATTCCTCTCCCATCTGTGCGTAGAACTTGCCCATGATCGGCGGTAACACGCCGCGCGGGGCGTAGTTGGAGACCACATCCATGGCCTTTCCTAGCGGGCCGGGCACGATGCGGCGGCGGTTCTTGCGCATCGCGTTGATGGTGTCGGCGGCGCAGGACTCGTAGGTGGTCCACAGAAAATCCGGCACGACCTTATCCACGATGGACTGCTCTTCTTCCGGGATGTACGCCTCGCGCACCGGGCCCGGGGCGAGCAGCGTGACGTGCACGCCGGAATCCTTCAGCTCGTAGTGCAATGCCTCGGTGAACATGTTTACCCCGGCTTTGGTGAACACGTAGGTGGCGTTGTTCGGAATCGGCAGGTTGCCGGCCGCGGAACCGACGTTGCACAGCGCCCCCTCGCCGCGCGGGACCATCTGGTCCAACACGGCCTTGGTGATGCGGAACACCGCAGTGGCGTTGAGGTTGAACTGGTTGGTCTCGTACCCCCAGTCCTGGGCCATGAACGGGCCGAAGCTGGCGATACCGGCTGAGTTGACGCAGATAGACACCGTGCGGTTTTGGATGTGCTGCACTAACGCGTCGACGTCGCGCTGCTTGGACAAATCCCCAGCGAAGATTTCGACATCGATGCCGTGGGCGTGCGACAGCTCGTCGCCAAGCTGCTGCAGCACTTCCTGGCGCCTGGCTACGAGGATGAGGTTGTGGCCCTCGGCGGCGAGCTGGCGTGCGATCGCCTCGCCGATGCCTTGGCTCGCGCCGGTGATCAGCGCGAATGAGCCGGGTGCGGGTGCGGGAAAACTCATGGGCTCGAATCTACCCGCCCGCGATCTCGCGCAGCGCGGCCGTGTGGCCTTCAAACGCCTGCGCGCCGGTTGCGGTGAGCGTGACCCACACCGTGTCCTTCGCTCGGGACGAGCCGTACTCGCGGAAGCGCGTGATGTAGCCGTGCTCCTCCAGCCTGTCCAGCTGCTTCGACAGCGCCGAATCCGACAGGTCCACCTTGTCCTTCAGGGCTCCGAAGCGCATCTCATGGCGGGAGGTTTGCTTCTCGACGGCGCCAGCGTGATACAACGCCGCGCAGATCTTCAACCTGGCCAGGGGGTGAATGACGGGGTCGATGGCAGAGGCGTTCATCGGCGCTTTTCCCCGTAGACCATCACGGCCGTGAACACGATGGCGACGACCACGCCGACGATCACCCCACCGACCACGCTTCCTTCTGGGACGAACCAGATCGGCGACATGGCGAGAAATGGGGCGAGAGCGGCGGCCCAGTTGGTTTTGGGATCCTCCTGGATCGGCTGCTTCATACTCGGGCGTACGTTGCGTTTGTTGTCCCAGATGGCCAGCGCGATGCAGGCGATGACAATGAGCACGAACAGCACCCACCAGTACTTCCAGCCGATGATCGTGCCGGCGAACATGATGCCGACACTGGTGCCGAGGATCGCGTAAACCCACGTCGGGATGTGTTTGCGCTGGGTTTCGTGCTCGATCCCGTCGATCTGCGCGAGGGCAGCGCGAGCCTCTTCTTGGGAGATCGGGTTGTTTGCCATATGGGCAAGTGTGGCACTTTCCGGAGAGGAAAGCAAGGGGGTGCGCACGATTTGACATTTCGGACGGGCGTGCAGCTATAAACCCGCGGGTAGGAGATGTATTGCTTTTGGCTAATGTGAAATCGTGCGCGCGCCGGGCCTTAGATCTCGTGCATCTCCTGGTCCTTCGTCTCCGGCGCGGAAATGATGGCCACCAGGGAAATGACGGTGACAACGACCAGGTAGAAGCCCACCGCCTGCGGCCCGTATCTCGCGCTCAGGGCCGTTGCAATGAACGGCGCGACGGCGGCGCCCAAGATGGAAGCGACGTTGTACGCGATGCCGGAGCCGGTGTAGCGCACGCGGGAGGGGAACAGCTCCGGCAGGATCGCGGACATCGGGCCGAAGATGAAGCCCATCAGGATCATGCCGATAAACAGAAAGATCCCGAGCGAGGTCGTGGTGTACGTCTCTGGGTTGAGCAGCCACTTGAAACACAGCCCGTAGATGATGATCGCGGCGGAGGTCAGCCCCAGCGTCGGGCGGCGGCCGTAGGTGTCCGCCAGGTGCGCAGAGACCGGGATGCCGAGCATGAAGCCGAAAATGCAGACGAGCTGCAGCTTCAGGAAGGTGGGGTAGGCGATCCCCAGGCCGACGCCCTCTTCCGCGGAGCCGATGCCGTAGGAGAGGAACCAGGTGGTGACCAGGTAAAACAGCGTGTAGCAGCCGACCATGATGAACGTGCCCTGGATCAGCGGCTTCCAGGCCGTCTTAAACACCTCGGCAAGAGGGGACGCCGCCTTCTGATCGTTCTGCTCCACGTGCTGGAACACCGGCGTCTCTTCCACCTGCAGGCGCACCCACAGGCCGATGATGACCATGACGGCGGACAGCAAGAAGGGGATGCGCCAACCCCAGCGCATGAACGCACCCTCGAAGTCGCCGGTGGTGTGGCCGAGGGTGGTGACCAGGATGAGGAATAGGCCGTTAGCCAGCAAGAAGCCGAACGGTGCGCCGAGCTGCGGCCACATGCCGGCCCAGGCGCGCCGGCCCTTCGCGGCGGTCTCGGTGGAAAGGAGCGCTGCGCCGGACCACTCGCCGCCTAGGCCCAGTCCCTGGCAGAAGCGCATGAGCGCCAGCAGCGCCGGGGCCCAGATGCCGGCGGTTGCGTACGTGGGGAGCAGGCCGATGATGAATGTGGCGATGCCCATGGTCAGCAGCGCACCGACCAGGGTCGCCTTGCGGCCCACCTTGTCTCCGAAGTGGCCGAACAGCACCGAGCCCAGCGGGCGCGCGATGAAGGCGAGGCCGAACGTAGCGAAGGAGGACAGCAGCGCGACGGTGCTGGATTCTGATTTGGGGAAGAAGAGGAACGGGAAGACGGCCACGGCGGCGGTGGCGTAGACGTAGAAGTCGTAGAACTCGATCGTGGTGCCGATGGTGGAGGCAAGCCGGACGCGACGGCGTTCCTCTGGAGTGGTTTCCCTAATCGCGGCCGGTGCCGCCGGCTGGGGTATTGAGCCGTGTTCGACGCTCGTTGTCATGTCCCGTCCTTTGCGTTCCACTGTGTGGGAGGAGGCTCCCATTGAGTGGATTGAATGTATCACACAGTGAGATGGTCGTTCCAAATCGGGTTATGGGACGGAGCCGTTTTGTGCAAGTTAACAACTTGAACGCATGTCAGATATTGAACCCGCTGGTCAGGGGGTTATAAGCGGCTGGTTATGTAAGTTCGTACAAAACCCGGGCCTAGCGGCCCACAGAAAGCGCCCGCGGAACGCAAAACGGCCCGCCGCTTTGATGCGGAGGGCCGTGGGAACCTGGCAGGCCGGCAGGAGCAGGCAGGAGCAGGTCCGCGTCGTGTTCGGGCTACTCGCCGGAGACGTCACCGTCGCGGACGGTGCCCTCTACCTGGTCGGTGCGCTCTTCGGTGTTCGGGTGCTCGTCCTTGTGGCCGGAGCCAGTCTGAAGGGTCTCGTCCTCGGCGTTTTCGAAGTCGTCCACAGAGCTGAAGTTGGTCGGGGCGTTGCCGATGCGGGCGGTGCCGGCGTCGATAAGCTTGTCCAGCTCGGACTCGGTGCTGTCGGAAACGTTGCTGTCGATGTTGTCAGCCATTAGTTCTTCCCGTCCCTTTCAAAGTCGTTGTCCTCGCCGGTTTCCTGCACGGACGCGTCAGCGTCCGGGTCGGAGAGGTTGTTGATGCTGTCTTCGTCGACCGGGGAGTTCTTCTCTTCAGCCATGGTGTGGCCTCCTTACTTCACAAACGTGTACGTCCCACTGTAGGTGCGATCGAACAACCGCTGCAGGAAACCCCTCTTGACCAGGGAAACGAAAGCGCCCCAGCAGGATTAGGGCCGTGCAGATGGGTGGCGTCAACGGTTGAACTTGGCCTTTAGAGCGTCCAAGTCATGGTCGCTGGCGGGGATCTCATCGGCAGCGAAGCACTTGCGGAAGCTGCCGAGGTGATTCGGATAGACGTCTTTGCCGGAGCCGGCAGCGCGGATTTTGCTATGTGGGCTACATACTGGTGCGATTCGGTTGCCGAAGTACTTCACAGCCCACTGGAATTCTTCGAAGCCGGGGTCATATTTGAAACCGGCGATACGTCCAAGAAGTGCACAGATCCAGTCGGCGCACTGCACCGTTTGGTAGAGGTGGCTTTCCACCTCCAGCGGTGGTTCGAGGAGCTTGTCAGCATCTTGATGGGAGAACATAAAGGCTGCGCAAGCTGCGAAGATTTCCATTCGCTCCTTGGGGCCCTGCTTGTCCAGGATTAAAATGTGCCGTTCGTGCTCGGGTAGCGACCAATTGACGCGCTGGATGAGCTGTTTCATAGCGTGGTCGTACCGTGAAGATTCGTTTTCTCCAGTCGCATCGTTCGACCCGCGTGGCTTCTCTTGCCCGTAGAACACTATTTTGGCATCGAGGTCTTCGAGTTTGCGAAGGAGACGGTTGATCATCCATCGCACCTCCGTATATCGCTGTACGTTTTGTGTGGTGAGAAGAGTCGCACCTTTCTTCTCCCACTCCTCGACCCGCTTACCCTTAGCAATGACCTTGGCGTCGATTTCGGCCTTGAGCCCTGTCTCCTTGATGTGGCGGAATGTCCCTGACAGTTGACGGACGTTGTGGGCTGGAATGATGAATCCGCCTATCCCGAATACAGGGTGGGTCTTATAGCTTGGGTCGTTTCGCGAGATGTAGGCGCCGTTGTGGCCGAACTCGTCGAAGTAGCCGATGTACATTCTGCCTCTCAAACACGAAAGCTCGTGCTTTCGCACGAGCCTCGGAAGTGGAGCACCATAGTGCGTCCATGGCCAACGCTAGCGTGCCTGATAGTTGTTGTGCAACTGGGGTGAACTTTGATGGTGCCAGCATAGGAACCAGCTCCGACATATGGGTTGGCGTTCTCGAACAGGCGACGTTGCGAGTATGGTCGAGTTTGCTGAAACCCCGTCTGACCAGGGAAATGGAAAGCGCCCCCAGCAGGATTCGAACCCGCGACCAGCCGGGTAGAAACCGGATGCTCTAATCCACTGAGCTATGGAGGCAATGCCCGCTCATTGTAGTTATGGCTCGGCCCAGCGCGAAAGTAGGGTAAGCGACATGACTGCACCTGCCAGCAAACGCACCGTTTCCCCCGCGTGGCCGCTGTATCTGGCCGCGCTCGCCGTCGCGGCCGTGGTGGCTGGGGCGGTGGGAGAGGCGTTCTCGGGCGGCTCGCTCGCGGAGCTGGGCATCCCGGACCCCGGGCTAGCCACCACGTTCGGGCTTCCGGCGCTGCGTGGTGTGGCGTGGCTGCTCATTGCGCTGGCGGCGGGCTCGTTTCTGCTCACCGCCTTCCTCATCCCGCCGAAGCAGCAGGGCGACGACCTCAACGGCGCGCGCCTGACTGTGGACGGGCACATCGCCTCGCGCACCGGCGCCCACGCGAGTGCGGGGGTTGCGCTGATCGGCCTGGCGATGATCCCGCTGGTGCTTTCCGACGTCTCCGGCCAGCCGCTGCGCACGGTTCTTTTCGAGGCCGCGGCGTGGTCGCAGGCGTTAGACCAGGTGGCGGACGCGCGGGTGTGGCTCATCGTCGCCGCGTTCGCCACAGCTGTTGCCGTGGGCGGCTACGCGGCGACCAGCTGGTGGTCCCAGGTGGCGCTGTTCATCGGCTCGATCGTGGTCATCATGCCGATTGCGCTGACCGGCCACTCCGCGACCGGCGGCGCCCACGATTACGGCACGAATTCGCTGATCTGGCACCTGGTGGCCATGCTGCTCTGGGTCGGCGGGCTAATGGCGCTGGTGGCGCATGCTTTACGACGTGGCCCCGGCCTTGCCGCCGCTACCCGCCGGTACTCGCGGATAGCGTTGTTCGCCATCGTGGCCATGGCGGTTTCGGGTGTGATCAACGCCCTGGTGCGGGTGCGCCTGGAGGATCTGACGCAGTACGCCTACGGCTGGGTGCTGATTGTCAAAACCGCCGGCATTATCGTCCTCGGCCTCATCGGCTTTATCCACCGCGAGCGCACCATCCCGCAGCTGGGCTCCCGTTCAGGTGCGTTCACGCGTTTGGCCGCGGGGGAGGTGCTGCTCATGGCGGCCGTGTCCGGCTTGGCTGTCACGCTCGGCCGCACGCCGCCCCCGCCACCGCTGGACCCGAACCTGACCCGCATGCAGATCCAGATGGGCTACAACTTGCACGAGCCGCTGAGCTGGTCCAACTGGCTCACGCAGTGGCGCCCGGAGCTGCTGTTTAGCGCCATTGCGGTGTTGTTGGCCGTCTATTATCTGCACCTGGTGCGCCGGGTGGAGGGCTGGCCTGTGGGCCGAACCGTGTGGTGGCTGCTGGGCTGCGCAACAACTGTTGTCACCCTGAGCTCCGGGGTTGGCATGCATATGCCCGCCTCATACTCCGCGCACATGACGGTGCACATGATCCTGTCCATGGGCGTGCCGGTGTTCTTGGTGCTCGGCGCGCCGCTGACCCTTGTACGTGCGGCTTACCCGGCCGGAGAGTTCAACCCGCGGCTGTGGGCGGAGAGTTTCCAGCGCTCGAAATTCTTACGCGTGGTCACGTTCTCGCCGGTGTCCACCATCCAGTTTTTGGTGTTCTTCTACGCCATGTACGTCATCGAGCCGCTGTACGAGCTCATGATTTCGGAGCACGCTGGCCACGTCATCATGAACGCCGTGTTCCTCCTGTCCGGGTACTTCTACTTCTGGGAGCTCATCGGCCCCGACGAGATTGCTGGCCGCCCGAGCGCCAAGGTGCGTCTGCTCTGGCTGTGGGTGTCCATGCCGTTCCACCTGTTCATGGGGGTCTACCTCATGCAGCTTGGCTCGGTGATGGGGGAGGAGTTCTACCGTTCCCTGGACCTGCCGTGGCACCCGGATTTGCTGGACGTGCAAAAGGCGGGTGGGGGCATCGCTTGGGCGTCCGGTTCGTTCCCGCTCGTGATCGTCTTCGGCGAACTGTTCATGCGGTGGTGGCGCGAAGACAAGGCGGAGACGGTTGAGTCCGACCGTCTCGCGGACGAATCCGACGACGAAGAATGGCGCCGGTACAACGAGATGCTCGCGCAATTTAGGGGCCGCTAGCTGCGGATTGTGAATTTCTCAGGTTCAGTTATCCACAATTCGCCCGAGGTCTTTTTTCTCTGTTTGTTTCGTGCGACTCTGCTCGTGCAGGGGGCGTTTGCTTAGCGACGACCGCTTCGCCCCCTCACCTGAACACCACACGCACACTCACAGAGAGGGGCCTGAACCAATGGCCAATATTGACTACACCGTGATCGGCAACCTCACCGCAGAGCCGTTTTTCAAGCGTTTCGACTCGGGCAGCACCGTGCTGCGCTTCCGCGTCGCCACCTCCGATACCAGGAAAGTCGACAACAACGGGAAGGAAGAGTGGGAGGACTTCAACCAGTTCTACGTCGACGTCGAATGCTGGGGGGCTCTGGCGGTCAACGCCGGAGCGTCGCTACGCAAGGGATTCCCGGTCGTTGTCGTAGGCAAGCTCGTCCACGATTACTGGGAGGAAAAGGCAGACGACGGCAGCCCGATCATGCGCTCGCGCGTGAAAATGAAGGCCCGCCACATCGGCTTCGACATGTCCCGTTTCCAGGTCAACTCCGTGCGAGCGACCGTCTCAAGCAACGCGATCGACGGCCACGAACCCCCCAAGGTGATGGACGCCGAAGCGCTGGACAAGAAGCTCAACGGCGACAACGCCAACCAGAACGTGGGGCGCGGCAGCGCCGAGCCGCAGGACGGCTGGAACGCACTGCCCGAGGATCCCGCGCAGGAGCGCCGCATGAGCGCCGAGGACTTCCGCCGCGGCGACGACGCACCGAGCTTCGCCGATTCGGCAGGTGAGGAGGAGCTTGCCGGAGCTCCGGCTCAACGCGGCGCCCCTTTCTAAACCGCCCCTGCTGAACGGGCACCCCGCCGCGCCGAATGCTTCCTCGGAGTCGGCGGGGCACTTGCCCGCGTGATGTACCCTAAGTGCGGCATTTACCTCCGCACTCACCAACAAAGGGGAATCGTAGTGGCTGAGTTCATCTACACGATGAAAAACGTCCGCCGGGCCATCGGCGACAAGGTCATCCTGGACAACGTCACCATGGCGTTTTACCCCGGCGCCAAGATCGGCGTCGTGGGCCCGAACGGCGCCGGCAAGTCGTCGCTGCTCAAAATCATGGCGGGCATTGACCAGCCGAACAACGGCGAGGCGTTCCTCCAACCGGGCGCGACCGTGGGCATCCTGCTGCAGGAGCCGCCGCTGAACGAGGAGAAGACCGTGCGCGGCAACGTCGAGGAAGGCCTCGGCGAGCTGTTTGAGAAGAAGCAGCGCTTCGAAGAGATCGCCGAGGAGATGGCGACCAACTACTCCGACGAGCTCATGGACGAGATGGGCAAGCTCCAGGAGGAGCTGGACGCCGCCGACGCGTGGGAGATCGACTCCAAGATTGAGCAGGCTATGGAGGCGCTGCGCTGCCCGCCGTCGGACGCGCCGGTGACCAACCTGTCCGGTGGCGAGCGGCGTCGAGTAGCGCTTGCGAAGCTGCTGCTGAGCGAGCCGGACCTGCTGCTGCTGGACGAGCCCACTAACCACCTCGACGCGGAGAGTGTGCTGTGGCTGGAGAAGCACCTGCAGACCTACCCGGGCGCGGTGCTGGCCATTACCCACGACCGCTACTTCCTGGACAACGTCGCGGAGTGGATCTGCGAGGTCGACCGCGGCAAGCTCTACCCGTACGAGGGCAACTACTCCACCTACCTGGAGAAGAAGGCTGAGCGCCTCGAGGTCGCCGGCAAGAAGGACCAGAAGCTGCAGAAGCGCCTGAAGAAGGAGCTGGACTGGGTCCGCTCCTCCCCGAAGGCCCGCCAGGCCAAGAACAAGGCCCGCCTGGAGCGCTACGAGGAGATGGCGGCAGAGGCCGAGCAGTACCGCAAGCTCGACTTCGAGGAGATCCAGATCCCGACCCCGCCGCGCCTGGGCAACAAGGTCGTCGAGGTAGAAAACCTGGACAAGGGCTTCGACGGGCGCGTGCTTATCGACGACCTGTCGTTCACCCTGCCCCGCAACGGCATCGTCGGCGTGATCGGCCCCAACGGTGTGGGCAAGTCCACGCTGTTCAAGACCATCGTGGGCCTGGAGGAGGCCGATTCCGGCTCCGTGGAGGTCGGCGAGACGGTGAAGATCTCGTACGTGGACCAGAACCGCGAGAACATCGACCCGGAGCAGACCGTCTGGGAGGTCGTCTCCGACGGCCTGGACTACATCCACGTCGGCCAGAACGAGATGCCCTCGCGCGCCTACCTGTCCGCGTTCGGCTTCAAGGGCCCGGACCAGCAGAAGCCGTCGAAGGTACTCTCCGGCGGTGAACGCAACCGCCTGAACCTGGCGCTGACGCTGAAGCAGGGCGGCAACCTGATCCTGCTGGACGAGCCCACCAACGACCTAGACGTGGAAACGCTGGGCTCGCTGGAAAACGCGCTGCAGAACTTCCCGGGCTGCGCTGTGGTGATCTCGCACGACCGCTGGTTCCTGGACCGCACGTGCACCCACATCCTGGCCTGGGAGGGCAACGTGGAAGAAGGCAAGTGGTTCTGGTTTGAGGGTAACTTCGGCGACTACGAGGCGAACAAGATCGAGCGCCTCGGCGAGGAGGCGGCGAAGCCGTCCCGCGTCACCCACCGCAAGCTCACCCGCTAGGAGCACTCATGGCCGACAACGTTCACATCCACACGATCCCAGTGCGCTGGGGCGACTTCGACCGCTACGGGCACGTGACCAATTCCGCGTACATCGAGCTCGCCCAGGAGGCGCGGCTGGCGTTCGCGCAGGAGTTTTTCTACTCGCAGGGCCACGAATTCGTGGTGTTCGTGCGCCGCCTCGAGGTGGACTACGTGCGCCCGATCCTGCCAAGCACGACGCAGGTGACGGTGGAAACGCAGGTAGCCAACGTGGGCAACACGTCGTTCACCACCCGCCAGGAAATCAAGGATGCGCAGGGCAAGGTCTGCTGCGTCATCGACTGCGTGCAGGTCACGGTGGACACCACCACGACTTCTCCGCGCGAGATCACGCAGAAAGAGATCGGCATCCTCTCCAAGACTGCTGGGGATTAAGTGGTCGAAGTTCACATCGATGAGGGTGCGCGCGGGCTGATCGCGCTGCTCACGCGCGCCCTCGCGCTCGATACCCAGGCCGTCGCGCGTATCCAGGAGGTGGGTGAGGGGCAGCTCGACGTCTTTGTCACCACCCCCTTCGACGCCATCGCTTCTCGACGTACCTTGGGCTCCACCACCCACCCCGGCGCCGCCGTCTCAGCTCAGGACATGTTGGAGGCGCTGCGCGACGGCCGCACCGAGGTGGGCCCGGCCCGCGACGCCGCCTGGCCGGGTGCGCTGCCGCCCGCGAGCGGGTTCACCGCCCGCGAAGATATCCCCATCGGGGTTGCGCGGCGCCTAGCGGGCGAGGGGCGCAACCTCGCCCGGCAGTTCTCCGGCCCGGCCGGCCCGCCGCGATCCCTGCTCGACGGGGTGGTGCTCACCGCCGACGCGGACAGCAACCAGCCGGTGGAGATCCCCATGCGGATGATTTTCGCCTGCACCGTGCTCGGCCTCATCCCCGGCTTCGAGGCCCCCGCGGAGATTCCCCGCCACCTGCGCGTGGCCACCGCGGGCAGCTGGGTGCGCCTGGACGCGCCGTTCGGCTCGGTCTACCGCAGTAGCAGGCCGAACCTGCTGTTCTAGTTAGTAAGCCCGCGGGCCCTGGTTGATCATCATGTAGGCAACCCGCTGCATGTGGTTCCACATCTGGGCGCGGTAGGCGGGCGGCAGCTCGTCGTCAGAAAACTGCTCCATGGAGTTGCCCATGAGCTCCAACCAGCGGTCCGCCTCCGCCTCGCCGATGGGGAAGGGGAAGTGGCGCCGCCGCAGCATCGGGTTGCCGCGCTGCTCCTGGTAGGTGCGCGGCCCGCCCCAGTACTGGGCGAGGAACCAGCGGAGGCGGTTCTGCGCGCCCTCCCAGTCGTCGTCCGGGTACATCGGGCCGATGAGGTCGTCGCGTTTGACTTGGGTGTAAAACCCGTCGACGAGGCGGCGGAAGAAGGGCTCGCCACCGACGGCGTCGTACAGCGTGTGCTCGTTATCCATTGTTCTCCATGTTCTGTACCAGCACGGAATCCATCGGCGTGAGCACCACGTTCTCCTGGTGCAGCGCGGCGAGGATGCGGTGATTCATGTGGCGGGCCACGGTCCACTGCTCGCCCGGCATCGTCTGCACGGCCAGGCGGAAGGACACGTAGGTCGGGTTGAACTCGCTGGGGCCCAGCATCTGCGGGGTGCCCATGACAAGGTCGCGGACCTCCGGGTCCTGGCACGCAGCGGTGGCGGCATCCTCGATGACGCGCGAGACCTTGTCCGGGTTGGCCATGAGCGACACCGGGATCTGCAACCGCGCCGTGGAGAAGCGGGCGGAGTGGTTGCCCACCAGGTCGATGTCGCCGTTGCGGACGTGCCACAGCGCGCCGTCGATGTCGCGGATGGTGGTGATGCGCAGCGACATTTCCTCCACGTCGCCCACGACGTCGCCGACCTGGATGGTGTCGCCCACGCCGAACTGGTTCTCAATGAGGATGAACATGCCGGAGAAGAAGTCCTTCACCAGCGACTGGGCGCCGAAACCGATGGCCACGCCGACCACACCGGCCGACGCGATGAGCGGGGCCACGTTCACACCGAGCTGGTCCAGCACGGCGAGCGCCGCCCACGTCCAGATCACAATCGCGGCCACGGAGCGGCCGACGTTGCCCAGGGTCTTCATGCGCTGCTGGCGGCGAGCCTCCTGCGCGCGGTATTGCGGGGTGTCCTCCGCCGCCGTGGAGAGCAGTGGAGTGCGCTCGATGCCGTGGCGGGTAGCTCGGCGGATGATGCCGCGCGCCAGCCAACTTAAGATCAGCGCGACCACGAGGATCAGCAGAATCTTCAACGGGCGCTCGATGAACATTTCATGCGTGTCAGGGTTGTTCCACCAGTTGGTCACACCGGTGACGGCTTCATCGACCTTCTCGGTCGTGTCTTTTTGTGTGGTTTGAGCATTCATCGGAGCACGAGTCTAGTGCATAAAAATGCGCGCTGAATGGACAGCTTGGTCTACTGTCTGGGGGCATGACTGGATTTGCCACCGACGCCATCCATGCCGGATACGACCCCGATAGCCTCTACGGGCCGATCAACACGCCGATCTACGCCTCCACCACCTTCGCCCAGGACGGGTTGGCGCAGCTGCGCGGCGGCTACGAGTACACCCGCGTGGGGAACCCCACCGTGACCGCGCTGGAGAAGGCGGTGGCAGCGCTCGAGGGCGCCGAGTACGCCGTGGCGTACTCCTCGGGCATGGCGGCTATCGACGTTATCCTGCGCGTCCTGCTCAAACCCGGCGACCACATCGTGGTGTCCAACGACGCCTACGGCGGCACCTACCGCCTGATCCAGCAGGTATTTACCCAGTGGGGCGTGGAAAACACCGTGGTAGACATGACCAACCCGGACGAGGTCGCCGCGGCGGTGCAAGACAACACCAAGGTCATCTGGGTGGAGACACCGACGAACCCGATGCTGGACATCGTGGACATCGAAGCGATCGCCGGGGTGAAGCAGCAGGCCACGCTGGTGGTGGACAACACCTTCGCCTCCCCGTACCTGCAAAAGCCCTTCGACCTGGGGGCGGACGTAGTGGTGCACTCCACCACGAAGTACATCGGCGGCCACTCGGATGTCGTCGGCGGCATCGTCTGCGGCGACGACGCGCGCGTGCCCGGCTTCCACGAGCAGCTGCGCTTCTTCTTCGGCTGGGTGGGCGCGAACCCCTCGCCGTTCGACACCTACCTCACCGGCCGCGGCCTGAAAACGCTCGCCGTGCGCATGGACAAGCACTGCGACAACGCCGAGGCCGTGGCAGCGTTCCTGGACGCCCAACCGCAGGTCGCGCGCGTGTGCTACCCGGGCTTGGAGTCCCACCCGGGGCATGAGACCGCCAAGAAGCAGATGACCCGCTTCGGCGGCATGGTCTCCGTGCTGTTCCAGACCACCGAGCAGGCTAAGGCATTCTGTAAGTCCACCACACTGTTCTGCCTGGCGGAATCCCTCGGCGGCGTGGAGAGCCTGGTTGAGCACCCCGCCACCATGACCCACGTGTCCGTCGCGGGCTCCGCTCTCGAGGTGCCGGGCGAGCTCGTGCGCATCTCCGTGGGCATTGAGGAGGAGGCTGACTTGATCGCCGACCTCGAGCAGGCGCTGGCGAAACTCTAGTTTGCCGTGGCGTCGACCTCCCGGTTGCGCACCGCGCGGGCGATGCGGTCCTGGCCCTCGGCGACGACGCGCTTGAGGCCGGCAGGGGCGTCGCTAAGCAGAAGCTCATTCGCCTTGTCGACGGCACCTGCGGTCACATCCCACCTCGGGTACATGCCCTCGAGGGTGCGCTGCGCCATCTCGTTGGTCAGGCGGTCCCACAGCGCGGGCGCGGCGCGGAAGTACTCGTCGGTGAGTCCCTCGAGGCCGTCGTAAGTAAACGTCAGCCCGTCCATGAGGTAGCGGGCTTCGAGGTTGGTCAGATCCTCGTTGACCAGCGTGTCCCAAGCCCACCGCTTATCGACGACAGCTTTCGCGCGCAACCTCGAAATGGCACCCTCCGAGGTGTTGTCCTGCTCCTCGTCTGCCGCGGACAGCGGCAGCGCGCCAGCGGCGATGAGGGTGGTCAGCGCGAGCCAGCGCACCTCCTGATTGTCGGAGCGCTCCAACAGGTCCTTGAAGTAGGCGACGGTGTCCTCGGTGGGGGTGAGGCGGGCCAGCGCCCGGTCGAAGATGGCCGCCGGCTCCGCGCCGCGGAAGGCGGAGTTGAGCAGGTCCATGCCCTCGCCCTGCCAGGCCGGGTCGACGTACTGGCGCACGGCCTGCGTGGCTTGGGCGAGCAGGCGCTCCTGCACGCTCGGGTGCGTCTCGCGGGCGGCTTCGCGCGCCACGAGGCGGACAAATTCGCGGGCGGCCAGCTCGCCGTCGCGCACGGACTCCCACAACGAGGACCAGATAAGCGTGCGCGCCAGCGAATCCTCGATCTCGCCGAGGTGCTCGAGGGCGAACTGCTGGTGCTCGGGTGTCAGGCGCATCTTCGCGTAGGTGAGATCGTCGTCGTTGACGATGGCCAGGTCGTGCTCGACGCCCGCGAGCTCGGGGATCTCGGTGCGTTCGCCGTCGATGTCGGTCTCGACCTGGTGGGTTCGCTGGACGGCGGAGCCGGCCGGCCCGTCGGCAAGCTTGTATAGCCCCACGCGCACGCGGTGGGGGCGCGGATCCTCCTGCAGCACCGCGAAGGTTTCGCCGATCTCCGGGCGCAGCGTGGACGGGCCTGTGGTGCGCAGCCACTGCTCCGCCCAGTCCGCGAGGTCGCGGCCGGAGGCCTGCTCAAGCGCGCCGAGCAAGTCCGCGAACGTGGCGTTGCCGTACGCGTGGTTGTCGAAGTGGGTGCGCACGCCCGCGAAGAACTCCTCGTAGCCCACGTACGCCTGCAGCTGCTTGAGCACGCTCGCCCCCTTGGCGTAGGTGATGCCGTCGAAGTTCTGCTCCGCCGTTTCGATGTCCGGCGCGTCCGCGGCGATCGGGTGCGTCGACGGCAGCTGGTCCTGCTGGTACGCCCACGCCTTCTCCACGGACGCGAACGTGGTCCACGCGTCCGCGTACTCGCCGATCGCGGTCTGCGCGGTGGCGGCAGACCAGGTGGCGAACGACTCGTTGAGCCACAGGTCATCCCACCACTGCATGGTGACCAAATCGCCGAACCACATGTGCGCCATCTCGTGCAGGATGGTGTCGTTGCGGCGCTCCAGGCGGTACGGGGTGGGCTCGGAGGTGAAGATGTACTCGTCGCGGTACGTCACGCAGCCCACGTGCTCCATCGCGCCCATGTTGTACTCCGGGCAGAACACCTGGTCGTACTTGTCGCCGAAGGGGTAGGTGCGGCCGAAGTTGGCGTGGTAGAAGTCGAAGCCCTCCTTGGTCTGGCGGAAGATCCGCTCCGCGTCCAGGTGGGGGATCAGGCTCGCGCGGGCGTAGAGACCCAGCTCGATGACCCGCGTTGCACCTCCTTCGTCGGTGCAACGGTAAACGTCGGAGACGCGCTCGAACTCGCCGGCGCAGATCGCAATGAGGTAGGTCGACAGCGGGTAGTCGATCGTGGTGGTCCAGGTGGCGGTGCCGTCGCCGTTGTCCCTGCGCTCGGCCGCCTCGTTGAGGATCACGGTGTAGCGCTCCGGCGCCGTCACGCGCACGGTGTAGGTGGCCTTCAAATCCGGCTGGTCGAAGCCGGCGAACACCTTCATCGCCATCGCGGGCTCGAATTGGGTGTACAGGTAATCCTTGTTATCCACCGGGTCGGTGAACTTGTGCAGGCCCTCGCCGGTGCGGTTGTACGCGTCGTGGGAGGTGACCACCAGGGTGTGCGCGCCGTCGTCAAGCTTCAGCTCGCGGCCCGTCTCCTCGCCATCGAGCGTGGCCTCGAAGCCCGCCGCCACCAGGTCGAAGTGCGTGCTGCCCGCTTTCGAATCGAACTGGACGGTGCTCACCGTGGTGAACTCGTCTGCACCGGTGATGTCCACGGCGATGTCGTAGCGGACGTTGGATATCAGTGCTGCGCGCGCCTGCGCGTCGGAGCGTGTCAGATTGGTCTTCATTTGCCGCAGCCTACACGCGCTATCGTGGGCCCCATGACGCAACAAGTGAAGTTTTGGTTCGACGTATCCTGCCCGTTCGCGTGGCAGACCTCCCGCTGGATGAAGGAAGTGGAAAAGGTCCGAGACATCGAAATCGAGTGGGTGCCCATGTCGCTCGCCGTGCTCAACGACGGCCGCGACATCCCCGAGGACTACGCGGCGATGATGGAGGCCAACTGGGGCCCGGCGCGCGTGTTCGCCAAGGTGAAGGAGGAAGCTCCCGAGAAGGTAGACGAGCTCTACACCGCCATGGGCACGCTCGTGCACCCGGGCGGGGAGAGCATGAAGAAGGGGTACGGCGCCTACGACGAGGTGATCGCGAAGGCGCTCGCCGAGGTCGGGCTGCCGGAGCACTTCGCCGAGGTGGCCAACACCTCCGACGTGGACGATTTGCTGCGCGGCTTCCACGCCACCGCCATCGAGGCAGTGGGCGACGACGTGGGCACCCCGGTGGTCTCGCTCAACGGCACCGCGTTCTTCGGCCCTGTGATCACCCGCCTGCCGGAGGGCGAGCAGGCCGGGGAGCTGTTCGACCACGCGGTGGGGCTGGCGGAGTTCCCGTACTTCTTCGAACTCAAGCGCACTCGCACTGAGATGCCACAGGTACGGTAGGCGCCATGCGTATTTACCTTGGAGCAGACCACGCCGGATTCGAGCGCAAGAACCAGATCAAGGCCCACCTCGAGGCGCAGGGCCACGAGGTGACCGACTGCGGCGCCCACGAGTACGACGCGTTGGATGACTACCCGGCGTTTTGCATCGCCGCCGCCGAGGCTGTGGTGGCGGATCCGGGCTCGCTGGGCATTGTGCTCGGCGGCTCGGGCAACGGCGAGCAGATCGCCGCGAACAAGGTCAAGGGCGCGCGCTGCGCACTCGCCTGGTCGGAGGAGACCGCGAAGCTGGCGCGCGAGCACAACAACGCCCAGCTCATCGGCATCGGCGGGCGCATGCACACGGAGGAGGAGGCGCTGGCGATTGTCGACGCCTTCGTGAACCAGCCGTGGAGCGAAGAGGAGCGCCACCAGCGCCGCATCGACATCCTGGCCGACTACGAGCGCACCGGCGTGGCGCCGCAGCCGTAGCTACTCGGAGCCTCCCCTGGTAGCGCGAGCGTCAGCGAGCGCCACCAGCGCCGCATCGACATCCTGGCCGACTACGAGCGCACCGGCGTGGCGCCGCAGCCGTAGCTACTCGGAGCCTCCCCTGGTAGCGCGAGCGTCAGCGAGCGCTACCAGCCCGCGAAGTAGCGTTCCAGCTGCAGCGGGCCCTGCACCGGCGTCATCCCGATCTCGTCCGGGTGCGCGGTGACCGGTTCGAGTCCGAGCGCCGCCGCACGTGCGGTGCGCACGACCGTACCGTCGGGGCAAAGCACATACTCGGCGGCCAGCAGCGCACCCAAGTCCTGCGGCGCCCAGCCCGCCCCGACTGCAATGTTCACCCGCGCCTCCACCTCGGAGGTGCCCACCCGCGGGTCGTGGGCAAACAGCGCTGGCACCTCTGCCACACGCACATACGCGCCGACCTTGATCCATTCCGCGATGACGAAGTCGCGCACCCCCTCGCCTTCGAGCTCCGGCACCTCCACCTGCATGTCGAAGGTGTCGAAGATGATGCCGTCGGGCCGCGCCAGCGGGTGCGTGACGCGCCGGGCCAGGGCGAGGGTCTCGGCGTTCTTGACGGCGGTGGCGGCCGCCGGGTCGTCGTAGCGCGCGCCGAAGTCCTCCTCCGGGTGGTGCGCGACCGCGCCGGGTTCGTGCACAAACGTCGCGCCGGCGTTCCACGCCCGGAAGCCGAACTCCCAGTCCTCGCCGCCGTAGCCTACGAGCGTGCCGTCGAATCCGCCGACCTCGCCGAAGAACTCGCGCGAGCACGTCAGCACCGCCGAGATGATGTAGCGCCAGGAGCTGTGGTCGGCGTGGCGGAGGTTGTCGGTGGCGGACCAGGCGTCGATAAGCCACTGCGGCTCGGTGTTGTCCGCGCCGGTGCGGCGCGCGCCGACGACCACCGCGCGCGCGTCGCCCACGATGTGCGGAACGACCGCGGAGAGGTAGCCGGGCTCCGGCACGGTGTCGGCGTCGAGGAACGCGAGCACCTCCCCGCGCGCGGCGTCCGCCCCCAAGTTTCGCGCGGCGGCGGCGCGGAAGCCCTTGTCCTGTTGGCGCACGACGCGGACGCCGTCGATAGCCGGAGGCACCTCGGAGCCGTCGTCGGCGACGATGATCTCCACCTCGCCCGCGTAATCCTGCGCCTGCACCGCCTCCACGACGCGCGCGAGGGAATCCTCGTCGTTGTAGTGCGGGATGACCACGCTCACATCAGGCCAGCGAAACGCCATGTTTCCTCCCAACGTTGTGCCACCTCGGCCCAGCCGTAGCGTGGCGGGTCGAGCCTTTCGGGCACATGCCTATCGACGGCGTCCCGCCAGCCCCCTTCCCCCACCAGCGTGACGCGCCCGGGCAGCCAGGCGTCGATCTCGCGGGCGTAGTCGGAGTCCCGCACCAGCACTTTCCGCCCGGCGCCCAGCCAGGCCATGAGCGAGCCGGACGCGGAGAAGTGCCGGTGCGGGCACACCGGCACGGCGATGCGGCCCATCTCAGCGGCGAGCTCCTCGTCTGTGAGCCAGCCGGTGAGTTCGACGCTTCGCGCCGAACGGACGAGATCGGCCGCCCACTGCTCGTGGCCAGTCGAGACCGCGCCGAGGAAGCGCAGGCGGCGGTCCGGCAGTGCGGCGATGAGGTCCTCGTGGCCCTTGCCGGGGTAGAGGAACCCCAGCACGCCGACGGTGCCCGGCTCGGGGTCGAAAGAGGAGTCGATCACCGGGATGGGCAGGCGGATCACGGTCGTTGCGCCCGCCGGGAAGAAGCGCGCCTCGTGGTCGGAGTTCACTACGGCCACATCCGCGGCTGCGGCGAGGGCGCGGTAGACGCCTGCGCGCCGCTCGTAGCGGGCCGCGCCCTCCTCCGGCTGGGGGATGTCGTGCAGGCTCACGGACAGCGGGCCGTCGATGCGCGCAAGCAGGCGTTCGGCGGTGTCGCCGAAAAGGTGGTCGGTGAACGTGACGTGGACGGGGCCGGCGAGCGGGGAGTCGCCGAACGTCTCCTCCCGGATCACCTCGGCACCGGTGGCGCGGGCGAGCCCGAGGGCGTACTCGGTCACCCCGTGGCCCGCGGGTCCGACGATGAGATGTTTCATTGCACCAACCCTAGATTCGCCAGGCGCTCCGCGTGGCGCTGCAGCCCGTGCTCGACCAGCGCGGGCCGCTGCCGGTAGAACTCCAGTTGCGCGGCGCGGATCTCGTCGGCGTCGATGACCCCGGCCACGCGGTCGCGCCACTCGTCGCGGCCGTGCACCGCCACGCCGAGCGCCTCGGCCGCGTCGGCGTCGACGGGGGCGTCCAGCCCGCCGAGCATCTCGTAGTCCGGCGGCACAGGCTCGCCGGTAAGTCCCAGCGCCTCCAACACCCGCGAGGCCATAAACGCAAGCGTCGCGTTATTGGGGTGGTTTACGGTGTGCCACACGGGGTGCGTCTCCAGGTAGTCGGACACTTCCACCGCGCCGTGGGCCTGCTCGCGCAGGCGGATCTGTTCGACGGACATGGCGGCGGCTCGTCGCAAAGCCTCAGGCGACGGGGCAGCCGCGGCACTATAGCCCGCGGCCGCAACCAGGGTGCGCAGGTCGTGGTACGGCACCACCGGCGGGTTCAGCGAGGGATCGGCGGGGTCGCGGATGATGGCCTGGTACGGCATCAGCCCGTCGAAGCGCAGCACCGGCACCACCACGTGGCGCGCGTTGCGGTGCAGCAGCTCCCGCAGCTGCCGCGTGCCCACGGGAAGACCCCGGTAGTCGTCGCGGATCGGCTGGGTGACCAGCACGTCGGCGCGGCGCACGAGGCTTACAAACCACCCCATGTCCGCTTCCTCCAGCTCGTGGACCGGGGCGATGCGCT
This sequence comes from Corynebacterium wankanglinii, assembly GCF_013601005.1. Lineage (NCBI taxonomy): Bacteria > Bacillati > Actinomycetota > Actinomycetes > Mycobacteriales > Corynebacteriaceae > Corynebacterium > Corynebacterium wankanglinii. The sequence continues at coordinate 61,777 of NZ_JABFED010000006.1, forward strand.
CACCCGAAAAATGGCCGGTGGACATGAGCAGCTTGCGGGTGGACTCCGCCTGGCAGTTGCCAACTACGACGAGCAAAGACATATCCTCACCGTATTCGAGAAGGTTTATATTAGGGGAATGCGCGTTCTCTCCATCCCCGCCGAACACCCGTATACGCAGGCGATCCAGCCGGCGGGCGTGGAGTTTCTCCCGGACCCGGACATCGACGGCAACTGGTGGCCGCACCCCGCGCTCGAGGCGTCGTGGTGGAACCAGCCGCGCGACGTGGACGCCGTGCACATCCACTTCGGCTTCGAACACCGCACCCCAGCCGAGATCGCCGAGCTGTGCAACGCGCTGCCGGTGCCACTCGTGCTCACCGTCCACGACCTGGACAACCCGCACTTGGAGGACCAGGCGCCGCACCACGAGCGGTTGCAGTTGCTTATCGACGCAAGCTCCGCCCTCATCACCCTCACCGACCAAGCCGCCGAGGTCCTCGAGCGCGACTACGGGGCGCGGGACGTGCAGGTGATCCCGCACCCGCGGATCGTGGACGTGCCGGTGGATGTGGAGCCGGGCGGGCGCGCGGCGGTGTTTGTGAAGTCGCTGCGCGCGAACGTGGTGGCGGACGCGAAGTTCTACGCCGACATTGCCAGCGAGGTGCCGCTGGATGTGTATGCGCATGAGGGGGCGGAGCTGGCGTCGATAGGCAACGCGAACGTGGTCGTGCACGAGCCCATGGATGATGCGGAGCTCTACGCCGCGGTTGGGCGCGCCGGGGTGTGCATTCTGCCGTACACTCGGGGAACGCATTCAGGGTGGCTGGAAATGTGCCGCGACCTCGGTGTGCCGGTTGTCGTGCCGGATACCGGCTGCTACGCCGGGCAGGCGGACACGCCCGAAGCCGTGGCGGTGTACGCGGCGGGCGACGGGCACGCGGCAGGTCAAGCGGCGGCGCGCCTGCTCGCGCGCGGGCACGTGCCATACGCCGGCGACCGAGAACACCAAATGCAGCAGGTGCGCCGGGCGCACAAGGCAATCTACGAGAAGGTGGTGGGCCAGTGACGGTCGCAGCGCAACCGGCCGCGCGCACCCCGCGCGCCGCGAAGCTCCGCATCGCGCTCATCGGCCCTGCGCGCTACCCGGTGCGCGAGCCGTACGCCGGCGGGCTGGAGGCGTTCTGCCACACCATGGTCTCTGCGCTGCGGGAGCTCGGCCACGAGGTGGACTTCTTCGCCGCCGAAGGCTCCGACGGCAACACCAAAGACTTCGAATTGCCGGGCGTGGACTGGGGCGACCGCGCCGAAGACGCCACCGACACCACCTACCCCGAGGGCGGCCGCGAACGGGAAAACGCGGCGTTTATCGAGCTGCGGCGGCTCCTCGTTGCGCGCGGCTACGACGTGGTGCACAACAACAGCCTCAACCCGTACATCTTCCCGTCGGAGGCGTCGCCGGAGCCGCTGCCGATGCTGACCACGCTGCACACCCCGATGGTCGACGAGATCCAGGACGCGATCACCGCCGCGGGCCTGCGCGCAGGGCGCTTCGCCGCCGTCAGCCGCACCACCGCGCGGGATTGGCGTCTGCCCACGGAACCAGTGATCATCCCCAACGGCGTGAACGTCAACCTGTGGCGGCCCGGCCCGGGCGGGGAAACGGCCGTGTGGTTCGGCCGCCTTGTTCCGGAGAAGGGCGCGCACCTGGCCATCGACGCCTGCCGCGCCGCCGGCATCCCGCTCGTGCTCGCCGGCCGCAACGGGGACCACCACTACGTGCGCGACGAGATCGCACCCCGTCTCGGCGACGGGGTGGAGTGGATCGGCGAGCTTTCCCACGCCGAGCTGCGGGGCCTGGTGGCCAACTGCGGCGTCGCGGTGGTCACCCCGCGCTGGGAGGAGCCGTTCGGCCTCGTCGCGTTCGAGGCGATGGCGTGCGGCACCCCCGTGGCGGCGTTCCGCCGCGGCGGCATGGGCGAACTGCTGCGCGACGCCCCCGCATGCCTGGCACCCGCAGACGATGTCGACGCACTCGCCGCCGCGATCACACGGGCGCGTGGGTTGGATCGGGACGTGGTGCGCCGTTGGGTCGTCGATAGGCATTCGCTTTGCCAAACCGCGAAGCGCTACACAGATATCTTCCGTCAGGTGGCGGCGTTTGCGAAGGTAGGACAATGATCGGGATTTATGCCCACCACCACGGCTCCGGCCACATGCACCGCTGCCGCGCCATCCAGCGCGAGCTGCGCGCGATGGGCCACGAGTGCGAAATCCTCTCCACAGCCGGCGGGGACGTCACACTTATCGACGACGCTTCCGACACCCCACGCGAACTGCGCTCCGGCCGCGCCATGACCGCCGGCGGCACGCTCCACTACGCGCCGTACGGGGCACCGCAGATCGCGCGGCGGTTCGCGCAAATCGCCAACTGGGTGGCGGAGCACCAGCCGGACGCGTTCTACGTGGACGTGTCCAACGAGATCGCCGCGTTCGTGCGGCTCATGGGCGTGCCCGTGGTGGTGCACGCGATGCCGGGCGCGCGGGGGGACGCGCCGCACCAGCTGGCCTACGCGCAAGCCGACGCGATCGTGGCCGCGTGGCCGGACTGGGTTCCGGTGCCGGATCACCTGCAGGCGCATGCCGACCGTTTGCACGCCGTAGGCGGCATCTCGCGGCTGACCCCGCGCAAGAGCGTGGAGCGCAATCCGAACCACGTGGTGGTGATGGCGGGCCTGGGCGGCTCGACGTGGTCGCCCGAGGACTGGGACGCCGTGCAGCGCGCCTGCCCGGAGTACCGCTTCACCTTCCTCGGCGGCGACAACCACGTGGACGACCCGACGGAGCTGCTGCAGTCCGCCGGCATCGCGGTCACCGCGGGCGGGCAGAACTCTGTGGCGGACCTCGCCGCCACCGACACCCCGGCGGTGATCCTGCCGCAGCCGCGCCCGTTCGCCGAGCAGAAGCTCGGCGCTTTAGCGCTCGACGGCCTCGCGACGGTCCGAAACGCCTTCCCCGCACCCGACGAGTGGCCCGAGCTGCTGCGCCAGCGCGACACCGACTGGGGCCGCTGGCAGACCGAGGGCGCCGCGCGCCGGGCCGCCGAGGTGATCGCGGCCGTGGCCGAGAACCCGGGACAGCCCGCCACCTGCGTGATCACGCTCGCCGACGCCAACCGCAAGGACCACCTCACCCACCAGGTCAACCTCATGCCCATGGGGGTGGACCACGTCACGGTCGCGTTGGCGGACGCCGAGGTGCTGACCAAGGCGGTACCGAAAAGCCACGTGGTGGAAGGGCCCCGCAACCTGGCGGCGGCGCGAAACCTCGGCGCGCAGGTGGCCATCGAGCGCGGCGCTGAGGTGCTGGTGTTCTTAGACGCCGACTGCCTCGCCTCCGACGCGCTGGTGCCGCGCTACGTCTCCGCGCTGTCCCAGCGCCCCGACGCCGTGGTGGCCGGACCGGTGACGTACATGCGGCAGGGCGAGATGCGCGTGACCGACCCCGACCCGCACCCCGCGCGCCCCAACCCCACACCCGGCGAACTCGTGGACGCGGACAATTACAACCTGTTCTGGTCCCTGTCGTTCGCACTGACAGCAACGACGTGGGAGCGCATCGAGCGCGACTTCGGCGGCTTCGACCCCGGCTACGAAGGCTACGGCGGGGAGGACACCGACTTCGCCCGCGAGTTACAGCGCCACGGCATCCCGCTCGTGTGGGTCGGCGGGGCGCACGCGTTCCACCAGTGGCACCCCGTGTCCTCGCCGCCGTGGGAGCACATCGAGGACATCGTGGCCAACGCCAACCGGTTCCACGCGAAGTGGGGAAGCTTCCCGATGGAGGGCTGGTTGGAGGCGTTTGAGGCCGAAGGTGGCGTCGTCAAGCAAGATGCCCCTGCGCGCTATATCCTGCGAAACTATGAACTTCACCATCCACGAGGGAAGTAACGACTGCCCCGTCATCGTGCACGTGCCGCACGCCTCGCGCGAGATTCCGGCGGAGGTGGCGGCCGATTTCATCGCCACCGACGAGCAGATCGCCGAGGAACTCGACCGCGTCACCGACGACCACACCGACACGCTCGCAGCGGCCGCCGCCGAGCAGTCCGGCTGCGCGCCGTGGATGGTCGTGAACAACCTCTCGCGGCTGGTGGCGGACCCGGGGCGCTTCTCCAACGAACGCGAATCCATGGACGCCACCGGCCGCGGCGCGATCTTTCTCAAGCTCGGCGACGGCAACCCGCTGCGGCCGCTGGACATGGACGTCGCCGACCTGAAGGCCGAGTACTACTTCCCGTACGCCGACGCTGTGTCCAAGCTTGTGCGCGGGCGGATCCAGGACTGCGGGTGCGCCGTGATCGTGGACGTGCACTCCTACAACAACCAGCCCGAGGAGTACCGCATCCACCCGGGCAAGCTGCTTCCGGACGTCTGCATCGGCACCCACTCCGTGCACACGCCTGCCGTGCTTGCCGACGAAGCCGCCCGCGCCTTCACCGCCGCCGGCTTCAACGTCGAGCGCAACACCCCGTTCGCCGGGGCGTACGTGCCGGTGGACTACGACAAGAACACCGCCGTGCTGGCCGTCATGTTCGAGGTGCGCAAGGACCTGCTGGAAAACGACGAGTCGCGGGTGCGCGTCGAGGCCGCACTCGCCGAAGTGATCCGCAAAGCCGTGGAGATTTCGCGCACCGACATGGGCCGCCCGCTGTAGACGTCGTTAAGCAAACATGCCTTCGCCGATGTAGCCCTCGCCTCCCACGCCCGGCACGATGAGGTAGGTGCCGGTGTTGGTGGTTTTCAGGTACTCGGTGAACATCTCGTCGCGCGACATCGACTTGTGCACGCGCGCGAAACGCTCCGGCGTCTGCGTGAACGCGATGAAGAACAGACCCGCGTTCATGCGGCCCTGCTCGTTCGTGCCGTCGACGTAGTTGAAGGGGCGGCGCAGCATGCGGATGCCGTCGTTTTGCGCCGGGTGCACGTTGAACAGGTGGGACGCGCGGTCGATCTTCGGGTTGCCGCGCTCGTTGACCGCCTCGAAATCGGGCTCGGTGAACTCGTCGCCGCCGGACAGCGGCGCGCCGACCGGCTTGTCGCGGCCGGTCACGCGCTCCTGCTCGCGCAGCTGCAGCGTGTCCCACACCTCGATGTTCATGGCGATGCGGCGCACAGTCATGTACGTCCCGCCCGCGGCCCACGGCTGCGAGCTGTCGGCGGGAATCCACACGTGCTTCGCCAACTCCGCGTCCTCGTCGGCGCGGATGTTGGCGGTGCCGTCCTTCTGGCCGAACAGGTTGCGCGGTGTCGGCTGTTCCGTCCCGGTTGCGCCCGCGCGCCCGAAGCCGAGCTGGGTCCAGCGCAGTGTTGCGGTGGGCACGGCGAGGCGGGTGAGGTTGCGAATCGCGTGGCTTGCCACCTGCGGGTCGTTCGCGCACGCCTGGATGCAGATGTCGCCCTCGGAGAACTCGGGGCGCAAAAAGTCGTTGGTCATCGTGGGCATCTCGGTGAACTCGGCGGGGAGTTTGTCGGCGGTGCCCAGCTGCTCGCGGAAGAAGGAGCGGCCGAAGCCGAAGGTGAGCGTGAGCCCGGAGGGGCCGTGGTCGACCGCCTCGCCCGAGTCGTCCGGCGGGAAGCTGTCTCCGGTGCCGAACGCGCCCTTGGCCGAAACGTCGCCGCCGAGCGTGAGCCTGCGCGCCGCCGCGGTCCAGCGCTCGAGCAGGTCGATCACGTCCTCGCGGTCCGCCTTCTCCGAAATGTCGAACGCCGCGAAGTGCAGGTTGTTCTGCATGGGCGTGATAATCCCGGCTTGGTGCTCGCCGGCAAAGTCCACGATGAGCTCTTCGCTTGACGACGAACCCCCGGCCCCACCCGCCGCATCATTTTTCTTCGCCCCGTCCTCGTTCGCACACCCGGCGAGGACGGCCGTGCTGGCCGCGCCCAGGGTGCCCAGGCCGCCGAGGGTGAGAAGCTGTCGCCGGCTGACCATTAGCCCAGCCCCAGTACGGTGCCGGTGAGCTGCGACAGCGGCTCGCGCAGCGCGTCGAGCGCCCGGGTCAGCTGCGCCTGCGCGGCCGCGTCGACGGTGTCGTAGGAGACGAACCCGGTCTCCAGCGAGCCGTACTCCCTGAGCAGCTCCTCGACGTCGTCGTAGCGGTCGTTGATGTCTTGGACCAGCTTGGCGCCGTTTTCCCCGCGGTCCGCGGCGATGGGGGCGACCAGGTCGAACGCGATGCGTGAGCCCTGGATGTTCGCCGCGAAGTCGTAGAGGTCGGTGTGGCTCCACCAGTCTTCCTCGCCGGTGACCTTGGTGGTGGCCACCTCCTCCAGAAGCGAGATCGCGCCGTTGGACACCGAGTCGATGGTCAGCTGTTGGTCCTCGGCGAAGTTTGGGTCGTTGACCGTGTCAAGCAGCTGGTTGACGTCGGCCACGAACAGCTCCGCGACCTGTGTGCGCTGGGCCGGGGTGGAGGGTTCCCAGTCCTGCCAGGCGTCGGCGCCGTCGGCATTCTTGGCGTCCTTTTCTGGCACCCACAGATCCTTTTCCATGCGGTGGAAGCCGCGCCACTGGTCGAAGGCGGGGTCTTCCGCCTTCAGCTCGTCGGCTTCTGCGATGTAGTCCACCTCGCGGTAGTCAATCTTCGGGTCGAGGATGCCCAGCGCCTCCGCGATCGGCTCGATGCGCTCGTAGTGCACGCGCGAGGTGGGGTAGAGCTCGCGCGCCTTCTCGTCGTCGCCGGAGGCGTAGGCGGCGGCGAACTCCTCGGCGAGGGGGACGAACTCGGCCACTTCGTTCTTAGCAAAGTTGACGTAGGAGGCGACGGCGTCGTCGAAACGCTGCTGGTCCGACTCGCCGACGGCCACGGCCTCGCCGGTAACCGTGAACGCGCTTTGGCCGACGTTCGGCCCGCGCAGGCCCGGCTTGCAGGCGGTGAAGTAGTCGCCCGGCATGAGCGAGACCGTCAGGTCGGCCGTTTCGCCGGGGGCGATGTTCTCGCGCTCGGCGATGACGCGCAGGCCGTCGTTGGCGAGCAGGTAAAACTCCGTCACCTGGTTGCCGGTGTTGTTGATCTTGAACGTGCGCGCGCCGGATTCGGTGCTGTCGGTGCTCACGGCGCAGGTGTCGGCGTCGGAGGTGACCTCGATGCTGTCGGCGTTGGCGGCGTTTTCCACGCACGACGTGAGCGTCAGTGCCAGCGGCAGCGCGGCCACGGCGGCGAAGGTTCGGCGGTGTGACATTAGACTTCCTTTCCTACGAGAGCAGGGTGCGTATCGACGACCTCCGGCCGCCCCACCCCCCGATCTCGACGAACATGGTTCACAAAAATTGGGACAATGACGGCGATGTAGATGGCCCAGCCGATGACCTGCAGCCAACTCATCTTCGGCTCGAACCCGGTGAGCGCGTTGACCAAGGCGGCGATCGGCCCCGTGGGGTCGATGGCGTGCTCGAAATCGAATGCCCAACCGAAGGGGAACGACGCCATCCAGAACGGGTACGTCGCAAACCCCACGAGCACCTCCCCGGTGCGCGGGTGTGTCGGGGCGATCGGCGCGCCGGAGAACGGCCCCGGCAAGAACTGCGCCTCTTGAAGGTCGTGGATGGCGTAGACGAGGATGCCCGCGGCCACGACGATGAGCAACGCCGAGGACACTTGCATGAACGTGCGCATGTTCATCTGCAGCGCACCCTTGTAGATGGCGTAGCCCATCACCAGCGCCACGCCGATACCGAGGAACGCCCCGATGACCGCCGCCGGCTGCACCACCCACCCCCACATGAGCAGCGTCAGCTCGAGACCCTCGCGCGCGACGGTGATGAACGCGAGCCAGAACATCGCCCTCGCGCCGGCTGCGACGGCGTCGCCCGTCTTGGCGTCGAGGACTTTGCGCACCATGCCGTCTCTGTTGGACATGGACAGCACCATGCCGGTGATCATGGCCACCGCAACCAGCGACAGCGTGCCGCCGATGGCCTCCTGGGCGCGGAAGCTTAAGCCGTAGCGGCCGAAGGTGAACAGGGCGCCGAGGACAACGCAGATGACCACCGCGAGCCCGACACCCCACCATAGGCTGCGACGGGCGTCGGCGGCATCGCGCCGGTCTAGGCTGGCGAGCAGGATGCCGACGATCAACGAGGCCTCGAGACCTTCGCGCAGGCCGACCAGGAATGCGGCGAGGAACATGGACTCACGCTAAACCGCCGCGCGTAATTCAGGCAAGTCTTACCTAACTTAGGCTAGGCTGGCTACCCCGAAAAGGTGTGCCAGCCTAGCGGCGCGTCACCTTGCCCGTGGCCTGCGCCACCGGCGTGACCACAGAGGGTCGGGCCGCCCACCAGCCGGCGGCCGTCACCGCGACGGCGAGAAGGAAGAGGATGAGGCCGAGCCATCCGGAGGCGTCGTCACGCGCGGCGAACATGGCGTTGAGGTTGCCGCGCAACCCGGTTGCGGCGACCAAGAATACGTGCACGGCGACGAAGATGAGGTAGTAAACCATGGTGGGGAAGTGCACCGCCCGCGCCCACCCGACAGGTACCTTTGGCCACGCCTTCGGCCACAGCCCGCTCATGCGGAACCCGGACGCGATTGATAGCGGTGCCGCGATGAACACGGTGGCGAAGTACGAGAGTTCCTGCAGGGCGTTGTAGTACACCCACCCGTTCTCATCTGGCCAGTCCAGCGAGAGGTACTGCAGGCCCGCCGATACCGCGTTGGGGAAGACGTCCCAGCTCGTGGGCACGATGCGCATCCATTGCCCGGTGGCGAACAGCAGCACGTAGAACACGACGCCGAGCACGACCCAGGCGACGTCCAGCACCTGGTGCAGCCACAGCGTCACGGAGATCTTCTTGCCGCCCTTCTTGGGCTGCCAGTAGGCGTCGGGGCGTTTCTCGCGGCGCACGTCAAGGCCCGTTTTCACGATTAGTGCCATGAGGAACATGTTGAAGAAATGGGCCCAGTTCAGCCACGCCGGGAACCCGACGGGGGCGTTGTCCGGCAGCGGCTGCAGGCCGTCGTAGCGCGCGATGAAGTCGGCCCCGGTGTCAGTGCCCACGAACCAGCGCGCGCCGATAACCGCCGCAGCGAGCAGCACGAGGGCACCGATCGCCCACGGGAGCCACCGCCTAACGACGCCCTCCGGTTCCACCCCCGCAACCTTTTCCACCGGCGCGGCCTTGGCCACGGGCGCGGCCTTGGCCACGGGCGCGGCCTTGGGCACCGGTGCGGCCTTGGCCACGGCGTCGCCGAGGACGGTGGCCGCCGGTGCGGCAGGCTCCGGTTGGGGCTGCGGCGCCTCGGAGGGGAGCGCCGGGGCCGCGGCCGGGGGCGCCGGGACGCGCACGGTGCCCGCTGGCGGCCAGGGCGAGCCGCCCTGCACGCGCGGCAGACCGCGGCGCAGCGGCACTGAGATGAGGTCCGTGGCCGTGTCTGCGGCGTTGGAGTCCAGCGCCGCATCGGCCGCGCCAGCCTCGGCCGCGGCCGGCTGGGACGGGCGGGGCGCGACAACGCGAACGGTGCCCGCTGGCGGCCACGGGTCGCCGCCCTCGACGCGAGGCAGGCCCTGGCGCAGCGGCACCTCAACGGTGTCGGCAGCTGGGGCAGTGTCGGCCGGAGCAGCAACGGGCGCGGCAGGCGCCGCGGGGGCAGCCGGAGCGCCCTCCACCTCCACGGTGCCGGCGGGCGGCCACGGGTCGCCGCCTGCGACGCGGGGGAGGCCTCGGCGGAGTTCTACCTGCATTACTTGCGCGCCTCGATCCGCGCGTTGATCTCGGTGATGATGTCCGGCACCAGGTCGAACAGGTCGCCGATGATGCCGAAGTCGGCGATGTCGAAGATCGGCGCGTCCTCGTCCGAGTTGATGGCGACGATGGTGTCCGCGGTCTGCATACCCACCAGGTGCTGCACGGCGCCGGAGATGCCCACGCCGATGTAGAGCTTCGGACTGACCATCACGCCGGTCTGGCCGATCTGCGCCTCATACGGAACCTGCCCTTCGTCGACGGCGGAGCGGGTGGCGCCCACGGCGGCCCCCAACGCGTCGGCGAGGCCGCCGACAAGCTCCTCGAACGTGTCCTCGTCGCCAAGTGCAACGCCGCCGGCGACCACCTTGTCCGCGGTGAGCAGCTCGGGCCGGTTCGAGGTGCGCTCCACCGGGGTCACGGATTCCACGGTCGCTTCGCGCGCGCCGGATGCCGCCACCTCCAACTCCCTCACCTCAGGGGTGGCGGAATCGGCGCGCGTCTCCACCGCGCCCGGGCGCAGGGTGATCACCGGCGCCGAGTGCGTTGCCGCGGCCACGGCGGAGTACACGCCGCCGTAGTTCTGGTGGTCGGTGACAACGCCCTGGTCGTCGTGGCGGACGGACACGGCGTCGGTAAGCACGGCCTTGCCCTTGCGCGCAGCGAAACGGCCCGCGGCCTCGCGTCCGCGCACGGTGTGGGCGAACAGGACGGCGGCGGGGTAGAGCGCGTCGAACGCGGCGGCAGCGGCGTCGATAAGCGGGGCGTCGGACACGAGCACGACGGCGGCGCCCAGTGCGCCGAGCTCCTCGGCGTGCGCGCGGTCGCTGGCGAGCACGACCGGGGTGCCGATCGCAGACGCCGCACCGATCAGCTCCGCCACGCTCGGTTCCACCGCGCCGTCGAAGGAGCGGTCCGGGACAACAAGTACATCGGTCATGGGTGCTCCTTAGATGAGGTTCTTGGATTCGAGGAAGTCCACCAGGCGAGCGGCGGCGCTGGAGCTGCCGTCGATGATCTCGCCGCGCTCGCGCTCCGGGCGGCGCTCGATGCCCACCATGATCGCGCGCGGGTGCGTGAAGTCCTCCGGGTCCACGCCGAGCTCGGCGAGCGTGACCGCGCGCAGCTCCTTCTTCTTCGCGGCCATGAGGCCCTTGAAGTTGGGGTAGCGCGGGTCCGCGAACCCGTCAGCCACGGACACCACGGCCGGCAGCTGCGCGGAAAGTTCCGCGGTTGCGTTCTCGGAGGCCTGGGTGGCGCGGATGGAATCGCCGTCGATAGAAAGCTCGGTGAGGTTGGTCAGCGCGGGCCAGCCCAGCAGCTCGGCCACGAACGGCGCGACTACGCCCGCGGCACCGTCGGAAGACATGCCGCCCGCGACAACGAGGTCGTAGCCCTGCTTCTCGACGAGCTTCGCCAACACCTCACCAGTAAGCGTCACATCCGCACCGGTGAGTGCGTCGTCTGAGACGATGTACGCCTCTGCTGCCCCCATGGCGATGCCGCGGCGCACAGAGTCCGCGGCGGACTCCGGGCCCACGCTCAGGATCTCGACCTCGACGCCTTCGCCGGCCTCGGCGATGCGGAGAGCGGCCTCGACGGCGCGCTCGCTGACCTCGTCGGCAACAACGTCGCCGGAGCGGTCCGTCAAACCCGTCTCCAGGTTCATTTCGCGGTCACTGTAGGTGTCCGGCACTTCTTTCAGCAGCACAGCAATGCGCACGGCCACTCCTTATCGGGTTCGCAGTCTTCGCAATCGCAGTGCAGTCTAACGCACGGCTAGAAATCGAATCCCCCGAAGTCAAAGCCGCCGCCGAAGTCCCCGAAGTCGCCGCCGCCCATGTCGCCCATGTCGCCCATGTCGCCTGCGCCATCCATCCCCTCGCCGAGCCCGCCGGCCTCAAACGCCTGCGCAGACGCCGCGCCAGACATGCCAGCGAACATGGTGGAGTAGAACATCATGGAGCTTGCGGCCCACACGCCGGTCATCATCGCCGGGCCCCACCACGCCGTGGAGTACCAGCCAGCGGGGACCGGACGGCCGGCAACGGCGCCGCCGGGGTAGTAGTGCGGCGTCTGCTCGGTGGCGTAGGGCGAGGCCGTCACCTGGGAGCCGTCCTGCTGGGTGACCGTGCGCTGCTCGGTGACGCGGCCGGCCTGGCGCTGGCCCTCCAGCTCCGGCAGCTGCGGGCCGGCGGGCAACCCCATGATCTCGCGGGCGGCGTTGACGTAGTGCAGACCCTCCAGGGCGGACTCGCGGGCAAGCATGGCCTGCTTGACGGAACGTGCGTCGCTCAGCCCGGCGGACGCCGCGTTAAACCGCTCGGACGCGTCGGCCATTGCCTGCTTGGACGCGGCGTCGTTGCCGGAGATGTTGAGTACTTGGGAGCCGAGGCGGTCGGTCCACCGCTTGGCGTCGGCGTACGCGTCGTCGAAAGACAGCTGCTGCTGCTGAGCCACCTGGCGCCGCGACGGCTGCACTTGCCTCGGCCCGGAGAACATTATGGGCAAAAACAGCAGCGGGCCGAAGAGGAAGAGGAGGAAAATCAATCCGAACACGGTGGCTCCTTAGTGCGTCTAGTCACGTGTTTGGTTCAACCGTACCGGCTGCGCTAACATTCCGAACAGCGCTTTTCGGCGCATGGGAATGTCGTATAGTGGCTAATACCTCAGCCTTCCAAGCTGAAGACGCGGGTTCGATTCCCGTCATTCCCTCAGCACAAACACACCGGTTCCGGTTGCGGGGCCGGTGTTTTTGTGCCCTCAATGCGGACAGTTATTTGGCCCCCGCTACAATGACTGTCCTGAACCGCACGGCGCAAGCGGATGTGGTTCACACCGTGCGGTTTTGCCGCTACGGGGCGTGGCGCAGTTTGGTAGCGCACCTGCTTTGGGAGCAGGGGGTCGCAGGTTCAAATCCTGTCGCCCCGACAAAGGCGGGCCCGTCGAGTACGGGCCCGCCGCACATAAAACATCTGACAAACGTTGTTTCGATCTAGTAGGAGAAATCCGTGAAGACTTCCGTCGACAAGCTCAGCGACACCCGCGTGAAGCTCAACGTCAGCGTGCCGTTCGACGAACTGGGCAAGGAAATCGACCAGGCCTACAAGGCCATCGCCCAGCAGGTCAACATCCCGGGCTTCCGTCGCGGCAAGGCTCCGCGCCAGCTGATCGACGCGCGCTTCGGCCGCGGCCCCATCCTGGAGCAGGTTGTCAACGACATGCTGCCGACCCGCTACGAGCAGGCCCTGGCGGAAAACGACCTGAACCCGCTCGGCCAGCCCGAGATCGAGGTCACCAAGATCGAGGACAACGACGTTGTCGAGTTCACCGCCGAGATGGACGTGCGCCCGGAGATCCAGGTGCCGGACTTCTCCGCGATCTCCGTGAAGGTGCCGGAGCTCAAGCTTGACGACGAAGCAGTCGACGCCGAGCTGGACACCCTCCGCGAGCGGTTCGGTGAACTGAAGGACACCTCGCGCAAGCTGAAGAAGGGCGACTTCGCCATTATCGACCTCGAGGCAACCCTCGACGGTGAGAAGCTGGAGGACGCTTCCGCTGAGGGCCTGACTTACCGCGTCGGCGCCGACGACCTGATGGACGGCCTGGACAAGGCCATCAAGGGCCTGAAGACCGGTGAGGACGCCGAGTTCACCTCCGAGATTCAGTACGGCGAGCACAAGGGCGAGGAAGCGACCGTGAAGGTCACCGTCCAGCAGACCAAGGAGCGCAAGCTTCCGGAGCTCGACGATGATTTCGCGCAGCTCGCGTCCGAGTTCGACACCGTCGAGGAGCTGCGTAACTCCACCCGCGAGCAGGTGGAGGAGAACGCGAAGGCGCAGCAGGCCGCGGACATCCGTGACGAGGTGCTGAAGGCGGCGCTGGCGCAGTCCGAGTTCGCCCTGCCGGAGTCCGTGGTGGACGAGCAGGTGCACAACCAGCTCCACCAGCTGCTGGGCCAGATGGCGCACGACGAGAACGCGCTTGCGCAGCTGCTCGAGGCGCAGGGCACCACCCGCGAGGAGTTTGACAAGCAGTCCCGCGAGCAGGCCGAGGAGTCCGTGCGTACCCAGCTGTTCTTGGATGCGGTTGCGGACCAGGAGCAGCCGGAGGTCTCCCAGCAGGAGCTGACCGACCACATCCTGTTCACCGCCCAGTCCTACGGCATGGACCCGAACCAGTTTGTGGCCCAGCTGCAGCAGTCCGGCCAGATTGCCAACCTCTTCTCCGACGTACGTCGCGGCAAGGCGCTGGCCATCGCCATCTCCCGCACCCAGGTTGAGGACGAGGCCGGCAACAAGGTCGACCCGAACGAGTACTTCGGCGAGATCGAGGAGGATGCGGACGATGTCGTCGAGGGTGGGGACACCGCCGAGGCAGCCGAGTCCGACGAGAACTAGGCCTTCTCGCGCGTGCTAGAGGCCGGGGCGTACATTCGCCCCGGCCGTTTTGGCCTTTCTGGGCGCGGGCGTTGACACTTTCCGCAGGAATCCCTTAGGCGGGCCCTAAACGCCCAGGTCGCGAAAATGACCCGGCGGAATCTGTCAGAGCCGCGGCGTTCTAGTGCCCCAAATGTAAATCTGTTCACCCGGTCGGGCACTCTCTGTGAACAAACTTTCAACTGGACGCCTGAATAATTCACTTAGTGCAGGTCGGCGGAAACCACCGCCCCAACCTTTTGACACTTTCCGCAGGAATCCCTTAGGCGGGCCCTAAACGCCCAGGTCGCGAAAATGACCCGGCGGAATCTGTCAGAGCCGTCCCCGGCCGGCGGCGCCCACCCGCCGCTGCAAACTCCACCCGTACGCCGGTAGCGAACAGGCTCGGAGTTGACCAACCTCGCGAGTAGGGTAGGGGCGTTACTGGATGAACTAGCAAAGGAGCGTCTGTTATGACTTCCCCGACCCAAGGCATGAACCTGGGAGACTCCGTTTATGAGCGTCTCCTCCGGGAGCGCATTATCTTCCTGGGCCAGCAGGTGGACGACGAGATTGCGAACAAGCTCTGCGCCCAGATTCTGCTGCTGTCGGCGGAGGATCCGACGCGCGATATCAACCTGTACATCAACTCGCCCGGCGGTTCCGTGACCGCTGGTATGGCGATTTACGACACGATGAAGTACTCCCCGTGCGACATCGCCACCTACGGCATGGGCCTGGCCGCGTCCATGGGCCAGTTCCTGCTCTCGGGCGGCACGAAGGGCAAGCGTTATGCCCTTCCGCACGCGCGCATTATGATGCACCAGCCGTCCGCTGGCGTGGGCGGCACCGCCGCCGACATTGCGATTCAGGCGGAGCAGTTCGCTTCCACCAAGCGCGAGATGGCTGAGCTCATCGCTGAGCACACCGGGCAGTCTTTCGAGCAGATCACCAAGGACTCGGACCGCGACCGCTGGTTTACCGCGATGGAGGCGAAGGAGTACGGCATCGTGGACCACGTCATCGAGAACGCCGCCCAGGCGGGCGAGCACTCCATTGGCGAGAACTAAGGCACACGAGGATTAAAGGAGATACCCACCATGACTTTCCAAATGCCCAACTCCCGCTACGTGCTGCCGCAGTTCCTGGAGGAAACCAGCTTCGGCACGAAGCAGATCGACCCGTACGGCAAGCTCTTTGAGGAGCGCATTGTATTCCTGGGCACCCAGGTGGACGACACGTCGGCGAACGACATCATGGCGCAGCTTTTGGTGCTGGAGTCCCAGGACCCGGACCGCGACATCACCATGTACATCAACTCCCCGGGCGGTTCCTTCACCGCGCTGATGGCTATTTACGACACGATGCAGTACGTCCGACCGGACGTGCAGACCGTGTGCCTGGGCCAGGCGGCCTCCGCAGCCGCAGTGATCCTCGCCGCGGGAGCGCCGGGCAAGCGCGCAGCGCTGCCGAACTCCCGCGTGCTGATCCACCAGCCGGCGACCCAGGGCACCCAGGGGCAGGTGTCGGACCTGGAAATCCAGGCCGCCGAGATCGAGCGCATGCGCCGCCTGATGGAGGAGACGCTTGCGCATCACACGGGCCGCACCGCCGATCAGGTCCGCATTGACACGGACCGCGACAAGATCCTCACCGCCTCCGAGGCTGTGGATTACGGGATCATCGACCAGGTCTTCGATTACCGCAAGCTCAACGGCTAAGAGCAAACGACAACGCGCCCGGGTTCCTCCCGGGCGCGTTTTGCTTATCGACGTTTACCTTCGGCTACTCCGCCGCCGGATTCTCGCAGAACGTCACCGCGTTGCGGATGGCCTCCGGAGCGGATTCGAAGTCTTCGCGTGCCCAGCACGCGCCGTTGTCCCCGGTGCCCTTCGGGTCCACGGACACCCAGCCGCCGTCCTTGGCCGCCCAGTAGTAGTCCTGGCCGTCATCCGTTACGGTGCGGGCCCACTCGCGGTCGCAGAACGTGCTGTACTCCTGGTTGCCGGAGGCCGCGCCTTGGGTCGGCCAGGCGCACGTGGCGCCGGGGCGGTTGTCCACGATCGTTTCGCGCACCGGCGCTGGGGCAGGGGCCGGCTCGCGCGCGACGTCGCCCGAGTTGGAGTTGCCCGAGCTGCTGGAGCGGCGCTTGCTGGAGCTGGTGGAGGTGCGGGTAGACGTCGACGTCTTGGTGGAAGTGGACGAAGACCTCTCGGACGAGGAGGAGGTGGTGCTCGAGGTCGACGTTTCCTCTTCGTCTGGCTCGGTCTCGGTGGTGGTCGGCGTCGGGGTGGCGGTGGTGCTTGTCTGCGGGAAGTCGAGCACCGGCTCCGCCAGGCGCACCTCGTCCGCGCTGGAGTCCGAGCAACCGGTCAGCAACGACGCGGCGAGGGCGGCTGCGGCGACGGCGGAAAATGTGCGGCTGCGGTTCACGTGTCGGGTCCTTTCAGGGTGCGCTTTAACGTGTCCAGGCTAGCGGATTACTCGGCGAGGAACTGCGTCAGTGCGGAAACAAACGCCTCCGGGTGCTCAATCGCCACTTGGTGGGCCGCGGGGTCGATCACCACGCTGTGCGACGGGCCGGAGACCCCGGCGGCGATTTCCTCGAGTTTCTCCGGCGGGCACGTCGGATCGGAGACGCCGGCGATGGTGAGCACCGGGCAGGTGATTGCGCCCAGTTCGTCTGCGAAGTCCCAGGTGGCCAGCGCGCGGCCGTTTTGGGCGTACCCCTGGTCGTCCACGGAGTCGATCATCGCCGCAACGCGCTCGACCACCTCGGGGTGGTTCTCGCGGAAGGCGTCGGTGAACCAGTTGCCCATCAGGGAGGGGGTGAGGCCGGAGGTGCCGTCGTGAAGCGCGACGCGCGTCTTTTCGGCCCACGCCTTTTCACCGCCGAGGAAGGTCGCGGTGGCGGCGAACACGGCCTTGTCCACGCGTTTGCTGTTTGCGGCGAGCCACTGCGCGATCGCGCCGCCGAGAGAGATGCCGACGACGGTGAAGCGGTCCACGCCGAGCTCGTCCAGCGCGGCGAGCACGTCGCGCCCGAGCGTGCCCACGCCCTCCGGGTCTTCCTCAGGCACCCCGGACCCGCTGTGGCCGCGGTGGTCGACGGTAATCACGCGGTAGCCCGACAGCGCCGGGATCACCTCAGACCAGGCCTCGTGGGTGGTGGCGATGGAGCTCAGCAGCACGACTGCCGGGCCGTCGGGGGAACCGAATTCGTGGGTGCGAAGAAACGTCATGGGCCCCATTGTGGCGGTTTTCCCACGCAAGCGCCCGGATAATCCCCCGGTGTCGGGGCGCGGGGTACGGTTTGACGCAACCATTACACTCGGTTGGGATCGACCGAAGACGGGAGTAGATAGGCGCATATGGCAACCACGCACGACAGCGCGAACCTGCTCAAGTGCTCTTTCTGCGGGAAGAGCCAGCAGCAGGTGCGAAAGCTCATCGCCGGCGGCGGCGTCTACATCTGCGACGAGTGCATCGAGCTGTGCAACGAGATCATCGAGGAAGAGCTTGCCGGCGCGCAGGCGAAGGGCGACGCGTCCGACCCGGACCGGCTGCCACGCCCGAGCGAGATCACGGCGTTTTTGGACGAATACGTCATCGGCCAGGACACCGCGAAGAAAACGCTGGCGGTGGCGGTGTACAACCACTACAAGCGCATCAAGGCGGAATCCTCCAACGTGACCAGCCGCAAGCGCGATGAGGATGTGGAGATTGCCAAGTCCAACATCCTGTTGCTGGGCCCGACCGGCTCCGGCAAGACCTATCTGGCGCAGACGTTGGCACGCATGCTCAACGTGCCGTTCGCCATCGCGGACGCCACCAGCCTGACCGAGGCGGGCTACGTGGGCGAGGACGTGGAGAACATCCTGCTGAAGCTGCTGCAGGCGGCGGACTTCGACGTCAACCGCGCGCAGCACGGCATCATCTACGTCGACGAGGTGGACAAGATCTCGCGCAAGTCCGAGAACCCGTCGATCACGCGCGATGTGTCAGGGGAGGGCGTGCAGCAGGCGCTGCTGAAGATCTTGGAGGGCACCACCGCCTCCGTGCCCCCGCAGGGTGGGCGCAAGCACCCGAACCAGGAGTTCATCCAGGTGGACACCACGAACATCCTGTTCATCGTGGCGGGCGCGTTCGCGGGCCTGGACAAGGTGGTCGCGGAGCGCGTGGGCAAGAAGGGTATCGGCTTCGGCGCCGAGATCGATTCGAAAGACCAGCGCGACGAGGCCGACCTGCTCGCGCAGGTGCAGCCGGGCGATCTGGTCAAGTTCGGCCTCATCCCGGAGTTCATCGGCCGTTTGCCCATCATCGCGCACGTCAACGACCTGGACCGCGAGTCGATGAAGCGCGTGCTCACCGAGCCGAAGAACTCGCTGGTCAAGCAGTACAAGCGCCTGTTTTCCATGGATGGCGCCGAGCTCACGGTCACTGACGAGGCGCTCGGCGTCATCGCGGACAAGGCCGCGGAGCGCAAGACTGGCGCGCGTGGTCTGCGCGCGATCATGGAAGAGCTCCTTGTGCCCATCATGTACGATTTGCCGGATCGCGAGAATGTTGCCGAGGTCATCGTCGACGGGGCTGTGGCGCGCGGCGAGGGGGAACCGAAGTTCGTCGAGGCGGAAGAGCAGCGCTCCGCTTAGCCGCGCTCCTTCGGCCACTACACAATCCGGCCTTCGTCGCCGTAGATGTCGAAGTACTCGTCCGGCTCCGCATCCTCCGCCGGCGCAGGCGCGGCCTCCAGGTAGGACTCGTAGCCTGAGTAAGAGATGTTCGAGGTTAAAAACGCCAGCACGGTGTCGATGACCATCCGTCGCATGCCGTCGACGTTGCGGCGGCTTTCCATGTCCACCCGCGACAGGTGCTGCGCGGTCGCGGCGTTGCTCACCCGGAAGAAGCACAGCGACGAGATCAGGGTGAGTAGATCCACGGCGGTGATGCCGGGGCGGAACGCGCCGGCGTCTTGGCCGGCGAGGAGCAGCCGCTCGGCGTGGAGAGTGACGTCGCGTACGTCGGTGAACTGGGCGGCGTCCTCAGCCTCTACGGCTGGGTCCAGGTTCTCCCGCAGCACCAATCGCACGGCCTCGGGGTTATCTAGGAACGCGTGGTAGAGCGCATCGACGAACCTGCGCATGCCTTCCACCGGCACGGCGTGGGAGCGGTTGAGAACGTCTTCCGGCGGCGCTAAGCAATCTACGGCGTGCCGCAGCGCCGCCAGGTAGAGACCGCGCTTGTCGCCGAAGTAGTAATGGATCATCCGCTTGGTCATGCCGGTGCGCTTGGCCAACGTCTCCACCGTCACGCCGGCGTAACCCTTGCTGGAAAAGGCAGCTACCGCGGCGCGCACAACTGCGTCGGGGGAAGGTATGCCGGAAACCGCGTCGGCCACGTCCTGCCCCTTTCACTCGTAATACCTCTCAATCGTGCATCAGATGCCCGTTGCCGGTCGCATAGCGCTGAATTTCCGCCCCGGGCGGGGGTAGGTTGGCAGTGACAATTTCCCCGACGGAAAGGAATGAACACATGTCTAAGATTGTGGTGACCGGTGCAGCCGGCAACATCGCGTACTCCCTGCTGTGGCGCATCGCTGCGGGCGACGTCTTCGGCGAGGAGCCGGTGGACCTGACCCTGCTGGAGATCCCGGATGCGGTGCGCGCCGCTGAAGGCACTGCCATGGAGCTTGCTGATTCGGCGCTGCCGCTGGTGCGAAACGTGGAGGTCACCGACGACGCCACGAAGGCATTCGACGGGGCGGAGGCGGCCTTCCTCGTGGGTGCGAAGCCGCGCGGCAAGGGCGAGTCCCGCGCCGACATGTTGGCCGCGAACGGCAAGATCTTCATCGGCCAGGGCGAGGCAATCAACAACGGTGCGGCAGACAATATCCGCGTGCTCGTGGTGGGCAACCCGGCGAACACCAACGCGTACATCGCGTCCAAGGCGGCGCCGGACGTGCCCCGTGACCGCTTCAACGCCTTGATGCGCCTGGACCACAACCGGGCACAGTCCATGCTGGCGGACCGCCTTGGGGTGGCGTCGAGAAGCATTGAGCGCCTCGTGGTGTGGGGCAACCACTCGGATACCCAGTTCCCCGACGTCACCTACGCCACCGCAGAGGGCAACCCTGTGGAGGTGGACCGCGACTGGTACACCGGCGAGTTCATCCCGCGCGTGGCCAAGCGCGGCGCCGAGATCATCGAGGTGCGCGGCAAGTCCTCCGCCGCCTCCGCGGCATCGGCGTCCGTGGATCACATGCGCGACTGGGTTCAGGGCACGGGGCAGCGGTGGGCGACGGTAGCGTTGCCGTCGACAGGCGAGTACGGCGTGGACGACGGTCTCGTGTTCGGCTTCCCCGCTACCAGCGACGGCACCTGGCACATCGTGGAGGGCCTCGAGCTTAACGACGACCAGCGGGCGCGCATCGACGCCAACATCGAGGCCCTGCGCGAGGAAGCCGCGATAGCCGACAAGCTGTTTTAGCCCGCTGGTTAAGATAGGGCGCGTGACTGAGAACGATCTGAACCGCGCGAACGAACTGCCCAAGTCGTGGGAGCCCAGCGACCACGAACGCGACCTGTACGAAGGTTGGGTTGACGCCGGTTATTTCACGGCGGATCCGGCCTCGGACAAGCCCGCGTATTCCATTGTGCTGCCGCCGCCGAACGTGACCGGCCAGCTGCACATGGGCCACGCGCTCGACCACACCCTGATGGATTCGCTGGTGCGCCGCAAGCGCATGCAGGGCTACGAGGTGCTGTGGTTGCCGGGCATGGACCACGCCGGCATTGCCACCCAGACCAAGGTGGAGGCCAAGCTCAAAGCCGAGGAGGGCAAGGACCGCTACGACTACGGGCGCGACGAGTTCATCGACCGCGTCTGGGAGTGGAAGGAGCAGTACGGCGGCACCATCACCACGCAGATGCGTGCGATCGGCGACTCGGTGGACTGGTCGCGGGAGCGCTTCACGCTGGATGATGGGCTCTCGCGCGCCGTGCAGACCATCTTCAAGCAGCTCTACGACCGCGGTCTGGTCTACCGCGACTACCGGCTGGTGAACTGGTCGCCGGTGCTGGAGACCGCCGTGTCCGACATCGAGGTGGTGTACAAGGACGTCGAAGGCGAGTTCGTGTCCATCCGCTACGGCTCGCTTTCCGACGACGAGCCGCACCTGGTGGTGGCCACCACGCGCGTGGAGACCATGCTTGGCGACGTCGCTATCGCCGTCCACCCGGACGATGAGCGCTACGCCCACCTGGTGGGTCAGGAGTTTGACCACCCCTTCCGCGACGATTTGAAGATCCAGGTCATCGCGGACGACTACGTGGACATGGAGCTGGGCACCGGTGCGGTGAAGATCACCCCGGCGCACGACCCGAACGACTACGAGATGGGCCTGCGCCACGACCTGGACATGCCGATCGTCATGGACGAGAAGGGCCGCATCGCTGGCACCGGCACGAAGTTCGACGGGATGAGCCGCGAGGACGCGCGCGTGGCGGTGCGCGAGGCGCTGGCGGAGCAAGGCCGCATTGTCAAGGAAGTGCGCCCGTACGTGCACTCCGTGGGGCACTCGGAGCGCTCCGGCGAGCCGATCGAGCCGCGTTTGTCCCTGCAGTGGTTTGTCAAGGTCGACGAGCTGGCGACAATGGCCGGCGAGGCGGTGCGCTCCGGCGACACGGTGATTCACCCGGAGTCCATGGAGAAGCGCTACTTCGACTGGGTGGACAACATGCACGACTGGACCATTTCGCGCCAGCTGTGGTGGGGCCACCGCATCCCGATCTGGTACGGCCCGGCTGACGAAAACGGCGAGCGCGACGTGGTCTGTGTGGGGCCGGATGAAGAGCCGCCGGCGGGTTACGAGCAGGACCCGGACGTGCTGGACACCTGGTTCTCCTCTGCCCTGTGGCCGTTTTCCACCATGGGTTGGCCGGAGAAGTCGCCGGAGCTGGAGAAGTTCTACCCGACCACGGTGCTGGTCACCGCGTACGACATCCTGTTTTTCTGGGTGGCGCGCATGATGATGTTCGGCACCTTCGCCGGGCAGGAAACTCCTGACGTCCTTGGGGCCGGAGCGGAGCAGAGGCCCCAGGTCCCGTTCGAGCACCTGTACCTGCACGGGCTGGTGCGCGACGAAAAGGGCCGCAAGATGTCTAAGTCCCTGGGCAACGGCATCGACCCGATGGACTGGGTGGAGCGCTACGGTGCGGACGCGCTGCGCTTCGCCCTGGCCCGCGGCGCCAACCCGGGCGTGGACCTGCCCATTGGCGAGGACCACGCCACCGCGGCTCGCAACTTTGCCACCAAGCTGTTCAACGCCACGAAGTTCGCGCTGATGAACGGCGCCCACGTGGGAGAGCTGCCGGCACGCGAGGCACTCACGGACGCGGACCGCTGGATCCTCGACCGCGCCGAGGAGGTGCGCGCCAAGGTGGATGCCTACCTGGACGACTACCAGTTTGCCAAGGCCAACGAGGCCCTCTACCACTTCGCGTGGGACGAGCTGTGCGACTGGTACCTGGAGATTGCCAAGACCCAGATCCCGCGCGATGACGCTGGCGCGTCATCGGAAGCGCAGGAGCGGGGCCGCACCACCCGGGTCGTGCTCGGCCGCGTGCTCGACGTGGTGCTGCGCCTGCTGCATCCCACCATGCCGTTTGTCACCGAGGTGCTGTGGAAGGCACTCACCGGCGAGGAGACCGTCACGCTCGCGGCGTGGCCGACCGCGGATGACACCAACGGCGGCGCCGACACCGACAAGCAGGCCCGCGCCCGCGTGGAAGACGCCATCAAGCTCATCACCGAGCTGCGCCGTTTCCGCTCCGACCAGGGGGTCAAGCCCTCGCAGAAGGTGCCCGCACGCGTGGACTTCACTTCCGCCGACTTGGCTGGTCTCGAAGACGTGGTTCGCCAGATTGCCAGGGTGGAACGGCCTGGGGAGGACTTTGCAGCGTCCGCAAGCATTGAAATGCGTTTGAGCACAACCAACCTCGACGTCGCACTCGACACCTCCGGCACCGTCGACGTGGCCGCCGAGCGCAAGCGCCTGGAAAAGGAGCTCGCGGCGGCGCAGAAGGAGCTGGACACCACGGGCGGCAAGCTGTCCAACGAGCAATTCCTGGCTAACGCGCCGGAAGCCGTCGTGGAAAAGATCAAGGTGCGCCAGCAGGTGGCCCAGGAAGAATTCGAACGCGTCACCGCCCGCCTGGGCCAGCTGCCGGAGGCGTAAGTGGCGGACGAGGAGTTTGAGCTGCCGGAACTGCCCGAGCAGTACGACATCCAACAGACTGACACCGGGCTCACGCTCAACCTCGGCGCGCCGGGGGAGGGGCGGTCGGTAGACGAGCCCGCACCGCGCGGGGTAAGCGAGGAGGATCTCGCGGCACTCGCGCAGGTGGAGGCGGAGCTCACTGCACGCTGGCCGGAGACGGACATCGACCCGTCGCTGGAGCGCATCGAGCTGCTCATGGATTACCTGGGCGAGCCGCAGAAGTCCTTCAAGGTCATCCACGTCGCGGGCACTAACGGCAAGACGTCCACGGTGCGGATGGTGGAGTCGCTGCTGCGCTCCTTCGGCAACCGCGTGGGGCGTACGACCAGCCCGCACCTGCAGTCGGTCACCGAGCGCATCGGCATCGACGGCGAGCCGATCCACCCTGCCGATTTCGTGCGCATCTACCGGGAGATCGAACCGTACATCCAGATGGTGGACGAGCGCACCGGCGTGCCGATGAGCTACTTCGAGGTCATGGTCGGTCTGGCCTTCGCGGCGTTCGCGGACGCGCCGGTGGACGTCGCGGTGGTCGAAGTAGGGATGGGCGGGCGCTGGGACGCGACCAACGTTGTCGACGCGGACGTGGACGCGATCATGCCCGTCGGGCTCGACCACACCGACTACCTGGGCGAGACGCTCGGGGAGATTGCCGGAGAGAAAGCGGGCATCATCCGCAGCGCCGACGCCGTGGCCGTGATTGGCCAGCAGGATCCGGACGCCATGCGGGTCATCCTGGAGCGCACGGTGGAGATCGGTGCGCCGGTGGCACGCTTCGGCCAGGAGTTCGGCGTGGCCGTCTCCGAGGTGGCCGTGGGCGGGCAGACGCTCACGCTGAAAGGCCTGTCCGGCGAGTACGCGGATGTGTTCGTCCCGCTGTCCGGCCCGCACCAGGCGCACAACGCCTCGGTCGCGCTGGCGGCGGTGGAGGCGTTCCTGGGCGCGTCGTCGGAGCGCACACTGGACGCCGACACCGTGCGGGAAGGTTTCGCGGCCACCACTTCGCCGGGCCGGTTGGAGCGCGTGCGCGCGACCCCCACCACGTTCATCGACGCCACCCACAACCCCCACGGCGCGCAGGCCTTGGCGGCGGCGATCGAGCGCGACTTCGACTTCACCCGCCTTATCGGCGTGCTCGGCATCCTCGGCGACAAGGACGCGCGCGGGATCATGGAGGCGCTCGAACCGGTACTCACGGAGGTGGTGATCACCCAGAATTCCTCCCCGCGCGCCACCGACGCGTACGAGCTGGCGGAAACCGCCCGCGAGGTCTTCGGCGACGAGCGCGTCCACGTGGAGGAGCACCTGCCGTCCGCCTACGCGCTCGCCGTGGAACTCGCCGAGGAGGCGCTGGCAGAGGTCGGTGTGCAGTCCGGCTCCGGCGTGATCATCACCGGCTCCGTGGTCACTGCCGGCGAGGCGCGCGCCATGTTTGGAAAGGACCCGCAATGAAACGCCGCAACCAGCAGATGGGCCCGCTCGGCCCTGGGCAGCAGCCCGTCAAGGACCCGATGTCGGGGCTGACCGGCGTGCTTTCCGGCACGCTGATCATGGAGGCCATCACCGTGCTGCTCATCCTCACCGTCATCTTGAAAGTCGACGACGGGGTGCACTGGACCACCTTCAACTGGGTCTACGTCACCGTCGTCGGGCTCGCCCATGTGGTGATGGCGTTCTTCCAGAAGAAGCCCGCCGCGCTGTGGATCGACCTGGCGCTGCAGATCCCGCTGATCTTCGGCTTTTTCATCCACTGGTCCGTCACGGCCGTTGGCATCATCTTCGGCATTGTCTGGTACTTCGTTATCCGCATGCGCTCGGAGATCGTGCAGCGCATGCGCGGCGGCTACCTCACCACCCAGCACTTGGGCACTTAGAGGTCCTTGCGCAAGATTTTGCCGGCGGCGTTGCGTGGGATTTCGGCGACGAACTCCACTGCGCGCACCTTCTTGTAGGCGGTGACGCGCTGCGCAACCCACGCCATGACGGTGGCTTCGTCTAGGCCATCCTGCTTCACGACGAAAGCCTTCGGCACCCCGCCGCGCTCGGCCACAGCCACGTCGTCGACGAGTGGGTGCGTAAGCAGCAGCGCCTCCAGCTCGGCGGGGGCGACCTGGAACCCGTGGTACTTGAACACGTCCTTCGCGCGGTCGACCACCGTGACGGTTTCGTCCGGGTTTACGCGGGCGATGTCACCGGTGCGCAGCCAGCCGTCCGTGATGGCGGTTTGCGTGGCGGTGGGGTTGTCCACGTAGCCGCGCATGACTTGAGGGCCCTGGACCTGCAGTTCGCCGGCGGTGCCGTCCGGCACCTCCGCGCCAGTGTCGACGTCCACGATGCGAAACTGCGTGTTGGGCAGCGCGAACCCGATGGTGCCGGGGTTCGAACGCCCGGCGATGCCCACGTGGGTCACAGGGGAAGACTCCGTGGTGCCGTAGCCCTGGAGCACGACCACGCCGAGGCGCTCCTCAACGCGGCGGGCCACCGACTCGCTCAGCGGCGCGGCCCCGCAGACCATGTGCGCGGTGGTGGCGAAATCTGCGGGGTCGACGTTGGGGGAGTTCGCGAGAGCGAGCGCGATCGGCGGGGCGATGTAACTCAGCTCGATGCCGTGGTTGCGGTGGGCCGCGGCGAACGCGGCGAGATCGAAGCGCGCGGCGGTGAACACGTGGCGGCGGGCCGCAAGCGAGGACAGCAGCAGCGTGTTTAGCCCGTAGATGTGGGAAAACGGCAGGGGAGCTGCCACCCGCGTGCCCTCGCCGATGCCGCTGGCGGCGAGCGCGGCGTTGAACTGGGCGGCGTTCGCAGCGATCGAACGGTGGGTCAGTTCCACGCCCTTGGCAAGACCGGTGGTGCCGGAGGAAAACGGGATGGCGGCCACCCAGTCCGGATCGGCCGGGTCGAAAGCCGCTCCTGGCCCCGGGGCCAGGTCGCCCGGTTCGACGCGGTGGGTGGTGCCGGCGACGCTAGACAGGCGCGAAGCTTCGGCGTCGATAAGCGAAGGCCCGATGAGCGCCGCGGCCGCGCCGGTTCGGGCGACCGCGAGCAGAGCCACCGCGAAATCGATCGAGTTGGAAAGCCGCAGCTCCACCACGCAGCCCGGGCCGACGCCGCGGCTGCGCAAGCGCGCGGCAGCGGCGTTTGCGAGCTCGGCGAGCTCGCCGTACGTGACCGTGCGGCCGGTATCGATTTCGGTGATGGCCGGCAGCGCGACGTTGGTGGGGACCATGCGGTCGAAAGCTGTGCCGGGCAGGGTGATGTCCGGCAGCGGACTGCTGTGCACCATGGCAAACAAGGCTACGGTATTGCCCATGCGCATCGTGAGCTTCGTTCTGGCGGCCGTGTTCTCCCTCGTCGCGGTGGTGGCCGTCTACACCTCGTTACCGGGGTGGGCGGGTACGGCGGCGATTGTCGCGGCAGGGCTGTTTTTGGTTCTGGGGTTCTACGAGCAGTACAAGCTGCGCGAGGAGGTTGCGCCCACGCTTGACGACGAAAAGCTGGCCACCGTGCAGCGCATGAAAGACGAGGGCAATTTCCAACTGGCAGTGCAGCAGGTGCAACTGTGGTTCCGGGGGACCTCACCTGAGGACGCAGCGCGCATCGTGCGGGAGGCTTAAATAGGACTTTGGGGTAAGGTTTGAGGCTATGACTGAACGCACTCTCATCCTGATTAAGCCTGACGGCGTGGCAAACGGACACGTCGGCGACATCATCGCCCGCATCGAGCGCAAGGGCCTCAAGCTCGTGGAGCTGGACCTGCGCACCGCGGACCGCGAGACCGCGGAGAAGCACTACGCGGAGCACAAGGACAAGCCGTTCTTCGGTGAGCTGGTGGACTTCATCACCTCCGCCCCGCTGGTCGCCGGCATCGTTGAGGGCGAGCGCGCCATCGAGGCGTGGCGCCAGCTCGCTGGCGGCACCGACCCGGTGTCCAAGGCCACCCCGGGCACCATCCGCGGCGACTACGCGCTGTCCGTGGGGGAGAACGTCGTGCACGGCTCCGATTCGCCGGAGTCGGCCGAGCGCGAGATCGGCATCTGGTTCCCCAACCTCTAACGCACCGCGCAGATGCACCGCAGCCAGTCGGCTGCGGTGCTTTTCACGTCTGGGGCGGGCATTCTTAGCATTCTCACGGACTTGTTGTATAAATAGGGTTGCATGTAACCGGACGGGTAGAAAGGCAGGTAGCAGTGGCAGCTCGCAGCGAGCAGGCAAGAGCGGTGGAGAAGCGCTCTGCAATCCTGGATGCGGCGATCACGCTATTGCTCTCCGAGGGGCTGAAAGGCGTCACGCACCGGCAGGTCGCGGCAGCGGCTTCGGTGCCGGTGGGATCCATCGGCTACTACTACTCCACGCGCGACAAACTTGTGGTCACTTGTTTCGACCGTCTGGTTGAGCGGCGTCGTGCGGCGTTTGCGCGGGCCACCGCGCAGGGGGCCGACCTGAAGGATCCGGTGTTTCTGGCTGAGGCCGCGGTCGATGTCGTTGCGTGCGGGCAACCGGGGCGCGCCCGCTCTGTGATCACGGCGTTCGTGGAGGCGCAGCGCGAGCCGAACGAGGTCGGGTCCAGCGTCGATCACGCACTGCAGGAGCTCAAAGACATGATCGCCGAGATGCTGCGCAGCAGTGGCGTGGCGCAGCTGAGCTCAGCGCGTGTACTGCAGATCGTGGTGGGCACAGCGCTCACAGAGCAGCACCCGAACGCGCCGGTGGCGGCCGTGGCGGACCTGCTGCGGTTGGCGGAAAAGTAAACCCTCTCCGCGCTGCGTGGACCACTGTGCCACAATGGTCAGCGCAGGCGCCGCAGTGCGACGCCAGGAAACTTTCACACGTACCGCCCCGTGGGGCTCGCCGCGCGGCCGCTTCGGCACCATGCTGCCAGCGCCCGGCCCGCCCCAGCGTGGTGCGGCTGAGCAAAATTGGAGAGTGACGTATTGGCTGGTCACAAGGCATCCGCTGACAAGGGCGACACGCCGGAGAAGAAGACGTCTCGCAGGCGAGCGGTGAAAAAGACGGGGAAGAAGGCGGCGCCGCAAGCGCAGCCGGCGGACAACCCGTACGCGGCGTTCGACCGCTCGCAGCTGGCGGACAAGACTCGCGTGTTTACCCTGGCCAAGGCGCTAGGAGTGCCGTCTAAGGAGCTCGTGGTGGCGCTGTCCGAGCTGGGCGTGGTCAAGGTGGCGCAGTCCACGCTGACGCGGGCGGAAAGCGAGCAGCTTCTCGACGCCTTGGCGGCCACCGCCCCAGAGCACCCCGACACCCCGGCAGCAGACGACGTTGCGGATGAGAAGATCCGCCAGCGCGTGCGCAAAGACGTGGAAAACGAGATCCACCAGATCGAGGAAAAGGTCGAGGCGGATCTGCGCGATCCCGCCGAGGAGGATCCGCTCATCGACGTGGAGCCTGCGGTCACCCCCGTCCCGGAGGAGGCCACCAACCGGGCGCCGCTGTTCAAGGCTCCCGACCGCAAACGCCGCCGCGCCACCCGGGCTGCAGCGCCGACGCAGGAGGAGCAGCAGCGTGACGACGTCGCTTCGCCGGAGGGGGAACCGGAGGACGTCGAGAGGCACGAGCCCGAACCGATCGAGGAGCCGAAGGCGATCAAGGGGTCCTCGCGCCTGGAAGCCCAGCGCCGACGCCGCACCGAAAAACGCGAGGAGCAGCGCAAACGCTCCCGCATTGTGAGCCAGGCGGAGTTCCTCGCCCGCCGCGAGTCCGTGGAGCGCCACATGGTGGTGCGCGAGCGCGACCGTCACGACGGCCACGGCAAGATCACGCAGGTCGCTGTGCTCGAGGACGGTCTGCTCGTCGAGCATTTTGTCACGGCGGAGAGCCAGTCCTCCATGATCGGCAACATCTACCTCGGGCGTGTGCAGAACGTGCTGTCCAGCATGGAGGCGGCCTTCATAGACATCGGGCAGGGCCGCAACGGCGTGCTCTACGCCAGCGAGGTGGACTGGAAATCCGCAGGTCTCGGCGGACGTTCGCGCCGCATCGAACAGGCGCTCAAGTCCGGCGACCAAGTGCTGGTGCAGGTGACCAAGGACCCGGTCGGGCACAAGGGCGCGCGGTTGACCACGCAGATCTCCCTGGCAGGCCGCTACCTGGTGTACGTGCCGGGCGGTCGCAGTGCCGGCATCTCCCGCAAGCTGCCGGCGCCGGAGCGCAAGCGCCTGAAAGAGATCCTGAACAACGTGGTGCCCGGCAAGGGCGGGGCGATCATCAGAACGGCCGCGGAGAACGTGCCGGAGGAGGCGATCGCCGCCGACGTGAACCGCCTGCACAACCAGTGGACCGCGATCCAAGAGCAGGCGGAGAAGGAAAAGTCGTCGAAAGGCGCCAAGCCGGTCACCTTGTACGAGGAGCCGAACATCCTGGTCAAGGTCGTGCGCGACCTGTTCAACGAGGACTTCACGTCCCTCATCGTGGATGGGCGCAAGCCGTGGAACACCGTGCACGCCTACGTGCAGTCCGTCGCACCGGACCTGCTGGACCGTGTGGAGAAGTTCGACCGCGACGCGCACGACGGCAAGGACGCTTTTGAAGTCCACCGCATCGACGAGCAGCTGCAAAAGGCGCTGTCGCGCACCGTCTGGCTGCCCTCCGGCGGCACGCTCGTGATCGACCGCACCGAGGCGATGACCGTCATCGACGTCAACACCGGCAAGTTCACCGGCTCCGGCGGCTCGTTGGAGGAGACCGTGACCTCCAACAACCTCGAGGCCGCCGAGGAGATCGTGCGGCAGATCCGCCTGCGCGACATCGGCGGCATGATCATCATCGACTTCATCGACATGATCCTCCCCGAAAACCAGGAGCTCGTGCTGCGCCGCCTCAACGAGGCGCTCGGGCGTGACCGCACCCGCCACCAGGTCTCCGAGGTGACCTCATTGGGCCTGGTGCAGATGACCCGCAAGCGCCTTGGCAACGGGCTTTTGGAGACCTTCTCTACCGAGTGCGAGTGCTGCGGCGGCCGCGGCATCATCGTCACCGACGACCCGGTGGAGCACGACCCGTACTCCGAGCGCGGCCGCGACGAGCGCCGCGCAACCCGCAGCCGTGACAAAGACGCTGCCCAGGACGGCGGCCGCGAGGGTGACCGTGACGGCGGCCGCGAGCACAAGTCGCGGAGTCAGCGTCGCTCCAAGCGCAAGCCCCTCAACGACGACGAGATGGACAACCTCCTCAACTCCATCTTCAGCGACGAGGACCCCGCCCAGGAGGACACGCCCACCGACGCGGATTCGCGCGGTGATGCCGGGGCGACGGGGCCGGACGGCTCGCTCGACGACGACGCGGACGGGCGCCGCCGCTCGTCGCGGCGCCGCGGACGCCGTGGTGGCAGCCGC
The DNA here is from genome assembly GCF_013601005.1 of Corynebacterium wankanglinii. Taxonomy (NCBI): domain Bacteria; kingdom Bacillati; phylum Actinomycetota; class Actinomycetes; order Mycobacteriales; family Corynebacteriaceae; genus Corynebacterium; species Corynebacterium wankanglinii. Next base: position 92,541 of record NZ_JABFED010000006.1, read on the forward strand.
GGGCGCGGGAAGCAGCCGGAAGCGCAGGACCAGCAAAAGCGCCAACCAGCGCCGGAGGACGCCACCCACGATGTGCCGGCGCAGGAGCCGCAGCCGAGCTACGAGGACGCGGTGGAGGAGTTCGAGAACTCGCCGCGCCGCAAGCGCCGGACCCGCGGCAACTCCCGCTCGGACCACCGCCCTCGCCGCGAGGACTTCGCAGAGCCCGAACAGGCTCAGGAGGACACGCGCACCGAGGAGCGTGCGAATGCATCCGCGCCAGCGAAGCCATCCGCTAGCCGTCGAGGCCGGCGCCGCGCGGTGCGCAAATCCAACGCCTCGGTTGCGGCAGAGCGTGCAACCGCCCAAACCACCCAGGGCGGCGGCAAGGAAGATGCGGGTGCTGCGGAACGGCGTCGAGAAGCACAGGCTTCCCCGCGGCGCGGACGGCGGCGCGCTACGCGACGCAGCAGCTAGCGCGGTTTGGTAAAGCGCGAGGTGCCGGTGTAGTCTTGCCGAGTCGCTGTTTCGGGGCGTGCCGCCTCGTTGCCTACGCATGCGGGTACGGCTGGCTCGTTACCGGCCCCGAAGCGCTCAAACTGTTCCATTCCGCCCCTGTGCATGCCAGGGGCGGGCGAGTAGAGATAAGGGGTAACCCTCTATGTACGCGATCGTCAAGACCGGCGGCAAGCAGTACAAGGTTGCCGAGGGCGACCTCGTCAAGGTCGAGAAGCTTGAGGGTGAAGCAGGCGACAAGGTCGAACTCACCCCGATCCTTCTCGTTGATGGCGCAGACGTCACCTCCGGCGCGGACGCTCTGTCCAAGGTCAACGTGACCGCGGAAATCGTCGAGCACGGTAAGGGCAAGAAGGTCGACATTCTGAAGTACAAGAACAAGACCGGCTACAAGGTGCGCCAGGGCCACCGCCAGCCGCAGACCACCGTCAAGATCACCGGCATCAAGTAACCACTAGGAGAATTTGAACTATGGCACACAAGAAAGGTGCATCCAGCTCCGCGAACGGTCGTGACTCTGAGTCCAAGCGCCTCGGTGTGAAGCGCTTCGGTGGCCAGCAGGTCAAGGCCGGCGAAATCCTCGTTCGCCAGCGCGGCACCAAGTTCCACCCGGGCGACAACGTCGGCCGTGGCGGCGACGACACGCTGTTCGCACTGACCTCCGGCTCCGTCCAGTTCGGCATCAAGCGCAAGCGCCGCATCGTCAACATCGTCCCGGCTGACGGCCAGGGCGTCGCTTCCGAGGTCCTCGAGCAGGCCGAGGCGGCAGGTGTTGTGGATGAAGGCACCGCCGCTGAGGCAACCGCCACCGCCTAAGCGCTGGTGAATCGGCGCCGCCGGTCCGAACGGGCCGACGGCGCTTTTTGCATATCATCGTCCGTGTCAGAAAGAAAGGTGGGACCCCAACCATGGCCCAATTTGTTGATCGCGCAACGCTGCACCTGCAGGCCGGCGACGGCGGCCACGGCTGCGCGTCCGTCCACCGCGAGAAGTTCAAGCCGCTCGGCGGGCCGGACGGCGGCAACGGCGGGCACGGCGGCGACATCGTGCTCGAGGTGTCCACCCAGGTGCATACGTTGCTGGACTTCCAGTACCGGCCCCATGTGAAGGCCGGGCGTGGCGGCAACGGCGCGGGCGATTGGCGCAACGGTGCGCGCGGCGAAGACCTCGTGCTCGAAGTACCAGTCGGCACCGTCGTGCGCGACGAGGACGGTGAGGTACTGGCGGACCTGACCGTGCCGGGTACCCGCTTCATCGCCGCGGAGGGCGGCTACGGCGGCCTGGGCAACGCAGCGTTGGCGACGGCGAAGCGCAAAGCCCCCGGGTTCGCGCTCAAAGGCGAACCGGGGGAGGCGCATGACCTCATCCTGGAGCTGAAGTCGATGGCGGATGTGGGGCTGGTGGGGTTTCCGTCGGCAGGTAAGTCCTCGCTGATCTCGGTGGTGTCCGCCGCGAAGCCGAAGATCGCGGATTACCCGTTTACCACGCTCGCGCCGAACCTGGGTGTGGTCACGGTCGGCCACGACACGTTTACCATCGCGGACGTGCCGGGCTTGATCCCGGGCGCGAGCCAGGGAAAGGGGCTGGGCCTGGACTTCCTGCGCCACATCGAGCGCACCGCCGTGCTCGCGCACATCGTCGACGTGGCCACGATGGAGCCGGGCCGGGACCCGATCTCCGACATCGAGGCCCTCGAGCATGAGCTGGACACCTACGCCGACGAGCTCGATATGGATTCGGGCCTGGGCGACTTGCGCGAGCGCCCCCGCCTGGTGGTGCTGAACAAGATGGACGTCCCGGAGGCGAAAGAGCTCGCCGAGTTCTTGCGCGCGGACATCGAGGAGAGGTTCGGCTGGCCGGTGTATTTGATCTCCACCGCCACGCGCGAAGGGCTGGACGATCTGAAGTGGGCCATGTGGGACATTGTGAAGCGCTCCCGAAAGCAGCGTCGCAGCGTGCCTAGCGACGAACCGCAGGTGATCCGCCCCAACTTCGCCGGCCGCCGCCACGATGACGGCGGCATCGAGGTCGTGCGCGACCCCATGTACCCCGAGGGTTGGTTGGTCACGGGCGAGAAGGTGGAGCGCTGGGTGCGCCAGACCGACTTTGAAAACGACGAGGCCGTGGGCTACCTGTCCGACCGCTTGAACAAGGCGGGTGTGGAAGACATGCTGCGCAAGGCGGGTGCACATGAGGGCGACACCGTCACCATCGGGGAGATCTCCTTCGACTGGGAGCCGTCCATCGGCGGCGATCCCACGCTGGCCGGCCGCGGCCAAGACGCGCGCCTCAGCGGCACGGACCGCATCTCCGCGGCGGAGCGCAAGCGTGCTTCGCAGGCCCGCCGCGGCCTGATCGACGAGTACGACTACGGCACAGGCGAAGAGGCGGACCGCGAGCGCTGGCAGGGCTAGGGCATCCACCTGCCAAACAGGAGATCCATGGCGCCGTGGTGGCCGCGCTCGTTGGCTACCGCGTAGCCGCGCGGGGAGCGCCAGAAGATCCGGCCCCGCCGCCGCACGATCCGGCCGCGCTTGCGTAGGTGCGGGGCGTCGTCGTTGACCCGGTTGTGGTAGCGGCACAGCGGTGCCAGGTTGTCCAGGTTGGTTTCGCCGCCGTGCGCCCAGGGCACGATGTGGTGGGCCTCGCAGTGATCGGCGGCGCGGATGCAGTCCGGCGCGGAGCACACCGGCTGGGCCGCTCGTAGCAGGTCGCGCTGTTTGGCGTTGGCGAAGCGCGCGCCCCGGTACAGATTCACCGGCCCTTCCTCGGGGTGGAACACCGCTACCTCGAGCTCCTCGCCGCGGGCAAGTTGGAGGTATTCGGCGCCGGTCATGGTGGTGCCGTCGGACATTCCCAGCAGCACGTCGTCGCCGTCGCCTGTAAGGACCTTCAGGTGCGCGTCGAGCGGCACCAGCACAATTGGGCGCGGGACGGCGTGGGGGATGCTGCCTGTGCCGGACCGGAGGGCGTCGAGAAGCGGGGCGAGCATCTGCGGCGACTCCGGCAGTGCGTGATCGAGGCCGGTGCGCAGCGACGTCTCGATGTCGGTGATGTCACGCTCGGTGCCGGTGACCATCATCGTGCGCATGCCCATTCGTGGTGCGAAGAAGGTCACCCCGCTGCGCGGTTTTTTCTTCGGCGGCCCCGGCACGAGCTCTTTCGCGCGGCGGCGCAGTGCCTCGTAAGTGCCGCGGAAGGTGAGTAGCTCGAGGCGCAGTTTCCAACGCTGCGCGTCGTCGGTGATGTGGCGCAGTTGTTTTTCTATCAGCACCAGTTGATCCATGTTGAGCCCCGGCGCGCGGGCTTTGGCTTCGCGCTGCTTGGCGGTCCATTTGGTGGCGCCGAAGTAGACGGTGTGCACCATGCGCCATTCGCCGATGCGTCGCAGGCTGTAACCGGCATCGATGAGCTGTTGGCGGTCGAAACGCTCCAGGAAGTCGAGCGCGTTTGTGTCGATTTCGTTCATGCGAGGCAACCTACCCGGTAAAACGAAACGCACAAGACCCATCCGAATTCTGTGGATAACGCAATGGAAGTTATCCACAGGCGTAGACTTCCCGCATATGACAACGCTTCGCGACAAGATCGCCGCCGCCCGCCGCATCGTGGTGAAGCTCGGCACAAGTTCCCTGGTCAACGAGGCGGGCGAGCTGGACCCGGAGAAGATCGACCGGATCGTCGACGCTATTGAGCACCGCATCGCGCGCGGTTCCGACGTCATCGTGGTCTCTTCCGGCGCCATCGCCGCAGGCATGGGCCCGCTTGGGTTGAAGGCCCGGCCGCGCGATCTGGCAACGAAGCAGGCGGCCGCGTCGGTGGGGCAGATCCACCTGGCGCAGGTGTGGGGCGCCTCGTTCGCGCGCTACGGCCGCACGATCGGGCAGGTGCTGCTCACCCAGTCAGACGCCGGCTCACGCGAGCGCGCACGCAACGCGCAGCGCACTATCGACCGCCTGCGCCAGATGGGCGCGGTGCCGATTGTCAACGAGAACGACACCGTGGCCACCTCCGAGATGCGCTTCGGCGACAACGACCGCCTCTCCGCCATCGTGGCCACGCTGATCTCGGCGGATGCGCTGGTGCTGCTGTCGGATGTGGACGGCCTCTACACCAGCAACCCCTCCGACCCGGGCGCGAAGCTTATCGACGAAGTGCGCTCCGGCAACGACCTCACCGACGTCCAAGCGGGCGACGGGGGAGTATTCGGCACCGGTGGCATGGCGGCGAAGGTCTCGGCCGCTCGCCTTGCCGCTCGCGGCGGCGTGCCGGTGCTGCTCACGGCTACGGAGAAGATCAAGGACGCGCTGGCAACCGCCGAGGTGGGCACCGTGTTCCACACCCGCCCGGAACGCAGGCTCAACGCGTGGAAGTTCTGGGCGCTGTACGCGGCCGACGCCGAAGGGGTGCTGCGCCTGGATGAGGGCGCGGTCGAGGCCGTCACCCGCGGCGGCACGAGTTTGCTCGCGGTGGGCATTACCGGCATCGAGGGAGAGTTCCACGCCGGCGACATCGTGGAAATCCTCGGGCCCGACTCGGAGGCGGTCGGCCGCGGCGAGGTGGCCTACGACGCCGCCGAACTGGCCAGCATGCTGGGTAAACCAACCCACGAGCTGCCGGAGCACCAGCGCCGCGCGGTCGTCCACGCCGACTACTTGTCCAACTACGCCTCGCGTCTGTAGGCGCTACCCTGGGCGGGCATGAAATTCGCTTACCTGCCCAAGCCCAAAGACGAGCCCATCGCCGCCCTGGAGGGGGAAGGCCACACCCACGTCGCGCTCGAGGACAACCCGGACATGATCATCTTCGGCGGTGGTCCGGATGATTTCCCCGACGAGCTGCCTGAATCGGTCAAGGTGGTGCAAATCCAGTACGCGGGTGTGGAGAACCTGCAGGACGTCTTTGCCAAATACGCGGGCAGCGGCGTGCGCTTCGCCAACGCCGGCGGGCTGTACGACGACACTGTCGCCGAATCCGCCCTCGCACTGCTGCTCGCCGTGGAGCACCGGCTCAAGGCCGTCAGCGCGGAATGGAACAACACGCAGCTGTTCAAGGAGAAGCAGTACCTCTTCGACAACAAGAAGCTGGCGCTGATCGGCGCGGGCGGCATCGGCAAAACCCTCATCCGCTTCCTCGAGCCCTTCGGCATGGACATCACGGCTGTGAACCGCTCCGGCAACCCCGTCGAGGGCGCGGACCGCACGGTGACACTGTCCGACGACGTGTGGGCGGAGCACGACTATTTCGTCCTGCTTACCCCGCTCACGGACGAAACCCGCCACATGGTGAACGCGGAGACGATCGGCAAAATGCAGGACAGTGCGGTGATTGTGAACGTGGGGCGCGGGCCGCTCGTCGATACGCAGGCGCTCACGCAGGCTCTTGCCGACGGCCACCTGCGCGGCGCCGGCCTGGATGTCACCGAGCCCGAGCCGCTGCCCGCCGACCACGAGCTGTGGGGCCTGGACAACTGCGTGATCACCCCGCACGTGGCCAACATCCCGCGGTTTATGGAGCGCCGCATCGGTGGGCTGGCCGCGAAGAACTGGGAGCTGTACGCCGCGGGCGAGAAGATGGTCACCGAAGTGGACGTCGACGCAGGGTACTAAATGACCAGTATGGTCGCCCCGAATCCAGGCGCGTTACCGAGGCGGGCATCTGCGGTGACGAGCGGCTGATTGAGCGTTTCGGCAAGCGCTATGAAAGTGGCGTCGTAAGCGGAGACGTTCTCGCGGAGCTGCCAGGTTCGAGCCATGAGCGGAAGATGTCCGTGAAATTGGATACCCAGCTCGCTCAAGATCGATAAAGACTCGGCCGCTCTACTCACGTCTAAAACGTTGGACCGCACCTGCCTTCTCATTACCTGCACGACTTCAGTTACCAGTAGGTGAGGTGCGTGGATTTCTGCGTCTTCCGCAGAGACCAGCTCGAGTACTTGGTCGCCCTTATCAGTCCGCAGCAATAGTTCGATCGCCGCGGACGGATCCAGAATCATGCGCGGGCGTCCCGTTCAGCGCGAACAGCATCGGCGATGGATTCGCCCTTCGGGCTCACCCGGGGAAGACTGGCGAGTCGAGCCAGGGCCGCGGAACGCTCGCGACGGTTGAGCGCGAATGTCAGCTCGTCAACAGCGACGTCGGACACGGACGTGTTCCGACGCTGGGCCTGCGCTTCAAGGGCGCGCACCAGCTTTTCCGGGACGTTGAAGAGCTGCAAATCGGTCATACCGAAATAGTGGGACACCCCCGCGCCAGTGTCAAGAGTTTTGGTACTCGTCGAGCGCTAGTATTGCTGCATGAGTGCGCAGCAGACTGACCAGCAAAGACAGGCCGAGCGCGAGGAGGTGCTCGCGAAGGCGCGCCGCGCGAAAGAGGTAGCGCCGGTGATCGCGGCGCTACCGACCCCGGCGAAGGACGCGGTGCTGCTCGCGGCCGCCGCTGCGTTGACCGAGCGCGCAGGCGAGATCCTGGGTGCCAACGCCCGCGACCTGGAGCACGGCCACGCAAACGGCCTGGCGGAGTCAGTGTTGGACCGGCTCGCGCTGGATGAAGCGCGCATCGCGGGCATCGCCGACGGTTTGCGCCAGGTGGCGTCCTTGCGCGACCCGGTGGGGGAGGTGCTCACCGGCCGCACGCTGCCCAACGGCATCCAGATGAAGCAGGTGCGCGTGCCGCTGGGCGTGATGGGCATGGTCTACGAGGCCCGCCCGAACGTCACCGTCGACGCGTTCGGCCTGGCGCTGAAATCCGGCAACGTGGCGCTGTTGCGCGGTTCCAAGACTGCGAGGCACTCCAACCAGAAGCTGGTCGAGGTGTTGCAGGACTCCCTCGCAGATCACGATTTGCCGCGCGAGGCGGTGCAGCTGCTGCCGTGCGATTCCCACGAGTCGGTTCAAGACCTCATCACCGCCCGCGGCCTGGTGGACGTGGTGATCCCGCGTGGCGGCGCGCGCCTGATCGAGGCCGTGGTGACGGGCGCGACCGTGCCCACCATCGAGACGGGCACGGGCAACTGCCACTTCTACATCGACGCCTCCGCGGACATGGACAAGGCGGTCGCGATGCTACTCAACGGCAAGACGCGCCGGGTCAGCGTGTGTAACGCCACGGAAACCGTGCTCATCGACGCGGCTCTCTCGGACGAAAACAAGCGCGCCGTCATCGCCGCGTTGCAGGGAGCGGGGGTTGAGGTGCACGGCGACGTCGATAGGCATGCTGCCTTCGGCGCCCACGTCACACCCGCGACCGAGGCTGACTTCGCCGAGGAGTACCTCAGCATGGACATCGCGAGCGCGGTCGTGGACGGCGTGGACGGGGCGATCGCCCACATCGCGCGCTACTCCAGCGGCCACACCGAGGCAATCGCGGCCCAGGATGCCGATGCTTTACGACGTTTCGCTGACGCCATCGACGCCGCCGCCGTCGTACTCAACGCATCGACCGCCTTCACGGACGGGGAGCAGTACGGCATGGGCGCGGAAATCGGCATCTCCACCCAAAAACTGCACGCCCGCGGCCCCATGGCGCTGCCGGAGCTGACCACCACCAAGTGGATCCTGGAAGGTACCGGCCAGGTGCGCTAATCTATCTCGCGTGCTGAAATCCCGGACCTCTTGGCGCGCCCGCTTCGGGCTGTTCGCCACCGCTGTTGCCACAGCAGTTACCGCCACTGTCACCCCCGTCGCTCCCGTGCAGGAAGCGGACGCGCAGACCCGCTGCCCCGCCGTCGCTGTGGTTGCCGCACGCGGCTCAGGCCAGAACGGGGAGATCTACCCCACCAAGTACTCGTGGGCCGCGCCGTGGACCTCCAACGGCTGGGAGGGCGAAACCATCCGCGCCTTCCTGCGTCATGCGGAGCGCCGCTACACCGCCACCCACGGCGGCAATTCGCTGATGAAGGACGTCGAGGTCATCGGCCTGGAGCCGCGCTACTACCCGGCGACCTTCCCGGAGTACGACGTGCCCGAGGTGGCTGTGCCGTCCACGCTGCTGCAAGCGCTCGGCCTGGCCATCCAGTGGGCCAACCCGGTCTTCATGACGGCGCGGCGCGCGGCGAACCAGTTCCTGGATTCCGTGCAGATCGGCCGTGGCGGAGTGATGCAGATGATCAACGACTACGAGCGCGCCACCGGCTGCCGCCCGAAGTACATCCTGTCCGGCTACTCCCAGGGCGCGATGATTCTGCTTGAGCACGAGCGCGAACTGGCGCGACGCGGTCAGCTCGCGGGCGTGGTCTACTTTGGCAACCCCAACACGGCGGCGGGCGACTGGTCCACGGTGGGCGTGCCCGGCGGCGGCGCAGGCGGCATGCTGGGCATGTTGCCGTTTAACTCGAAGACGGCTGCGGCCACGCGCAACCGCGTGAACTACTGCCTGCCGCTGGACGCGGTGTGCGACCTGTCGGTGCAGACGCTGCAGGGCTCCCAGAGCAACGGCGGCAACCACGCCAGGTACTTCCGCTGGCCGTCGCGCTGGGATAACCAGGTTTCCGATTCCTTCGGCCGTTTCGTAGATCAGGTACGGTACCGCTGATGACGCGTTGCATCCGCACCACTGCCGCAGCCACCGCCTGCGCCGTAGCCCTCGCCGCAGCCCCCGCCGGCGCTGAAACCATTACGCGCGACAGCAAGCGCACGGTGGTCGTTGAGGAGAGCTGCACCTGGGAGGTGGATGACAAAGGCACGCCCATCATCGACGGGGCGACCGGCGAGCCCATCGCGGTGAAGGACGAAAACGGCGAGCCGCTGTGCACAAAGCGCGAGGTGTCGCGCAGCTCCGCCGGTTCCTCCGAGAAGTGGGCGGACGAGACGAAGACGGAGCTCGGTGTCGGCATCGCGTTCGGCATCGTCGGCGCGTTGCTTGGGGCGCTGTTGGGAGCAGGCATGCTCTTCATCGAGTCCATCGACATCGTGCCTTTGCCCCCACAGTGGTAGGCGCAGTGGTAGGCGCAGTGGGGGAACACTACGCGGCCTCGTTGGATCGGGCCAGGCGCATCGGTGTCATGGGCGGCACGTTCGACCCAATCCACCACGGGCACCTGGTCGCCGCGAGCGAAGTGGCCGACCGGTTCGAGTTGGACGAGGTCATCTTTGTGCCCACCGGCCAGCCGTGGCAGAAGGCGGGCAAGACGATCAGCCCGGCGGAGGACCGTTACCTGATGACGGTGATCGCCACCGCCTCCAATCCGCGGTTTTCGGTCTCGCGGGTAGATATCGACCGTGGTGGGCCGACCTACACCATCGACACGTTGCGGGACCTGCGCGAGCAGTTCCCTGACGAGGCGTTGTACTTTATCACTGGCGCGGACGCGCTTGCCTCCATCATGTCGTGGCACGACTGGGAGGAAATGTTCGAGCTCGCAGAGTTCGTCGGTGTCACACGTCCGGGCTACGAGCTGCGGGAGGACATGTTCCCCGCCGACATTCAGGAGCGCGTGCACTTGGTGGAGATTCCCGCGATGGCCATTTCGTCCACGGACTGCCGCGCCCGCGCCGCCGAGGGGCGCCCGGTCTGGTACCTGGTGCCGGACGGGGTGGTGCAGTACATCGCCAAGAACGCTCTGTACGCCTAAGTAGCACTACCGGGGCGTGTCGTGGGACAATGGCGGGGTCTGTCCGCCTACACACGAAGGGTTTCCCACTTGACCGCTCCGCAGATCTCCATCGACCGGGCCAAAGTTGCCGCCAAGGCAGCGGATGAAAAGCTTGGCAAGAACATCGCTGTCATCGACGTGTCCAACGTCATGGCTATCACCGACGTGTTCGTGATTGTCTCGGCGGACAACGAACGCCAGGTCGCCGCTATTGTCCAGGAGGTCGAGGACGACCTGACGGATCTTGGCGTGGAGCCGAAGCGCCGCGAGGGCAACCGCGAAAACCGCTGGGTGCTGCTGGACTACGGCAACTTTGTCGTCCACATCCAGCGTGACGCCGAGCGCGAGTTCTACGGCCTAGACCGACTCTACGCGGACTGCCCGGCGATCGAGGTCGAGGGCCTCGAGCCCTACGAGCGCCCCACTGCCTTCGGCGACGAGGCCGAGTTGCGCCAGGCGCAGAACATTGAAGACCTGCCGCTTGCGGGTGAGGGCCCGGCGGTAGCCGACGACGAATACTAGGCGAGTTTTACACCATGCAACGTCGTTTGATCCTGCTGCGCCACGGCGAGACGGAGTACAACGCCACCTCGCGCATGCAGGGGCAGCTGGACACGGTGCTGTCTGACCGGGGTGTCGCGCAAGCCCACGCCGCGGCGAAAGAACTGCGTGATCTCGGAATTTCCAAGATCGTCTCATCTGACCTGATGCGCGCGAGAAACACCGCTGAGGTGGTGGCGGCTGATTTGGGGCTTGCTGTAGACGTCGATAGCCGCCTGCGCGAAACCCACCTCGGGGACTGGCAGGGCAAGACGCACAACGAGGTGGACACTGCGCACGAAGGGGCGCGTGCCGTGTGGCGCACCGATGCCTCCTGGGCGCCGCCGCGCGGGGAGAGCCGGCTGGAGGTGGCCGGGCGTGCGCGCGCGGTGGTGGACGAGCTCGTGCGTGATTACCGCGAGTGGGACGACTCGGCGGTGCTGTTGGTCTCCCACGGCGGCACGATCGCGGCGCTGACCGCGTCGCTTCTCGGCTTCGTTGTGGCGCAGTACCCGGCGCTGAAAGGACTGGGCAACGCCAACACCGCACGGCTTGTGGCGATGCCGCTTCCCGACGATCCTTCGGTGTCCCGCTGGTACCTCGAAGCCTGGAACCGGGGGCTGAACTAAGTGGCAGTGCGTGTGGTGGTGGACTCCTCGGCCGGCTTGCCTGCGCAGGTTGTGCGCGAGCTGGATATCACCGTCGCGGACATGCACGTGATGGACCACGGCGAGGAGAAGGGCACCTCCGGACTTTCCTCCCTGGAGTTGGCGGCCTGTTATGCGCGTCAGCTGGAGCGCGGCGGAGATGACGGGGTGGTGGCGCTGCACTTGTCCAAGGCGCTGTCGTCGACGTGGTCTGCGGCCGTGGCGGCGTCTGCGGTGTTTCCCGGAACCGTCCGCGTGGTAGAAACCGACGCCGCCGGCATGACTGTCGGCGCCGCGGCAATGGCCGCTGCGACGGTGGCCCTAGAAGGCGGGGATGTGGACGAATGCGAGGCGATGGCGAAGTCCACTCTCGCCCGTGCGGAGACGTGGGTATACCTGCACCAGTTGGATGATCTGCGAAAGTCCGGGCGGCTGCCCACAGGCACAGCGGTGCTGTCGGCGGCGCTGCTGGCGAACAAGCCGATTTTGCGCATCCACGACGGCAAGCTGGAACTCGCTGGCAAGACCCGCACCCAGTCGAAGGCGTTTGCCAAGCTCGCGGAACTTGTTGTGGAGCGCGCCGCCGGCGAGCCGGTGTTCGCCGCGATCCAGCACGCGGACGCGGCGGATGCGGCTAGTCAGCTCGCGGACCTGCTCGAGGCCCAGCTACCGCAGGGCTCCCGGGTGATGCTGGAACCGCTTGTCGACGTCCTGGCGGTCCACGCCGGCCCCGGCGCGATCGGCCTTTCGGTTGTCTTTTCTTCTCTGGAACCCGCCCAGTAGCTGTGGACAAGCGGGGTGAGTTGGTGACGCCGCAACAACGTTATCCACAGATTTCGGCCGGGGGGCTTCCGGTTGTGCGCTTGCACATTTAGCTTCCGTGGCATGAACGCCATTGACCGCCTGCAGGAGCTCACCAGGCCAACCGGGGAAGAAGACCTCCTGGCTGTGCGCTACCCCGCGCCGCGCGTGTCGGTGCCGGTCAAGCCGGCCGCCGTGGTGGTCGCAGCGCTGCTGCTTGCGGTGGGGGTGTGGGGTTTCACCCGCGACGGCGATGGTGGCGAGCAGATCGAATGGGAGCAGGTAGCGGAACCGACTGAAGTCCGCGGGGTGGTGGTAGTGGCCGTTGTGGGGGAGGTGGCAAACCCGGGGCTGATGACGCTCAACGAGGGCTCCCGCATCGCCGACGCCCTCCAGGTCGCCCAGCCACTGCCGCATGCGGACCTGCTGGCGCACAACCAGGCGCAGTTGCTGGTGGACGGCCAGCAGATCCTCGTCCAGGCCGTCGGTGCCGCCCCGCCGCCTGGTGTGCCCCCGCCCGCAGACGGCAGGCCCGGAACCGTGTCGCTGAACTCGGCTACTGCGGCGGAGCTCACCTCGCTGCCAGGGGTGGGGGAAGCGACGGCGGCATCGATTGTCGCCCACAGGGAGGCTCACGGCCCGTTTACGTCGGTGGAGCAGCTCATGGACGTGCGCGGCATCGGTCCCGCCAAGTTTGAAGCAATGCGTTCGCAGGTGGGGCTGTAGCCGTGTCGGAGCTGCGGCTAGTTCCGGCGGCGCTCGCAGTGTGGGCCGCGGCGGCGTGCTGCATCCTGTTCGGGACGTGGGCGGCGGCCGCTGCCACAGGCGTGTTCGTGGTTGGGTGTCTGATATGGCGCGAGCTCGGCCAGGCGGTGCTCACCGCGGGCCTTGGGGTGGCGGCTGCAGTGACCGCGACAGTGCGGATGCGGTTGTGCTCCACCGCCGCCGAGGTCGCGGGAACGGTCAGCGGCGCACCGAAGCAGACGTCGTCCGGCGCGTACCTCGTGCGGGTACGGGTGCCGGGCCAGCCGTCGGTCACGCCGGTGTTCGTCGAAGAGCTGCCCGACGGTGCCGTCAACGGCGCGCAGGTTGTGGGCAGTGGGGTTGTGGCGGAGTCGGGCCGCCCCGGCGTGAACCCGTTCGTGCTCAATGGCCGGGTCGAGGTGATCGGCCCGCCCGAGGGGTTGGCGGCGTTCGCGCACCACGTCCGCTCCACCTTCGCCGCGGCGGTGGAGGCGCAGGTGGGCCCCGCGTCGCAGGGGCTCATTCCGGGCATGGTGCTCGGCGACGTCAACCTGCAGTCCGCCGCGGAGCACCAGATGTACATCGATACCGGCCTGTCGCATCTGTCTGCTGTCTCTGGCGCCAATATCGCGATCGTCTCCACCTTCGCCGCGGTTGCGGCGGCAGCGGCCGGGGCGGGGCTGCGCGGCAAGATCGCGGCCTCCGCAGTGGCGCTCCTGGTCTACGCCGCGTTGGTCGGCCCGGAGCCGAGCGTGCTGCGTGCCTCGGTGTCCGGCCTGGTGGGGCTGGTGGCGGTGCTTTCATCCAGGCAGGCGGAACCGATTCACGCGCTGTGCTTGTCCGTGATCGGGCTGGTGCTCGTGGACTCGGATCTCGCGGTGCACTACGGGTTCGCACTATCTGTGGCGGCCACTGCCGGCATCGTAGCCTTATTTCCGCTGCTCTACCGGGCATTGGCGGCGACGGGCTGGCCGGACATCCTCGTGCGCGCGCTGGTCGTCGCAGTGGCGGCGGACGTGGCCACCATGCCGATCGTGGCCCTGATGGCGGGGAAAGTTTCGCTGGTAGCTGTCGGCGCCAACGTGCTGGTGGCCCCCGTGGTGGGGCCGGTGACGGTGCTCGGCCTCATCGCGGCAGTGGCGTCGCTTCTACCTGGCGGTCTGGAGGTGCCTGTGCTGTGGTGCGTGGAGCCGATGGCGTGGTGGGTGCACACCGTGGCCAAAATCGGGGCAGGGTTGCCGAGCGCGACGGTGAGCGCAACCCCGTTGACGGCTGTGGTGGCCTACGGCTGGATCATCGCCGGGTTCCTCGCCGGACGCCCGCGGGCGACAGTGTGCGCCGCGGCCGCATGCGTGGTCGTTGCCGCCGTGATGAATCAGCCCGCCGCACCGGTGGATTACACCGGGCTGCGCGCGCATGTGGTGGACACCGCCGAGGAGGCTGAGCCGGTGCCGCAGTGGGCGCAGCTTGTGGTCGTGCTTGAAAGCGGCCCGCCGAAGAAACGTCCAGTAGCCACCCGCCAGGGCATCCCCGTCATCTTTCCCAACCGCAAAGGCACCTGACCGGCCGGTCAGGTGCCTACTTGGGCTCAGCGAGCGCTACTTACTGCTCGAGTCAGTGCTCAGCTGGGAGCCGGGGGTGCAGTTTTCCCACAACGTGGCGGATATGAGCACGACAGCGGCAACCGCGCCGACAGCGCCGATGGCGGTGCCGTAGTCGCGGCCGAACGCCTCCAGCTGCCGGTTGATGCTGTCCACCTGGTGCGCCAACTCGGGGTTGAACACGCCGGCCTGCTGCTGCAACTGAGTGTTGAAGTCGCGCGCAGCTGCGTTGAACTGCTGCGAGACCTGGTCAACCCAGGGCAGGTGCACCTGCGCGGCAACCGCCAGCGGGATCAGCGCCAGCAGCGGCACGCCGAAGCCGACACCGGTGGCGATGCAGCGCTGGCGCTCTTCATCAGTCAGCGAAGAGGACCCAAAAGAGGACACAGACGGCGCCGGCGCCTCCGGCTCGGTCACTGTCACCTCGATGGAGGCAGTTTCCGGGTCTTTGTCCGGCTGGGTGATCTCGACCTCGACCGGGTAGGTGCCCGGGGTGACGTCTTCCGGCGGGGTAAGCACGATCTCGCCGTCGGGTTTGACTTCGACCCAGTCGGGCACGCTCGGCTTCGGGGCGACAGTGGTGTCTTCGGGAAGCGTCGGCGCCGGGATAGTGGTGGTGCCGCCCGGGGTGACGGTGGCATCGGTGGGGTAGCCGTGATTCGGCGCCTCCGGCTCGGTCACCGTCACCACGATGGAGGCAGTTTCCGGGTCCTTGTCCGGCTGGGTGATCTCGACCTCGACCGGGTAGGTGCCCGGGGTGACGTCGTTCGGCGGGGTGAGCACGATCTCGCCGTCGGGTTTGACTTCGACCCAGTCGGGCACGCTCGGCTTCGGGGCGACGGTGGCGTCTTCGGGAAGCGTCGGTGCCGGGATGGTGGTGGTGCCGCCCGGGGTGACGGTGGCATCGGTGGGGTAGCCGTGATTCGGCGCCTCCGGCTCGGTCACTGTCACCTCGATGGTGGCGGTTTCCGGGTCCTTGTCCGGCTGGGTGATCTCGACTTCGACCGGGTAGGTGCCCGGGGTGACGTCTTCCGGCGGGGTGAGCACGATCTCGCCGTCGGGTTTGACTTCGACCCAGTCGGGCACGCTCGGCTTCGGGGCGACGGTGGCGTCTTCGGGAAGCGTCGGTGCCGGGATGGTGGTGGTGCCGCCCGGGGTGACGGTGGCATCGGTGGGGTAGCCGTGATTCGGCGCCTCCGGCTCGGCTGCTCCGTCTTGCACCGTTGTGGTCACCGGGTCCCCGCCGTCGGAGACGGCCTCGACAACGTCGCCGCCCTTCAGCTCAGGAGCGTCGACCGTCCACGTGCCGTCCTTGGCAGCCGTCGTGGTCGCGGTGGACTTGTCGGGGAAGGTGACCACTACCTCAGAATCAGGCGCGGCCGTGCCGCTGACCGTCTGGTCGCCTGCCGTGATCGGGTTGATCGTCGGCGCGGCGCTCGCAGGCACCGACGCCGGGTCGAAGGGGTTGGTGCCCTTCGCCAGCTCCTCCTCGTTCGACGTGCCGTCGCCGTCCCAATCCGAGACCTGCGCCATCGGCGTGCCGTCAACCGCGACGAGGGTAAACCGGGCGGTGACGTCCTCGTCGGCGGGCACGCCTGGGCGGTAGGTGACGGTGACGTCGGCGGAGGCATCGAAAAGCGATGCGAGCTCCGCGACCGACTCCTTGCCGGTGTACAGCTTCGCCAGCGCCTCCAGCGTCGGACCCACTGCGGTGATGTTGCCGCGGGCGTCCGGGTTGGAGATCTGCCACAGCCCGTTGTGGTCGTGCGTTGCGGTGATGTGCGCCTCGGAGACACCCGGAGCGACATCGAAGGTCAGCAGCGCGGTGCCGGAGCCGCCGAGCGCCGCGGCGACGGGATCGCCGTAGCTCGGGTTGTAGGCCATCCCCGCCGTGACGCGGATCTCCTCCGTCTCGTAGGAGCCGTCCGGGTAGCGGATGGTCACGGTGGTCGTGAACACATCGCCGGGCTTCGCGTCCGCCGGCATGGTGAAGTACACAGTGCCGTTGTCGGCGATGACAAACGCCGGGTTGTCCACGGTGAACGTGGTGCCGGCCGGCAAGGAGCGGTCGCCGATCTGCGGCAGGGTCACCTTGGCACCTGGCTGGGCGTGGGTCTGGTTCCAGAACGGGGTGTGCGTGGTGGACAGCGATTCACCCACGGTCAGGGTGGTCTCCACGACGTCCTTGGTGCCGTCCGGGTAGGTCACGGTGATCGACGCTGTCTGCTCGCCGGGCACGGAGGTGTCCGGCTCGGTGGTCCACTCGATGTGGGTGCCCGGCGGGAAGGTGCCGGCGTTGACGACGGCGGTGGCGGCCGAAGGGGCGTCGACAAGCTGCTTCGTAAACACCGGGCGGGTGTCTGGCTGGTGGGACTCGTTCATCGGGGTCGCGGGGGCCTCGATGACGGTGACCTCCACCGGCACCCGGTCCTCGGTCTTGTCCGGGTAGGTCACCACCACAGTCGCGGCAGTGGTGCCAGGTGTGGAGGTGTCGGGCTCGCTGTCCCAGGTGATGGTGGTGCCGGCCGGCAGGTCGGACGCGTTGGCGATAGCGGCCGCGGCGTTCGGCGCAGGAATGTCCACCACGGCCTGGATACCCTGGCTCTGCGGGTCGTGCGTGTCAGCCTGGCTCGCCACGTCAACGGTGACGTCCACGGTGTCCGTGGAGCCGTCCGGGTAGGTCACCACCACTGTGGCCTGCTTTGCGCCCGGGGTAGAGGTGTCCGGGGCGGTTTTCCAGCCGAATGTGGTCCCCGCGGGAAGGTCGGCCACATTCGCCACGGAGTTTCCGGCCTGCGGCACATCGCCGCTGGTGACGCTCTGGTCCTTTCCAACCAGGTCGTGCTGGTCGGCCATGGAACCGACGGCAACTTGGACGTTGACCTTGTCCGTGGTGCCGTCAGGGTAGGTCACCACCACTGTGGCCTGCTTTGCGCCCGGAGTAGAGGTGTCCGGCGCGTCCTCCCAAGTAATCGTGGTGCCCTCGGGAAGCAGCTCCGGGTTGGCAATAGACGCGGACGCCTCAGGGGCATCGCCCTCCTTCACGGACTGGTCCTTACCGGCCGGGTTGAACTGCTGGGACTGCTCGCGGACGCTGACTTTCACCTTCACGGTCTCAGTGGAACCGTCGGGGTAGGTCACAAGCACCTCGGCGTCCTTGTCGCCCGGGGCGGTAACGTCCGGCTCGGTCTTCCAGGTCACCGTGGTGCCGGCCGGCAGCTCGGAGGGGTTGGCAATCGAGTTGGTGGCCGCTGGCACTTGCCCGTGGTTGGCGCTTTGCGGCTGGCCCTCCGGGGAGAACTGGTCGGCCTGGGAGCGCACGGCAACGGTGACCTTCACAGTGTCGGTCGTGCCGTCCGGGTAGGTCACCAGCACCTCGGCGTCCTTATTGCCCGGGGTGGAGGTGTCCACCGGCTGGGTGAACTCGAAGTAGGTGCCGGCAGGCAGGTCGCCCACGTTGCCCACGGAAGCGCGCGGCACGACGCTGTCGCCGACGTTGACGGTCTGCTCACCAGCGCTCGGGGTGTGCTGCTCGTTCATCGGGGTCTTCGGTGCCGCTACGACGTGGACGGTGACCGGGACGCGGTCCACCGTGCCGTCCGGGTAGGTCACCAGCACCACGGCGGGGACATCGCCGGTTGCGGAGGTATCCGGCGCGACCGACCACGTGTAGACGGCATCGGTCGGCAGCTCCGCCACGTTGGCGATGGCGGTGCGCGCCGGCGGCGCGTCGATGCCCTCGACAGCGGTGATGTCCTGGCCGGCAGCGTCGTGCTGGTCGGTGTGGGTGCGCACGATGACTTTCGTCGGCACACGGTCGACGGAGCCGTCCGGGTAGGTCACCACGACAACGGCGTCCTTCACGCCGGATGTCGAGGTGTCCACCGGCTGCTCCCAGGTGAGGTTCGTGCCGTCCGGCAGGTCGCCGGACACCGACGCGCGCGGGTCGACGGCCTGGCCCTGGTTCACCACCTGGTCGGCGGTGGTGGGATCGTGCATCTCAGCGTCGTTACGCACCTGCACCACAACCAGGAGGGTCTCCGAGGTGCCGTCGGGGTAGGTCACCAGCACCTCGCCGGTCTTCTGCCCGGGCGAGGAGGTGTCGGGCGTGGACGCCCAGGTGAGCTCGGTGCCGTCCGGCAGCTCGCCGGCGTTATCCACGGAGTCGGCGGCCTGCGGCTGCGCGCCCTTGTCCACCGTTTGCAGACCCGCGTGCGGGGTGTACTGCTGCTTGTTGGAGCGGACGCTAACGGTCACGCTCACGGTTTCGCTGGTCCCGTCGGGGTACTCCACGCGCACCACGGCGTCCTTCGCGCCGCCGCTCGAGGTATCCGGTGCGCTCTCCCACGTCAGCTTGGTGCCCACCGGCAGCGATTCCGGGTGCACAATGGAGGCGGCGGGCGCGGGGTCGTCGCCGATGTTGACGGTCTGCGTCCTGCCGGCGGGCGCGTAGTACTGCTCGTCGGTGCGTACGTTGACCTGCACGCTGACACGGTCGACGGAGCCGTCCGGGTAAGTCACCAGCACCACCGCGTCCTTGGCACCGGAGGTCGCGGTGTCCACGGGGGATTCGAAGGTGAAGGTGGTGCCCTCGGGCAGGTCATTTGCATTGCTTATCGACGCCTTCGGGTCCACCGCAGCATCCCTATTCACCGTCTGCGGCTGGCCAGCCGGCTCGAGCGCGTCCGCAAGCGGGCTCACAACGATCTGGGTTGTGACCACCTCGGAGGAGCCGTCCGGGTAGGTCACGGTGACGGTGACTTCCTGCACGCCGGGATTGGTGGTGTCCGGCTCGTTCTTGAAGGCGTAGGTGGCGCCGGGCAGCTCGTCGACGTTGGCGATGGAGTCTTCCGGGCGCAAGCCGGTCGTGCCGTAGCCGACGGTCTGCACCTTCGGCGCCGGGGTGAGGGTGTCGGCTTGCGGCCGCACGGTGACGGTGACCTCGACGGTGTCGGTGGAGCCGTCGGGGTAGGTTACCTTCACGGTGCCGGTCTTGTCGTCGGGGGAGGAGGTGTCAGGCGCGCTGTCCCATTCCACCTTCGTGCCGGCCGGCAGGTCCGAAAGGTTGCCGATGGATGCGGCGGCGTCCGGGGTGGCGCCGTTGTCCACGGTCTGTTCCGCGGCGGCGGGAGTGTAGTCGTCCGCAAGCTGGGTGACGGTGACCGTCACGGTGATGGTGTCGACCGTGTCGTCCGGGTACACCACGCGCACCTCGACGTTGTCGAACGTGCCGGGCTTGTCCGTCGACGGCGGGTTGACAAACTCGAAGTGCGTGCCAGCCGGCAGCGAGTCCGCGTCCGCCACGGCGTTGCGGGCGTCCAGCGCGCTGGTGGCCTTGACGGTGATGTCCTGGCCGGTGGCGTTGTTGGTCGTGTTCATCGGCTGGGCGGGCTTCGGCGTGACGTTGACCTTGACCGGCACGTCCTTGGTGGAGCCGTCCGGGTAGGTCACGCGCACGACCGCGTCCTGGGTGCCGGTTGCGCTGGTGTCCGGCTCGGTGGCCCAGGTGAAGGTGGTGCCGGCGGGCAGGGCGCCGATGTTGGTGATCGCCGACTCGGGGTACGCCGCGGCGCCTTCGACCACGTCGATATCCTGGCCAGCGGGGGAGTTGGTGTCCGCCTGCTCGCGCACCGTGACGGTTGTGGTGACCTTCTCGGTGGAGCCGTCCGGGTAGGTGACAACAACGGTGACCTCTTGCTTGCCCGGCTTCGAGGTGTCCACCGGGTTCTCCAGCGCGAGCGTGGTGCCTTCCGGCAGCGTGTCCTCGTTGGCCAGCAGGTCTTCTGCTGTGACGTGGCTGCCGTTGTCGACGGTGGCGTCGGCGCCCTGCGGGTCAGTGGTGTCCGAAAGCGGGCTCACTGTGACCTTCACCGGCACTGTGTCCACGCTGCCGTCGGGGTAGGTGATGATGACGTTGGTGGTGTACGTGCCTGGTTTGTCGGTCGAAGGCTGCGTCTCAAAGGCGAACTTGGTGCCCTCCGGCAGGTCGCCGGCGTTGGTGATGGAGTCCTTCGGGTCCAACGTGCTGCCGTTGTCCACGGTGCGGTCCTGGCTCTCGGGGGTGAGCGCGTCGGCCTGCGTGCGCACAACCACGCTCACCGGGATCTTTTCGGTGGAGCCGTCGGGGTAGGTGACCACGACGACGGCGTCCTTTGACCCCGGCGAGGAGGTGTCGGGCGCTTCCTCCCATTCGAACGTGGTGCCCTTCGGCAGCGATGCGGTGTCGGCGATGGAGTCTTGTGCCTTCGGCGTGGCACCGTTGTCGACGGTCTGCGTTTTCGCCACCGGCGCGTACTGCTCGGCCTGGGTGCGCACTTCCATCTGCACCTTGATGTCCTCGGTGGTGCCGTCCGGGTACGTCACGCGCACCACGCCGTCCTTCATCCCCGGCGAGGAGGTGTCCGGGGTGGCGGCCCACTCGAAGCGGGTGCCTTCGGGAAGCTGCTGGTTCGGAACCAAGGACAGCTCCGGGTTGAGCGTCGTGCCCTGATCCACCACCTGCACCGCCGGTTGCGGCGCGTACTGCTCGTTTTGCGGGGTCACCGTGACCTGCACCTGGACGCGATCCTGAGTGCCGTCAGGGTAGGTGACAACGACAACGGCGTCCTTCGTCCCCGGCGTGGAGGTATTCGGGGCGTTCTCGAACTCGAAGGTGGTGCCCTCCGGCAGTTCGCTTGCGTTGCTTATCGACGCCTTCGGGTCCACCTCAGCACCATTGTCCACCGTCTGCGGCTGCCCGGACGGGTCGAACTGCTCCGCCTGCGTGCGCACGTGCACCTTCACCTCTACCCGGTCCACGGAGTCGTCGGGGTAGGTGACCAGAACAACGGCTTGCTTCGCGCCGGACGTGGAGGTGTCCACCGGAGTTTCGTAGGTGAAATGGGTGCCAGCAGGCATGTCGTCGGCGTTGGCGATGGAGGCGCGCGCGATCGGCGTATCACCCAGGTTGACCGTCTGATCTCGCCCGGCGGGCTCGTTGGTCTGGTTCAGCGGCTTCGCCGGTGCCGGGGTGATGCGCACCGTCACTGGCACCCGGTCCACCGAGCCGTCGGGGTAGGTCACCAGCACCACCGCGGGGAAGTCGCCCTCCTTGTCGGTGGACGGCGGCGTTTCCCAGCTGTAGGTCGCGTCCGCCGGCAGGTCCACCACGTTGGCGATGGCCGAGCGCGCCTCCGGCACAGAGGTGCCCACGGCGGCCTCGGTGGTTTGGCCCTGCGGGGTGAACTCCTCCGCCTGCTGGGGCGGCGTGACGGTGACTTTGGCAAAGACCGTCTCCTGCGAGCGGTCCGGGTAAACCACCTGCACGGGGATCGTGTACTCGCCGGGCGCGGTGCCGGCGGGCGGGGCGGCGGTGAACCCGCCGGTGCCCGCATCCGAAGCTGCTTGCGTGGTCCAGTCGGAAACGGGGGAACCGGAGGCGTCGACAGGCGTGCCGAAGGTGAACTCCGTGCCCGCCGGAACGGACGTGTCCGTCTGGTTCAGTGTGACGGCCTTGCCTGGGAAGGTTTCCTTGTCAGGGTAGGCCGGCTGGCTCACCGCGTTTTGGCCATTGGCCACCTGGAAGGAGTCGGAGGCGAGGAGGTCCCCGGTGCCGCCGTAAAGTGTTGCGGAGTAGACCGTGCCGGCTGCGGCGGTGGGGTCGGACGCGACCGGGAAGGTGCAGGCGTTCGCCTCCGCGAGCGAGGAAACCGGGCACTCCTTGACCACCTTGCCGGTGGTTTCGTTGCGCCAGACGATTCGGTTGCCCGGCACCGGCGGCAGCGTGCCAGTGACGTTGAGCTGCGCCGTGCCGTCCAGCGGCGACGGGTTCAGCAGCTGGTCGTAGTTGGGAATGTCCAACTTCACCGGCCCGTAGGGCACGACCGCGAAGCCGAAGTTGTAGAAGTTGTCCGCGAAGGGGTTCATGCCCGGCACGAAGGTCGCGGCGGGGTGGGGAGACTCGCCGGCGTTGTCGTTGTACTCCTGGAACACCGGGGTGGGAAATGGTGAGTACGCGTTGACCTGCTGGCCGTTCTGGTCGGTGACCCACATGTACATGCGCGAGTTGCCGGAGAGCTCCTTGTAGCCGGTGCGCAGGGTGTACTGGCCGTTTTTGTCGGTCTTTCCGGTAACGGTCACCGCGATCGGTTCCTTGCCGGCAGCCCGCATTTCCTCGAGCATGGCCTTGATAGCGCCCGCCCGCTGCGCCAGCGTGATCTTGGAATCTTTTTCAATGGCCTCGACGCGCTTTTGGGCGTCGGGGGTCAGCACCGAAGCGAAGACGTTGTAGCCCTCGAGGTTGGTGTCGCCGTCGTCCATGTTGCGGGTTGGCGGGCCGACCGTGCGGTCGCCTTTGAGCGTGTCCATCCACACAAAGCCGGAGATGGTGTCGGTCACCTGCAGGGTGGTCGCCGGATTGTTCAGCGGCCCCAGCGGGTCAACCTTGACGTTGGGCGCGGACATGTAGCTGTTTGCCGGATCCACGACCTCCGTGAGGAAGATGCCGGTGCGCTGGATGTTGGTGCCGACAAGCTGGAACATGCCGGACGCGTCCGCGGGGTACTGGCCCGAGCCCGGCGCCACGCCGACCCAGGAGTTGGGCACGATGCCGCCGGATTGGCGGGTGTAGACGTACTGGTTGCCCGTTTCCGGGTTGACCAGGTCTTTTTCCGCCACCCACAGGCGGTACGCCTGCTGGCCGTTGCCCACGCCGGAGGCGTCGAATAGGTGCGGTTTACCGTTGGCATCGTAGAAGGAGACGTAGTTGCCCTTTTTATCCTTGACCAGGTTGCCGTTTGCGTCGCGCATGCGCAGGTCGAAGGCGTAGGCGCCGGCGGCCTGCCTCGCAAGGGGCTGGGACTGGGCTGCGTAGACGGGGGAAAGCGTGCCGTCGGAGTCGCGGAACTGCATCAACACGGTGACACCGTTGAGCCCCATCGAGTCGGAGATGCTCGACGGAGCGGTTGATTCCATCACGCCAACGCGGCCGGACAGCAGGTGCGCGGCGTTGGTCAGGTCGATGGCGCTGTTGACGTAGCCGTTTTTGATGGCGTCTGCGTCGATGGTTCCGGCCGGGGCAGACCACTTCGAGTCGGCCGGGCTGCTATTGGTCACAGCTTCGGCGGCGGGGGCGGTGTCGGGGGCGACAACCGCGTGCGTGAGTGGGGAAACGGTGGCGAGGGCCAGTGCGGCGGCCGCAATCGAGGTGCCGCGGCGGCGGGTGGTTAAAGGCGTGCTCATGAAAGATCCTTCCGGTAAGCATTGTCAGTTTGAAACCAACCAGGTGGTACCGCGCAGCGTTGCGGGCTGTGCGGGTTCCAATACAAATATGAACGTCTGGCGATGAATTTGCCAGGTTTCCCCAAATCTGGCCGCGGATAATCCCCCGGGCTTACAGCGCAACGCGGTGCTGGAGGTGCGTGGGCCGTAAGATGGCGCGCATGCTCAACCCCGTGCACCTCGTTCTCGGCGAGGACGACTTCCTGGCGGAGCGCGCGACCAAAGCCATCGTCGCAGCGGCCGGCGAGGGCGTGGAGGTCACCACGCTGCGCGCCGGCGACGTCTCCGAGGGCGAGATAGCCATGGCAACCAGCCCCTCGCTGTTTGCGGAGGACCGGGTGGTAGTGGTCAAGCACGCTGAACTGGCGGGCAAAGAACCCACCGAGATTTTGCTCACAGCGTGCGTGGACCCGGCCCCGGGGATCACGCTGGTCATTGAGCACACCGGAGGCGGGCGGCAAAAGGCCATGGTGAAAAAATTTGCTAAAGCCGCCGAGGTGCACAAGGCCGACCCGCTGAAGGACAACGAGCGCCGCACTTGGCTCATGGAGGAATTCCGTCGCCATGGTGTACGCCCCACCCCAGACGTGGCGGCGGCGGTGCTGGAATCCGTCGGCTCCGACCTGCGCGAGCTCGCCTCCGCCGTAAGCCAGCTGGTCAGCGACACTGAGGGAGAACTCACCGTCGAGTCCGTACGCGCGTACTACGTGGGTGTGGCCGAGGTGGCCGGCTTCGACATCGCGGACCAGGCGGTGGCCGGACGCACCGACCGCGCGCTGGCGTCCACTCGCCGGGCGCTGCAGCTGGGCACCAGCCCAGTCAGTATCTCCGCCGCTTTGGCCCGCAAGGTCGGCGACATTGCCAAACTGCACGGTGTACGCGCCAACCCGGACCAGATCGCCCGCACCGTAGGCATGCACCCGTACGTGGCGAAGAAAACGATGCAGGTCGCACGCCAGTGGAGCGGCGACGCGGTTTCCCAAGCCGTGATCATCGTCTCCGACCTGGACGCGGAGGTCAAGGGGCAGGGCGGCGACCCGGAATTCGCGCTCGAAAACGCGGTGCGCCGAATCGCTGAACTGGCATGATCGCGCTGGGGGATCTCGCGGCCATCGTCGGGCTCAACCTGGTCGGTGCCGCGGCACCGGGGCCGGATCTCGTGCTGCTGATGCGCACCGCCACGCGGTCGCGCCGGCACGCGTGGGCCGCGAACCTGGGCATCCACACCGGCGCGGCGCTGTGGTTTGCGCTGACCGTCTTCGGCGCGGCGGCGCTCCTCAACGCGGTGCCCCAGACCGTCAGTGCGGTGCAGGTCGTCGGCGGCGCGGTCCTGGTCTGGATGGGGGCGGTCAATCTGCGAGGCGGGCTGCGCGACCGGGACGAACCGCCGGCAGACCTCGACGAGGCGGTGCAGCGCCTCGGGTCTGTGCGGTCCTCCTACCTCCGCGGGCTGCTGACCAATCTGTCCAACCCGAAGATCGTGGTGGCATTAGCCGCCATGATCGCCCCGATGTTGCCGGCCAGCCCGTCGTTGGCCACCGCGCTGGTTGTGCTCGCGGCGCTGTGGCTCAGTTCGTTTGCGTTGTTCGGGCTGATCGCGCAGGTCACGTCCGCCGAGAGACTGCGCCGGACATTCTTATTCGCCGGCCCCTACATCGACATTGCTGCCGGCGCATTCTTCATCATCGTCGGGGCCGCGCTCGTTGGGCGCGGGTTTATCGGCGTGGTTTAAAGGAAGCGCCGCAAAAACTGCGCCGTCGCCCGTGTGGCGTCGGGGTCGGTGAACCAGGTGTGGCCGCCGCCTTCCACCCGCTCGATCCGCGTGGGCGCGGAGCAACGCTCGAAGTCGAACGCGGTCACGCTGCCCGAGCGGGACTCGGCGGCGACCAGCGAGCAGCCGTTTTTGCGTGCGAAGGTGCGCGCGACGGCGTCGACGGATTCGTACGGTGCGCCGTGGCGGACGCCCCCGTTGTAGCTCACCACGGCGTCGTTGGTGCCGTGCATGATCAGCGTCGGCACCTGACCGCCCGCGCAGCCGGTGACGGTGGGGGAGTAGAACGCGCCCGCCACCGTGGCCACAGCGTCCACCATCTCCGGCGCGTGGCAGGCCAGCGCGGCGGCCATCCCGCCGCCGTTGGACAGGCCCACGGCGACGGTGCGGGTGGTGTCGGCGTGGTAGCGCGAAGCGACGTCGTCAAGCACAGCGCGCGTGTAGGAGACGTCGTCGTTGACGCTGGTGGCGGCGTACGGCGCGCCGCCCCACGCGTTGTTTACGCCCTGGCCGTAGACGACGATCGCGCCGGGGAACTGGCTCTCCAAGTTCTCGTAGTCGCGCGTCTGGCGCGAGGTGTGCTGCCAGCCGCCGAAGCCGAGAACCACGGGGTAGGACCGTTCCGGGCTGAACCCGTGCGGCAGCACCACGTCGTAGGTGCGGCTGCGCCCGCCCACCTGGAGGCTGTGGGTGTGCTCCCTGGCTATCGACACCGCTTCGCCCGACCTCACAATCGGAATCGCAATTGCCAAACTGGCGGCGAGTGCCGCGAGCACGCCGAGCGCCTGCACAAGGGCCGGATCCACACCCGGGGCGTAGCGCTTGAGCAGCGCCTCGAACTCGGGGGAGGAGCTCAACGTCTGCGCCTGTGCGGGTGGGGCAGAAAGGCTAGATAGCGGAAGGGCGGCGGCAAGCGCGACTGCAATCGCGCGGCGGGAGAGTTTCACAGCGGATACATCGATTCTGTGGGTAGGGGCATTACACGCGAAACGCCCCGCTTGCTGATGAGCAAACGGGACGTACGGTACCCGGACCTAGTCCATCTTGTTCAGGGCGCGAGCCATGTTGGACTTCTTGTTCGCCGCGGAGTTGCGGTGGAACACGCCCTTGGTCACGGCCTTGTCCAGCTTGCGGGATGCCACGCGCAGCTGTGCCTCGGCGGCAGCCTTGTCGCCGGACTCCACAGCCTCGCGGAACTTGCGGATCTCGGTGCGGGTGGCGGAGCGGACGGACTTGTTGCGCATGCGACGCTTCTCGTTGGTGAGGACGCGCTTCTTCTGCTGCTTGATGTTAGCCATTAGTGAAATACCTCTTGGTTTCTCAATCGAACTTGGATGTCGTCGCCCCGGCCCGGGCATCACGCGCACTGCTTTTGGGTATGAACGCGAACCCAAGGTCCTGTCCGCGTAGCAGAACGCACCCGCAAAGGTGGCCGGTGACGGGCAACTCAGGCAGAATACCAGGCCCGACTTACCCCACCAAACCGCCTACGACCATTGGAAGCGTTCGCGGAGGGTGTTTGCAACCCGCTCGAAGCGGCGCTGCGGCACCGTCGTGCCGCGACGGTGCACGTCCGCCTCCGGCACCACGAGCGTCTTGTCCAGGCGCACCCAGCACGGGCTGCCGGAGGCTTCCCAGTCGCCGGGGCCGATCTCAAACCAGCGGTCGTCGTGCGCATGTTCCTGCTCGGGGGAGATCAGCAGGCCCAAGACATCGGTGTGGTCTCGGCCCACCACCAGCATGGAGCGCTCCTTAGGTGGGCGGGAGGGCACCGTGACCCACACAACCTCGCCGGCCTCGGCGCCGCTGTCCATGTCTGCCGCGTAGTACACGTTGCGCGGCACGGAGTCGGTGGGACGCACGTACACGCGGGAGGCCCGGTTGCGTCGGTGTTCGATCTGGTTGTTCACCCGTTCGTGCAGCTGCGCCAGCCCCTGATCGAGCGAGGCCGTGCGTGGCCGCGCACCTTTGCGCTTGAATCGCTCGAACGCCACGTGTGCACCTCCGGGTAACAGTTATCCGCAACCTTAAGCCGTTGCGTCAGCTGGGACAAGGGGTTTCTGCCCGCCACTTGAAATTTCTCGGCTGCCCGGACCGGTGCCGCGGAGCGCCCACAGCAGGAGCGTGGTGCAGGCGACGGTCATGAAGGTCGCGCCGAGCATCTGCACTGCACCGATCTCGGTCGCGTTCGGATCAACCAAACCGAGTGCCCCGTAGGAGAAAAACACGGTGTTGCCGATGGCGTGCAGCGCGATGCCGGCCTCCAACCCGCCGGTGCGCCATGTCAGCACAGCGGTGCACACCGCGAACACTGCGATGTCTACCAGCCCGACCCAGTTATAGGCGTGGCCTGCCACAAACAGCGCGGCCGGCAGCGCGTACGCCAGCCACGCGGGAGAACCCCACTGCCCGAGGATCTGCGGCAGCGCGCCGCGGAACACGAACTCCTCCGCGGCGGCCTGTAACGGCACGGCCAACGCAAACGCCGCGATCAACTCCAACCGGAACGGGGTGACGGTGGGGTCGGTGGGGGCCCGGAGGACGTCGATAAGCACTTGCGCCGCATACAGCGCACCGACCACCGCGAGTGCGCGGCCGAGCACACCCCAGCGCAGGCGCAGCGCGGTGCTGCACAGCGCCCGCGGGTTGCGCCCGGCGATCCGCGCGGCGAGAAACGGTGCCGGCAGGATTGAGGCGATGACTAACACCTGCACAAGCGGGGTCAGCGGGTCCACGCTCCCCTCCAGAAGAACTGAAAAGTCCCGTCCGTGCTGCTGCGCGGCCACACCGAGGACGACAACGCAGGCGACGCCAAACAGCGCGGCGAACGCGGCCAGCATCACAAGCTCGATGACCGCGCGCCACCATGCAGCGGGCCGAAAACGGGCGACAAGTCCGAGACGGTGGTAGGCCATGGTGCATACCGTAGCGCGGGGTGCGCAAAGTAGGATGTGGCAATTATGGCCGCCAAACCGACAAACTTTGCAGAAGAAACGTTCACGGACCCCGCCCGGATCCGCAACTTCTGCATCATCGCCCACATCGACCACGGCAAGTCCACGCTGGCAGACCGCATCCTGCAGCTGTCCAACGTGGTGGACGAGCGCGAGATGCGCGACCAGTACCTGGACAACATGGACATCGAGCGCGAGCGCGGCATCACCATCAAGGCGCAGAACGTGCGCCTGCCGTGGGTGCCAAAGACCGGCGACCACGTCGGCGAGCAGATGGTGCTGCAGATGATCGACACCCCGGGCCACGTGGACTTCTCCTACGAGGTCGCCCGCAGCCTGGACGCCTGCGAGGGCGCAATTTTGCTTGTCGACGCAGCCCAGGGCATCGAGGCGCAAACCCTGGCCAACCTCTACATGGCCATCGACAACGACCTCGAGATCATCCCGGTGCTGAACAAGATCGACCTGCCGGCGGCGGACCCGGAGAAGTACGCGCTGGAGATCGCCAACATCATCGGCTGCGAGCCGGAGGACGTGCTGCGCGTCTCCGGCAAGACAGGCGAGGGCGTGCCGGAGCTGCTGGATAAGGTCGTGGACCTCATCCCGGCCCCGTCCTCGCTGCGCTCGGACGGGAAAGAAAACCACGCCGACGCGCCCGCCCGCGCCCTGATCTTCGACTCGGTGTACGACACCTACCGCGGCGTGGTCACCTACGTGCGCATGATGGACGGCAAGCTCGAGCCGAACCAGAAGGTGCTCATGATGAATACGGGCAAGACGCTGGAGATCCTCGAAATCGGCGTGGTCTCGCCCACCATGAAAAAGACGAAAGGGTTGGGCCCCGGCGAGGTGGGCTACCTCATCACCGGCGTGAAAGATGTTCGCGACACCCGCGTCGGTGACACGGTGACGTGGGCTTCCAAGGGTGCTTCGCAACCCTTGGAAGGTTTTGAGGACGTCAAACCCATGGTCTACTCGGGCCTGTTCCCGGTCTCGCAGGAGGACTTCCCGGCCCTGCGCGAGAGCTTAGAGAAGCTGCAGCTTAACGACGCTTCCCTGACCTGGGAACCGGAGACATCCGTCGCACTCGGCTTCGGCTTCCGCTGCGGTTTCTTGGGCCTGCTGCACATGGAAATCACCCGCACCCGCCTGGAGCGCGAGTTCGACCTGGATCTGATC
This sequence comes from Corynebacterium wankanglinii, assembly GCF_013601005.1. Lineage (NCBI taxonomy): Bacteria > Bacillati > Actinomycetota > Actinomycetes > Mycobacteriales > Corynebacteriaceae > Corynebacterium > Corynebacterium wankanglinii. Next base: position 122,122 of record NZ_JABFED010000006.1, read on the forward strand.
TCCACCGCGCCGAGTGTGACCTACCGCGTGGTGGCGGAAGACGGCACGGAGCAGATCGTGCACAACCCGTCGGACTGGCCCAGCGGGAAGATCCCCGAGGTCTACGAGCCGATTGTGAACATGACCATCATCGTGCCGCAGGAATTCGTCGGTTCCACGATGGAGCTGTGCCAGTCCAAGCGCGGGCAGATGAAGAACATGGAGTACCTCTCCGAGGACCGCGTGGAGCTGCGCTACATCATGCCGCTCGGCGAGATCATCTTCGACTTCTTCGACATGCTCAAATCCCGCACGAAGGGCTACGCCTCCTTAAACTACGAGGAGGCCGGCGAGCAGCTCGCGGACCTGGTGAAGGTGGATATCCTCCTGCAGGGCGAGCCGGTGGACGCGTTCTCCGCCATCGTGCACAGGGACTCCGCACAGTGGTACGGCAACAAGATGACCAAAAAGCTCAAGGAGCTCATCCCGCGCCAGCAGTTCGAGGTGCCCGTCCAGGCGGCCATCGGCTCGAAGATCATCGCCCGCGAAAACATCCGGGCGCTTCGCAAGGATGTGCTGTCCAAGTGCTACGGCGGCGACATCTCGCGTAAGCGCAAGCTGCTGGAGAAGCAGAAGGCCGGTAAGAAGCGCATGAAGAACATCGGCTCGGTCACCGTGCCGCAGGAGGCGTTCGTGGCTGCGCTGTCCACCGACGGCGAGGAGTAGGCGCTAGTCCGCCTCGCCGAAGGTGAACCGCTTGCCCTGGTTGAATACCGTTTGCAGGACCCGCACCAGGGCGAACATGAGCACGAAGATGATGGCGGCAATGGCGAGGTTGCCCCACAGCCCGCTCCACCCGGACGCCTCGGCCCAGTCCTGGGCACCGATGGCCGCGGCCACGGAGCCCAAGATCAGGTTCATCGCCTCGGAGCGATTCTCGGCAATTTGGCCGGAGACCTGCTCGAACTGGGTGCGGATCACACGTTGACGGGATATGCCCTTGGTGTCGAAGTTGTCGCCAAGCTGGTCGAAGCCGGTGGCGCGCTGCAGGCCTTTGAGCACGCGGGTGTCGATGTCACGGCCGTGAACTCGGCGGAACCACAGCTTGTCGCAGATCTCAATGTGGTCCAACCGCAGCTTCTCCGGGCGCTCTAAATCCGCCTGCAGCGCCTTTTTCTCCAGCTTCGTCGTGCCGATTCTGTACGAAAAGAACGTGTTCATCCCATACGAGCTCACCGCGCGCTCGGCGGGCAAGACCCCGGGCCTGAAGGTGAAGACGCACCCGGAGTGGCTCCACGACCGCATCTGGGTGCACGGCGCTGAGGTTGCCCGCGGCCTGTTCGAGATGCTGGACGAAATATGCGCGAGCGCCCCGGCGCAACCCCGAAAGTTGAACCACAGGTAAATTCTAGGGAAACGGTCGATGGGGCGATGCTGTGCGCGCCATGCCCAGGTGCTGGGGTTTTGGGCGAAAACCCTGTTCGGCGGCGGGGATCTCAGGTCTTGCACAGTAAGTGCAGCGGGCATTTAATCGTTGCTGAAAGGGCCCGGACCTCTTGCTGGAGGCCCCCGCAGCTTTCGTCGTTTTCATCCTCGCCTGACTGAAAGTTGGACACCATGAAGCTCCGCACCCGCGCCATCGCAGCTTGCGCTGCAGCTGCCGCAACAGCCCCGTTTTTCCCCGGCATCGCAGACGCCGCAACCAAGACACCGATCGAACACGTTGTGGTGATCTATTCGGAGAACATCTCCTTTGACCACTACTTCGCCACCTACCCCAACGCGCTGAACAAGGACGGCGAGACGCTGCAAGGCAGCGGCAAGGCTGCGCCGAAGTTTCAGGCGAAGCCGAACACCCCGAAGGCCGACAACTTGGAAAACGCGGACCTTTTGGGCGAGAAGAACCCGAACTCGATCAAGCCGTTCCGCATCGGCCCGGGCAATGCGGTGACCACCGACCAGAACCACCACTACGGTGATGAGCAGGCTGCCTACAACGGCGGCAAGATGGATATGTTCCCGGAGACGGTGTCCACCGACATCGACAAGTACGGACAGGACGCGTTTGCCACCCCTGGCATGACCATGGGCTACTACGACGGCAACACTGTGACGGGTCTGTGGAACTACGCGCAGAACTTCGCGATGAACGACAACAGCTTCTCCACCATCTTCGGCCCGTCCACTCCGGGTGCGCTGAACCTGATTGCGGGCACCGTGGCCGACGCCACCATGCACGATCCCGCCACCGGCGAGCAGCAGAAGATCAAGGACGGGGAGAACCACGCACTCGCGGGGGTGTCTGAAGACGGCATGACAGCCACCGTGGTGGGCGACCCGGACCCGCTGTTCGATGACTGCTCCAACAAGTCCTCGGCAGGCACCAACCAGGTCACGGCGATGCACTCGAAGAACATCGGCGATCAGCTCAATGAAAAGGATGTGACCTGGGGCTGGTTCCAGGGCGGCTTCCGCCCGACCGAGGAAGCCACCGACAACAGCCGTGCTCGCTGCGGCGCGGCGCACAAGACGTTGAGCGGCCAGGATCAAACGGACTACAACCCGCACCACCAGCCGTTCCAGTACTACGCCTCCACCGCGAACCCGCATCACCTCGCCCCGTCGTCGGACGAGATGATCGGCAAGACGGACCGCGCGAACCACCAGTACGACCTGAAAGATTTCGACACCGCGTTGGAGCAGGGCAACCTGCCGGCCGTGTCCTTCCTCAAGGCCGCGAACTACCAGGACGGCCACGCCGGCTACTCCAACCCGCTGGATGAGCAGGCGTTTATCACCCACTACATCAACGAGCTGCAGAACTCCCCGCAGTGGGACTCCACCGCCGTGGTCATCGCGTACGACGACTCCGACGGCTGGTACGACCACAAGGCGCCCGAGATCCTCAACGGCTCCAACGATCCGCACCAGGACAAGGAGATCTGCACCGCCGCGGCGAAGAAGGTCGGCGTCGCCGGCGACAAGCACGGCCAGTGCGGACCGGGCACCCGTCAGCCGTTGCTGGTGGTTTCGCCGTACTCCAAGGTCAACCACATCGACTCGACCTACACGGAGCAAACCTCCATCACCAAGTTCATCCAGGACAACTGGGGTCTGGGCCGTCTCGGCGGCATCGCCTTCGACGAGCGCGCCGGTGAGCTGAATTCCATGTTTGACTTCAGCGGCGCAAAGGCGCCGAAGGTGTTCCTCAACGAAACCGACGGCACCGTGGCCAAGGACTACGCCTCTGTCGAGCGCGTGGACAACACCTCCCGCGAGACCATCAACCTCAAGCCGGTTGTCGAGGGCATGAACAACCCGCTGGTGACGGAAAAGGGGGTGCCGGCGTTTACCACGCTGGCCAAGAAGGACGCCTCCCCGGCCGAGCAGCAGAGCAACTCCTCCGAGTCCAGCGACGCCGAGGGTTCCTCCACGGGCGGCATCATCGCCGCTGTGGTGCTGGCTCTGGCCATCGCGGTGGGCATCGGCAGCTGGTACATGAACGGCATGCCTGGTGTCGACCCGAAGATGGTTGAGAACTTCAAGCTGCCGTTCTAAACCCGAAGTATGGACACCTACCAGTACGCTATGGCGGCGCTGGCCGCGGTCCTTGCGATCGTGGCCGCCGTCATCCACGCACCGCAGACGGGATCAAGCGGATCCAGCTCCGGAGGGGACATGCAGCCCCAGCCGGAAGTGGAGCAGGCGGACACGCGGCTTCACGTCCGCGATGTCTACAACTGCCCGACTCCCGGGGACGTGGACGCAACCGCGCACTGGCAGGTGTACAACACATCCGGGTTGCCTTTGACCCTCTACATCTCCGACGAGGAGGGAAACGCCTACCAAGTCCTCGAGCGCATCGGCTCTCCCGCGGAGCGTGCCTGGACCCCCAAGCTCGAAGACGGTTCCTACCACCTGACGTGCGTGTTCCACAGCGACTCGGCGGTGAAATCGGAGACCTTCACTGTCGCTGAGTCGCCGTTTACCGGTGCGCCGAAGATGGTGCCGATTACGGACCGGGAAGTCTCCGCCGTATCGATCACCCATGCTGCAGCGCAGAAGAAGCGCCTGCCTGAGCTGCAGGCGCAGGCGCAGGCGCTTGCCGACGCCATCCGGTCCGGCGACCGCTCCGCGGCCCAGCGCGCCTACCTGACCTATATGGAAACGTACCGCTCCTTCGACGATGCAAGCGCGATGTGGCCGGGGGAGGGCCTCGACGGATACGCGGAGGTGGAACGGATGCTGTTTTCTGATCGTGCGTTATCCGCCGAGCCCGCCGACGCGCTCGCAGCTGCGGTGGATCACACGGCGCACGCGCTGGAGACAGGGCACTTTGCCATCCCCGCACCGGATTACGGTTTGCGCACGCACGAGGTGATGGAGGAATTCGAACGCTTCGACCTCCGCGGCGAGCGCGACTACGGAGCCCACGCGCTTAGCGCCGCGCTGCGGGGAAGTGTGCGCGCTACCCGCGAAACGCTCGATCCGTTGCGCGAGCTAGTGGAAAGCCGCGGTCTCGATACCGCGCCAATATACGACCAGCTGAATGTGTTGAACAGCCTCGCTGACGACTTGGACGGCAAGTACGACACCGCGTTTGACCAGTGGCCGCAAGAAGATCGTCTGCGCTTGCAAGCCGAAGTGGCAAAAGCCAATGAACTGCTCGCACCCGTGGCCACAATGACCGTGATCCGGAGGATGGACTAGTGCCCTGCCCGTTTACGTTTTCCCGCCGCACGTTTTTGACCGGTGCGGCCGCCGCGAGCGCCGCGTTGGGGGCACAGGCGACGGCGCAGGGGCTTTCTGCGCGTTCGCGCGACGACGGCACACCGCGCTCAGACCATTCCCACACCAACGACCCCGCCGCGCGGCTTGAGTTCCAAGGCGACCACCAGCAGGGAATAGTCAACCAGCCGCAAAAGTACGCGGAGGTGGTGGCCCTCGATCTCCAATGCACCGGAAAGCAGCGCTTGGAGCAGCTGCTGCGTACCATCACCGACCGCGCCCGTGCCCTGACCGCCGGCGGCGCAACTCCGCCGGACGGCATCGCGTTTCCCGCCGGGGACTCCGGGGAGCTTGGTCCGGAGCTGCCCACGGACAACCTCTCCGTCACGGTGGCGGTGGGTGATTCGTTGTTCGACGGCCGGTTCGGGCTGTCGAACAAGAAGCCGGCGCGCCTGCGGGAGATGGAAGCCTTCGCCGACGACACGCTCGTTGCAGAGAAGTGCCACGGCGATCTGGTGCTGCAGCTGTGCGCGGACCAGCACGACACGGTCACCCACGCGCTCCGCGACATATTGCGCCACACTCGGGGAGACGTCGCGGTGAAGTGGCGCCAGAACGGGTATATGAACGAGCCGCGCCCGACCGGCACGCAGCGCAACCACTTCGGGTTCAAGGACGGGATAGTCAACCCCAGCCCCGACGAGTTCGACCACCTCGTGTGGGCCGGTGCCGACGAGCCAGCCTGGACTGCGGGAGGCAGTTACATGGTGGTCCGCCTGATTACCATGTATTCGGAGTTCTGGGATCGGATCTCCATTGCGGAGCAGGAGCAGATCTTCGGCCGCGACCGCGCCACCGGCGGGCCGCTGTCCGGAGGCGACGAGTACGCCGAGCCGGACTATTTGGACGACGCGAACGGCGACGTCATCCCAACTGACGCGCACATTCGTCTGGCCAACCCGCGCACTGCGGAGACTGCGGACCAACTCATGCTGCGCCGGGCGTACAACTACGACAACGGTGTGCGCGACAATGGCACCCTCGATATCGGCCTGCTGTTTGTGTGCTTCCAGCAGGACCTGCAGCGCCAGTTTGTCACCGTGCAACAACGGCTCGAGGGCGAGCCTCTCGCGGACTATATCCGCCCTTACGGCGGCGGCTATTTCTTCGCGTTGCCGGGTGTGCGCGACGAGGACGATTTCCTCGGTCGTACCCTACTTGCATGATGCGCGAGATCGAATTTTCCCGCGGCGGCTTCACTGTCTTCGCCCGCGTGCTGGGCGAGCCGAAGGCGCCGGCGCTGCTGTATCTGCAGGGCGGGCCGGGTTTCCCGGCGCCGCGCCAGCGGTTTGCGTGGATCACCCACGCTCTCAAGCGCGGCTATCAGGTAGTGCTGTTGGACCAGCGTGGCACCGGCCGTTCCACCAGGATCGACGCCGCAACGCCCGAGCTTATCGACGCTAAAGTGCTCGCCAGCCTGCGCGCCGACCACATCGTGGCCGACGCCGAAGCGCTACGCGAGGAGATGGGCCTGGCCCGCTGGGATGTGCTGGGCCAGTCCTTCGGCGGGTTCTGCCTCGCGCACTACCTGGCCGCGCACCCGGAGCGTGTGGGGAGGGCGTTGTTTACCGGAGGTGTGCCGTCGATAGGCGAGGGCGCAGACGGGGTGTACCGCGCGACGTTTGCCAAGCTGAAGCGCCGCCACCAGCAGTTCAACGCGAAGTACCCGGCGGCCGAGAAAATGCTGCGCGAGGTGTGTCGCCACCTGGAGGTGGAGGAAGAGACTCTGCCCACGGGCGAGCGGCTCAGCGCCCGCCGGCTGCGCACGGTAGGCATCGAGCTGGGGCGCGAGGGCGGATTCGCATCGCTGGCGCGACTGTTCGAGGCACCGTTTCACCCCAACGGCAGGCTCCGCACCGACTTTCTGGCGGAGGTGGGCGAGCGCGTCAGCTTTGCCAAGGGGCCGCTGTACGCCGCCGTGCACGAATCCATCTACGGCGGCACCGTGCCGGGGGCGACCGCGTGGGCGGCCGAGCGGGTCTCGCGCGAGCTGGACGGGTTCGCGCCTGATGCCAGCCCGGATGATGCGGAGTTCTACCTCACCGGGGAGCACATCTTCCCGTTCCAATTCGAGGAGGACCCGGCGCTGCGGCCGTTAACACGCTCAGCGCACGAGCTGGCGGCCAAGGACGACTGGTCCAACCTCTACGCGGGCCTGGCCGGCGGCCACGACGCGTACGCGGCGGTCTACACCGACGACATCTTCGTCCCGCGCGAGCTGTCGCTGGAAACGGCGGAGGTCATCGGTGCGCAGGTGTTTGAGACGGACCAGTTCCAGCACGACGGGCTGCGCCGCCACGGCGAGGCGGTGCTTGGCCGCCTGCTGGACATGGCGGGGGTCTAACGCGCGGGGTCTAGGCCTCCGGCAGTGCGTCCGCCTCGCCGGGGTAGGACGGCTGCGCGCCGGGCCGGGTGACCGAGAACGCGCCGACGCGGCAGGCGAAGCGGGCAGCGTCCACCATGGAATCGCCTTCCAGCAGCCGGTGGCAGAACGCGCCCGCGAAGGAGTCGCCGGCGCCGACGGTGTCCACGGCCTCCACCTTGGGGGAGTCGATGTGGGTCAGTTCGCCCTCGGCGGCCACCAGCGCCCCGGCGGAGCCGAGCGTGAGCACCACGGAGGAAAAACCGGCCTCGAGCAGCCGCCGCGTGAGATCCTCCGGCGTGCCCGTGCCGTCGAGGCCGAGTTGCTGCAGGATGAGCCCGGCTTCGTGCTCGTTGGCCATCAGCGGGTCCGCCTTGAGCAGCGCCTCGCGCGGCACGTCCACAACCGGCGCGAGGTTGACCACCACGCGCCCGCGGGTCAGCTCCACGGCGCGGGCGAAGCCGTCGGCGGGGATCTCGCCCTGCAGCAGGACCAGGTCGGCGGGGGCCACGGCGCCGGCGTGGCGGCCGACACACTCCGCGTCCACCCGCGCGTTCGCACCCGGGACCACTAGCACGGTGTTCTCGCCGTTTGCGGCTACCGTGATCACCGCGAGGCCCGTGACGTCTGCAACTTCCTCCACGTGGGTCAGATCCACCCCGGCCTCGCGCAGCAGCGCGGTGGCGGGGGCGGCGTTGGCGTCGGAGCCGGTCGCGCCCACCAGCACCACGTCTGTGCCCAGCTTCGCGGCGGCGACGGCCTGGTTGGCGCCCTTGCCGCCGGCGGTGATGCCGCCGCCGGTGCCCAGCAAGGTCTCGCCCGGGGTGGGGTGGCGCTCGACGTTGACGGTGAGGTCGGCGTTGATGGATCCGACGACGCACATACTCATGGCCGTCAATCTACCGTACGCCCCTACAGCACAGCCGCGAGCAATTGCCGCGTGTACGGGTGCTCGGGCGCCGCCCAGATCCGCTCGGTGGCACCCTGCTCAACGATGCGCCCGGCCTGCATCACCGCCACCGTCGGACACAGCTCGCGCGCCACCCGCAGGTCGTGGGTGACAAATACCAAGGTGTTGTCCCCCACGGTGTCGCGCAGCAGGTCCAGCACCTGGTCTTGGATGGTGGCGTCGAGGGCGGAGACGGGCTCGTCGGCAAGCAGGATGCGCGGTCGCGGGGCCGCGGCGCGCGCGATGGAGATGCGCTGGCGTTGCCCGCCGGAGAACTGCCGCGGGGTGCGGTCGCCGGTGCCCGCAAGCCCCACGCGCGCGAGCATCTCGTCGGCGCGGGTGCCGTCCACGCCGGTCTCGCGTATCGACGTCCTCACGGCCATCCGCGGATCCAGCGAGGAGTACGGGTCCTGGAAGACCATCTGCACGTCGCCTGCAACGCGGACGGTGCCGGTTGTCGGTTCGCGCAGCCCTGCGACGAGGTGCAGCAGCGAGGTCTTGCCGGAGCCGGACCCGCCGACGATGGCCAGGCGCTCCCCGGCGCGGACGGAAAGGGAGACGTCGTCCACGGCGAGGGTGCGGCCGCGCCGCAGAGAGACATTGGAAAGCGTCACCACCGGCTCGCCGAGGGGGACCGGTTGTGCGGGCGGGCCGGGTTCGGCGGCGGCAGCCAGGGCTTTCGCGTAGTCCGAGTCCGGTGCGACGATGCGCCCGCCTTTGAACACCAGCACCCGGTCGGTCATGCGGCGCACCACGGCGAGGTCGTGGGAGATGAATAGCAGGCCCATGCCGCGCTCGCGCACGAGGCGGTCCAACAGGTCCAGGATCTCCGCCTGCACGATGGCGTCGAGGGCGGTGGTGGGCTCGTCGCAGATGAGCACGTCCGGGTTCTGGGACAGGGCCAACGCGATAAGCACGCGCTGACGCTGCCCGCCGGACAGCTCGTGCGGGTAGGCGCCGGGGCGGTCCACCCCGACCTCCGCGAGCAGCTCGTGGGAGACGAGTTTGCCAATTCGCTTCAGCGGGTCCAGCGCCGTCATCGGCTCCTGGAACACCATGGCCACCTTTCGCCCGCGTACGCGGCGCCGCACCCGGTCCGGGGTGCCCACCATCTCGGTGCCGTCGACCGTGACGGAGCCTTGCGCGGGGAGGTCGGTGAGCCCCATGATGCTCAGCGCGGTGAGAGACTTGCCGGAGCCGGACTCGCCGATGATGCTCACGCGCTCGCCCGGCGCGACGGCAAAGGTGATGTCCTCCAGGATGCCGGGGATGGTCAGGTGCTTAACGTCGATCATCGGCGCTTCCCATCAGGTTGAAGCCCAGCACGGTCAGGGCGATTGCCGCCCCCGGCCAGAGCGCGAGGTGCGGGGAGGTGGCCAAATACGGCTGGGAGGCCTGCAGCATCCGCCCCCACGAGGCGTACGGTGCCGGTGCGCCGAGGCCCAAAAACGACAGGCCGGCTTCCGCAAGTATCGCCAGCGCGACGGCGACGGAGACTTGCGTGAGCACGATCGGCCAGATGTTCGGCAGGACGTGGCGCCACGCGATGCGCGGGCCGGACACTTTAGCCACGCGCGCGGCCAAGATGTAGTCGTGCTGCATCACCTGCATGGTGCCGGCGCGGGCGACGCGCACGAACCCGGGGATGCCGGCGATGCCGATGGCCAGCACCACGATCCAGATAGACGCGCCGAACACTGCCGTGAACACGATCGCCAGCAGGAGCGCGGGGAAAGCGAGCAACAGGTCCGCGCCCGCCATGACCACGCGCGAGGCGCCCCGGCGCATGCCGGCCCAGATCCCCAGCGGCACGCCCGCCAGCGCGGACAACCCCACAGCGCCGACGGCCACGGTCAACGTCAGGCGCGCGCCGTCCATGACGCGCGAGGCGATGTCGCGGCCGTACTGGTCGGTGCCCATCCAGTGCGCGCGCGACGGGCCTTCAAGCCGCGAGGCGACGTCCGCCTGCAGCGGGTCGTACGGCGTCCACACCAAGGTCACCAGCGCCGCAAGCGCGACGAGCCCGACAATCACCGCGCCGAATTTTCGCTGCCAGCTCATGCGCGCCTCCGAATCCGCGGATCCACCACCGTGTAGGCGAGGTCCACCACCAGGTTCACCACCAGGGTGAACGCGACAATCAGCATCATCACGGTTTGGACGGTGGCCAGGTCGCGGTTACCCACTGCGTCGAGAAGCATGGTGCCCAAGCCCGGGATGGTGAACACGCGCTCAATCACCACCGCGCCGACCACCAGCGACGCGAGCTGCACGCCAACCACGGTGATCACCGGCAGCGCCGCGTTTCGCAGTGCCGAGGTGAACAGCACATTGCCTATCGACGCCCCCTGGGCCCTGCCCGTGCGGATGTAGTCCTTGCCCATCTCCTCGCGCACCGCGGCGGCGACGTAGCGCGTGAGGATGGACGCCTGCACCAGCGCCAGCGACGCCACCGGCAACACCGCGTGCGCGGGCGAGCCCCAGCCGTTGGCCGGCAGCCACCCCAGGCGCACAGAAAACAGCGCCACCAGCGCGATACCCACCAAAAACGACGGCACGATGATGCCCACCTGCGCGAGCCCGCCGACGATGACGCCGCCGGGGGAGTGGGAGCGCTGCGCGAGGTAGACGCCGAGCGGCACCGCCACGGCGAGCGAGACCGCCATGGCGGTCAGCGTGAGGGCCAGCGACACCCCGGCGCGCTCCAGGACCGTCTCCGTGATTTCCTTGCCGCTCGCCATGGAGATGCCGAAGTCGCCGTGGAAAAGGCCGCCGACCCAGTCGAAGTACTGCACCGGCAGGGGCTTGTCCAGGCCCAGGCGGGAAGTGAGTTCGGCGACGGCCTCGTCGGTGGCGGAAACGCCCAGCGCCACGCGCGCCGGGTCGCCCGACACGGCGCGCAGGAGGATGAAGATGATCAGGCTGGCTCCGGCGAGCAGCAGGACGAAGCGCAGCAGGTGCGCGCACACGGTGCGGATCATTTCTCCACCTCGCTGAGCCGGAGGGAGTCGGTCACGACGTTGGGGTCCAGCCCGCCCACGCCAGGGGCGAAGAGCACGATGTTGGGCGCGTTGACCAGGGTCAGTGCGGCGGCGTCGCCCATGATGTGGTCGATGGCGCCTGCCATGTCGCCCGCGGCGATCTGCTCGCGCACAACGGCGTTGTCGTAGCCCAGGTAATACTCCGGGTTCCCAAACAGCATGGGCACGTCCCGGGGTTCCACGTGGGCGACGATGGAGGACTGGTAGTCATGCCCCTTGAGCACCTGGTTGAGCCACACGGCCGGGAACTCCACCGTGTCCAGGCGAACGCGGAAGCCGACGTCGCGAAGCTGCGAGTACAAAAGCTCACTGGCCTCCTGCGCGTACGGCCGGTTCGGCACCGTGATGGTGATGTCCGGGGTGCGCCCACGCAGAAGCTCACGGGCCTTGTCGGGGTCGAAGGGGTAGTAGTCGCGGCCGGTAAACCACGGGTCCGTCGGCGGCACGGGCGCGCCGCCGGTGTCGGTAGCCAGGCCGTTGTAGACCACCTCGTTGATGGCCTTGCGGTCCACGGCGTAGGCGACGGCGCGGCGCACGTCCGGGTCATCGAACGGGGAGCGCTGGTTGTTCATGGAAAGCAGGACTTCGCTGTTCGTCGTGCCCACCTCCACGCGGATGTCTTCCGGCAGCGTGTTGATGAGCTGCGGCGCCTGCATCCCCCACACCACGTCCGCATCACCCACGCGAAGTGCGTTGACGGCGGAGACCGGGTCGTCGAAGTAGCGGATCGCCGCGTCGTGTGCGACGGGCCCACCCCAGTAGTCGCCGCGGGCGCGGAACTCGATTGCCTCGCCCACGTCGAAGCGCTCCACGGTGTACGGCCCGGTGCCCAGCGGTGCGGTTGCAAGCGTGTCCACGCCCTCCGGCGTCATCATCGCCCCTGTCAACGTGCCCATGGACCACAGCCACGCGTCCTCCGCAGCCGCACCGCCGTCGACGTGCACCCGGAGAGTGCGCTCATCCAGCGCCTCCACCTCCGTCACCGGCTCCATCTGCGATTTCAGGCCGTTTGTCCACTCGTCTTGAACGTAGCGGATGGAAAAGGCGGCGTCGTCCGCCGTGAACGGCTTGCCGTTGGCGAACGTCACGCCGTCGCGCAGGTGGAACGTGAACGTGCCGCCGTCGCGGTCCCAGCTGTCGGCGAGGTGCGGCACTGGGGTACCCGAGGCGTCGATACGCACGAGCGTCTCGTACACGTTGCCCACCAGCGCCTGGGGGGCCGCCGCGCCGCCGGTGGTGGTGAAGTCCAACCCGGCGGGGGCAGCAGAGGCCGCCACTACGACGGAATCACGCGGATCGGCGGTACTACATGCGGCCAAAGGAAGGGCCAAGGCGGCAGCGACCGCCAGAGTCCTGACATGCATGCCATGAGGTTACTGGATGGCAGACTCCACCTGGAACCAGAGGGGGGAGGAGTGGCCGCGGACGTTGTTTAGGCCGAAGGAGAGCTTGTCTACGCGGAATGTGTGCACGGCGCACTCGAGCACGTCGCCGTTATGCGTCAGCGCCCTGATCTGCACCCGCAGCACCGGCGCGTCCTCGGGGATGTCCAACTTAGCTGCCGTGTCCGCGTCCGCCTGCTCGATGGTGAAAGACCGCGAGATGTTGTTGAAGTCCGCGCCCGCGCGGACGAGCTCGCGGTGGATGGACTGCTCCGCGGTGTCCACCCCCTCAATCACCTCCGCGAGGTGGGGCAGAAACGCCATCTTCTCAATCACCAGCGGCGTGCCGTCGGCGCTGCGGACGCGGTGCACGAAGAACACGTCGCTGCCCGGGGCGATGCGCATGCACTCCGCCAGCGTCTCATCCGCGGCGCCGAGGCCGAAACGCTCCATCTGCTCGCTCGGGTCTTTGCCCATGCGGAAGATCCAGGAGGTATTGGACAGGATTTCCTCGAACGTTTCGGTCCGGGTGTTGGACAAAACCAGGGAACGGCGGCCGCGGCCCGAGGAGAGCAGCCCCTCCGCACGCAGCGTCGCCACGGCCTGGCGCACCGGCCCGCGGGAGGTGTTGAACTGCTCGCACAGCTCTACCTCGCTGGGCAGCGACTCGCCGGCTGGGATGTGGCCGGCGAAGATCTCATCGCGCAGGTAATCGGCGATTTCCTCGTGCTGCTGCGGGCGGCGAAGCGGGCCGGTGGGCAATGGCGCCATGGTGGGTCACGTCCTTCATCTACATCCCCGGGGTATTGACCACCAGATACTAATCCACGGCTTCTTCAGCGCCTATTACTTGGAGACCTGTCCTACATAGCCCGTTTTAATTCCACGCCTCGGCGAGAATCTCCATGGAGCGGCCCACTTCCTCGTGGCTACCGGCCTGCAGCGAGATCATCAGCTCATCCGCCTGGGCGGTGGTGCGGAAGTTTTCCAGGTATTCAGCCACCTGCTCCCCAGTACCTTCTGCGGTGTAGCGCAGCATATCCGTAATCTGGCGGCCCTGGTAGGAGTTGACCACGGTATCCAGCTGGTCGTCGCTGAGCTGCTTGCCCTGGCGGCCCATGAATGCGCGGACGCGGTTGCGGTGCACGACCGTCGTCTGGCGCTTCGCGTCTTCCTCTGTGTCGGCGGCGGTGACGTTGACCGCGGCGATGCAGTACGGCTCCGGGTGGCGCTCGGACGGCTGGTAGTTCTCCCGGTAGTACGCGGTTGCCTGCTCCAGGTGCTGCGGCGCGAAGTGGGATGCGAAAGCGTAGGGCAGGCCCAGCTGCGCGGCCAGCGACGCGCCGAACATCGACGAGCCCAGGATGATCAGCGGCACGTTGGTGTCGTACCCCGGCATCGCGGTCACGCCCGGCAGGGGGGACTCGTTGGACAGCCACGCCTGCAGCTCCTGGACGTCTTGCGGGAAGTTCTCCGCGGCGCGCGGGTCGCGTCGCAGCGCCCGGCCGAGGGTCTGCTGGTCGGTGCCGGGGGCGCGGCCGAGGCCGAGGTCGATGCGGCCGGGGTAGAGCTCCTCCAGCATGCCGAACTGCTCGGCGATAACGTACGGCGCGTGGTTGGGCAGCATTACCCCGCCCGAGCCCAGGCGGATGCGGCTGGTTTTCGCGCCGATGTGCGCGATCAGTACCGCGGGGGCGGAAGAGACGATGCTGGGCATGTTGTGGTGTTCGGAGTACCAGATGCGCTCATAACCCAAGGCCTCCGCTTGCTGGGCGAAGGCCACGGAGCGCTGCATCGCCTCGCCGACGGTTTCGTCGGGGTAGCGGGTGCAGAAATCAATAAGCGAAAGTGGGGCGTTCATAACGCCCCACCGTACGCGTTTTGCCTATCGACGACCGCTTCGCCAGCCCTAGTCCTTCGCCTGCAGCACGGGGACGGCGTCGCCCTCGGCGGAGAGGTCTTCGCCGTCGACGGATTCCATCGTGCCCGGGATCATGGCCGGCTTGGGGCGCACGAAGTCGATGATCAGGCCGATGACGAAGGCGACCACGACCGGAACGATCCAGCCCAGGCCCGCGTCGAACAGCGGCGCCCAGGAGACGATCGGGGTGAGCGCGCCCGCGGCCCACTCCAGGGAGATGAAGGTCTCGATGGCGGACCAGATCACGGCAACCCACAGCGGCAGGAAGAACGCCCAGCTGAAGCGGGTGCGGGCGCGGAAGGCCGGCTCGATCAGCGTCAGCGCGATCAGGGTGATCGCTGGCGGGTAGAGGAACCCGATGACCGGGGCGGCGATCGCCATGACGAACTCCAGACCCTGGGTTGCCATGATCATGGACGCCACCGCGAAGACCACGGCCCACACGTGGTAGGCGCCGGGGAACTGCTCGGAGAAGTACTCGGCGGTGGCGGTGATCAGGCCCACGGCGGTGGTCAGGCAGGCCAGCAGCACGATCAGGGAGAACACGGTCTGGCCCGCGCCGCCCATGGTCAGGTTCGCGGCCTCAGCCAACAGACCGGCTCCGTTGTCGAAGTTCTCGGCACCCGGCATGACGCGGCCGATCAGGCCGAGCCCCACGTAGACCAGGGCGAGCATGACACCGGCGCCAACGCCTGCGGTGATGGTGCCGCCGACGAGTTCCTTGCCCTCGTTGAATCCGCGGCTGCGCAGGGTGGAGATGACCACGATGGAAAACGCCAGCGCGGCGATGGAGTCCATGGTGAGGTAGCCCTCGAGCAGGCCCGCGGTGAGCGGGCCCTCGTCGTACGGCGCGTTCGGCGTCACGGGCTCAGCGGTCCAGCGGAAGACGGCCACGGAGATCATGATCACCAGCAGCACCAGCAGCGCCGGGGTGAGGAACTTTCCCAGCGTCTCCATGATCGTGGTGGGGTTCCAGCTCAGCGCCAGCGCGATGCCGAAGAACACCACGTTGAAGATGCCGGACGCGGCCAACGAGTCGACGCCGAACAGCGGGGTTACCGCAGTTTCAAAGGACACCGCGCCGGTACGCGGCAGCGCGTAGAACGCGCCGATGGACAGGTACGCCATCACCGGGAAAATCACGCCGAAAGCGGTGCCCGCGCGCTGCGCCAGGTCGCGCAGGTTGGAGCCGGACAGCGCGATGGCGATAACAGCCAGCACCGGCAGGAGGGAGGCGGTGAGCAGGAAGCCGATCAGGCCCGGCCAGAAGTTGTCGCCCGCCTCGACGGCCAGCATGGGCGGGAAGATGAGGTTGCCCGCGCCGAAGAACATTGAAAACAGGGCGAGCGCGGTGACGATGATCGCGCTGTTGGAGCGCTTCGCCCCCTCGCCTTTAACCGGTGCTGCCGGCTGTGAGACCGCTGTGGAACCCATTGGTAGACCTCTCTAGACAGGTTGGAGTGGCCTAAAGCATAGAACACCCGACCGCTTGATGGGAACTGGGTTCCATAAAGTGGGACGCTACAGCGTTGCGACGGCTTCGCCAATCCTCCTCACTGCCTCCTGCAGAATCTCCGGGGAGGTAGCGAAATTCATGCGGGCACGGTGCTCGCCGCCGGGGCCGAAGTCCACGCCCTCATTCATCGCCACCTTCGCGTGGCGGCGCAGCCACGCGGCCGGCTTGACGTCGTCAAGCTTTGTGTTCCTGAAGTTCAAGAACATGAGGTAGGTCGCCGCCGGCACCTCAATCTCAATGCCCGGAACCGCCTGGGGCAGGTGCTCCACCAACCAGTCGCGGTTGGCCTTGAGCTGGGCCACCTCCTCGTCCAGGAACTCGCGGCCGTGGTCGTAGCACGCCTCGGCCGCGACGATGCCGAGGGTGCCCACCCCGTCTTTGGTCACGCCCGACATCCCGTTCCAGGTTTTCACGTCCTCGTCGTTGGAGAAGATCATCTGCGCGCACTTCAGGCCCGCGACATTCCACGCCTTGGACGTCGCGGTGACCGTAATACACACGTCCGGGTTGTTCGCCGCGGCGCAGGTGTGGGTGCCCTCGTAGACCAGTGGCGCGTGGATCTCGTCCACGATCACCCGGGCACCATACTTCCGGGCCAGCGCGCAGACCTCGTCCAACTGTTCCTCGGTGAACACGTACCCGCCGGGGTTGAACGGGTTCGTCACGATGATGCTGCCCGCGCCGTTGTGGAACGCGGCCTCCACTTCTTCTAGGTCGAGGCCGCCGGCGGAGCTGACGTCGATACGCTCGCGCCCCGCTACCTGCGCCACGTCCAAGAACGGGAAATAGGCGGGGACCGGAACGACAACGTCGCCCTCGGTGAAGTGTTGGATGGCAAGGAGTACGCCGCGCACGACGTCCGCAACCGGGAAGATTTTCGCCGGGTCGGGGCGCCAGGCGTAACGGTCCGCGTAGAAATCTGAGACGGATTCGCCCAGGCGGTGCGCGTGCGGGGCGGGGGTGTAGCCGAACATCTCCCGCTCGGTCGCGTCTACGATCGCCTGTTTCACGGCCGGGGCGGTGGGGAAGTCACTTTCCGCGATGAACAGCGGCAGGACGTCAGCGTCGAACTGCGTCCACTTCCGCGTGCCGCGGGCTTGCAGTGTTTCGAGGTCGGGGAATTGCATGCCGCCCACGGTAGCGAGAAGTTCTTGCTTGTCACCCCTTCCCAGGGTGTAGCGCACGGTGCTACGGTCGATTCATGACGGAGACAATCAGTCAACGTGAACTGCGTAATGAGAGCGGACGAATCATGCGTGCGCTCGATGAGGGGGAAACATTCGTGATTACAAGTAACTCGCAACCTGTCGGGGAACTTCGTCCGCTGAGAAAGCCGAAATTCGGGCGCAAGGAGGATCTCATCGCCGCCCTGCGGGGTGTTGCGAGTGTCGACTTTGCGCAGTTCCGTGCGGATATTGACGAGTTTGTCGATCAAGGAATTGATCCGCGTGGCTGAACGGGGTTTGTTAGATACTTCGGTGCTGTTTGACCTGGACGACATTGACTTGGACCGACTACCAGACTATTGGGCGATTTCGGCGGTCACGCTGGCGGAGCTGTCCGCTGGGCCGGCGGCGGCGAACGATCCGGTCGAACGGGCGAGACGGGCGAACCAAGCACACGCGGTCTCAGAGTTGGTTGAATGTATTTCCTTCGACGACCGCGCGGCCCGCGCGTATGCGCTCGTCTACGGTGCGGTGATGAAAGCAGGCCGAAAACCAAAACGCCGGGCGTTCGACCTCTTGATCGCAAGTTGCGCACTCGCTGAAGGGCTCGACCTGTACACCCGCAATCCGGGAGATTTTCGCGGGCTTGAGGAGTTAATCCGCGTCATTCATATTTAACGGTCCTCGTCCTCTTCCTCCTCGGCGCCGTCGACGTGGAAGCCGAACGCCTTGAGCCGCTCGCGGTCCGCGGCGGACGATGACGCGGTCAGGCGCAGCAACTCCGAGTAAATGCCGCCGGAGACTGCCAGTTTTTCCGGGGAGCCGATCTCGTCGACGCGGCCGTCGCGCAGCGTGATGATGGTGTCCACCCCCGCGATCGTGGACAGCCGGTGCGCGATCATGATGGTGGTGCGCCCGACCATCAGCTCGTCCAAGCCGGCCTGCACGGCGCGCTCGGCCTTGGTGTCCAGCGCGGAGGTGGCCTCGTCCAAGATGAGCAGCGGGGCGTCCTTCAGCATCGCGCGGGCCACGGCGACACGCTGGCGCTGCCCGCCGGACAGGCGCAGGCCGCGCTCGCCGATGACGGTGTCGTAGCCGTCGGTGAATTTCATGATGAAGTCGTGGGCGTTGGCGCGCTTGGCCACCTCCACGACCTCCTCCAGCGTCGCGTCGGGCTTGCCGTAGGCGATGTTTTCAAACACGGAGCCGGAAAACAGCGCCGCCTCCTGGAACACCACGCCGGTGGTCGCGCGCAGCTTCTCCACGTCGAGCTCGCCGATTTCCTCGCCGCACACGCGCAGCTGCCCGCGGGTGATCGGGTACAGGCCCAGCAGCAGATTGACGATGGTGGACTTGCCGCCGCCGGATTCGCCCACGAGGGCGATCTTTTCGCCTTCGTGGGCGGCGAAGCTGACGTCGTGAAGCACGGGCTCGCCTGTCGTGTACTCGAAGGTGACGTCCTCGAACGCGACAACTGGCTCCCGCACCGTCAGCGGGGCCTGCTGCTTCGCGACGACCTCCGGCATCCCCGACGCCTCCGTCGCCGCCACGAGCTGGCGGTTCGCGGTGGGCTCCACCGGCTCGTCCATGACCTTGAAGTAGTCGCGCGAGCCGGCCACGGCGCGCTGGGCGGAGTCCACGATCCAGCTCATCATGGTCACGGGCTGGCGGGCCATGGTGACCATCTGGATGAGCATGACCATCTCGCCCACGGAGAAATGCCCGTGCAGGGTGCGGGTGAACAGGATCAGGTAGATGCCCAAAAAGATGAGGTTCATGGCCACGCCGCGCGCGGTGTCCATGGCATGCCACCAGCGCGACTGCGGTCGGGTGATCTCCACAGTGTTGGTGTAGTGGCGGCCGAACTTCTCCAGCTCGCGCACCTCCGCGCCGTAGGACTTGGTCACCTTGACCTGGCCCACCACTTCGGCGAAGCGGCCGTTGCCTTCGTCGATGTTGGCGTTTTTCTCCTTCTCAAAAACCTGCCAGCGTTTCGACGTCAGCGCGGTGAGCCACGTGTAGAGGGGAAACAGCAGCGCGAGCAGCACGGTCAGCGGCCAGTAGTAGTAAGCGGTGATGCCCAAAATCGCCACAACCTGGATCAGCATGGGCAAGAAGTTGTTGGTGAAGGACTGGATGAATTGCGTGACGTTCGCAATGGAGCGGTCCAGGCGCGCGATGATGGTGCCGGTGACCTGGTTGTCGTAGTAGCGCTGCGGCAGCGCGAGCAGCTTGGCAAAGTAGCGCGTGGACAGGATCTGGCGGATGCGGGCGACCATCACGTCGCCCAGGTAGCCCGCTACGTTGCGCAGCAGCGACGCGGAGGCTTCGGCGGCGAAGAGGGCGATGGCGAGCCAGATGACGGTGCGCGTCGGGTCGGGCAGGGAGGCGTCTCCTAGCTTTGCCACGATCGTGTCCGTCGCCTCCCGGATCAGAAACGGCGAGACCAACCCCAGGCCCGCCACCAGGGAGGACACCACTACCACGGCGATGTAGTACGGCCACAGGGCGGAGGCGCTGCGCGCGACGCGCATCAAAGACTGCATAATTTCGACACACTACCCGGGCTGTAAAGTGGTGCAGCAAACCGCAAAAGCCCCAGCTACTACCGCGAGAAAACGAGGCGCCCATGTTCCACCGCACCCGCCGCCCGCAGGCCGCAACGCTCACCGCCGCAGCCCTGGCCTCCACGTTGGCGCTCACCGCGTGCGCGGACGGCGAGATGGCGGAGGACACCGCAAGCTCCACCCAGGTCACCGCGGCGGAAGACGCGCCGCAGGGCCAGGCGGACGACCGTATCGGTGTGCAGCGCAAGACCTTCGAGGTCAACGAGACCGACCCGGTGGTCAGCGACAAGACGGACGGTGAGCGCGTGGAGGATCCCGCCATGGAGCTGTCCTACAAGTGGCAGGGCACCTCGTATGCGCCCGCCGGCGGCTCGGTGGTCGTGGTGGCCATCACCAACGAGTCGGATGCGCCCCTGCCCGAGGACACGCTGACGCCGAAGCTGCGCTACAACGCCAACAGCACGTCCAACCCGGACATGAAGGACGCGAAGTTCCAGCCCGTCGCGGAGGAGGCCGGCGTTGACATCGTGGGCCTGGACCGCCCGCTCGGCCCCGGCGCGACGGTGAACGCGAAGTACCCCTTCGACGTGACTACCGGCAACCTGTGGGACGCGGAGTTCACCATCGGCAACGTCACGTTCAAGGGCAACCTGAACAACTAGCGGGCGAACCGGGCGATCTCCCCGGCGTCGAGCGTTGGCGCGACGCGCACGTGCGCCAGGTCGGCGAGCTCGGCTTCGTCGTAGGGTTGCGGGCCCATCGGCCCGAACGCCTTTGCGTATCGACGGTAGCTTCGCGCCACCCGACCCGGCCTGTCTCGAGCCAACTCGTTGAGCTTGTCGCGCGTCAGGGGAGCGGACAGGAGGAAGCGCGCCGCCCACTTCCGCTTCTCGTACGGCGCACGCGGGAACACGGGGTTCGCGGCCCACACGCGGCGGAACTCCCCGGCGTAGTGGTCGCGCCGGCACAGCCACAGCGCCACCGCCGCGTCTTCGCCCGCGCCGACAACGGTGACGTTGGTGGGGTCCCCGCCGAACGCCTCGATGTTGCGCTGGATCCAGTGCAGGGCTTCGGCCACGTCCGCCACGCCGCGGAAGTGCGCGATCGGGTCCGCGGCGAACGGCATGAAGCCCTCGAACCCGCTGCGGTGGGGGACGCGCACCTGAACGAAGGCGTGCTGCGCGTCGGCGACGCCGGTGGCGCCGACGGGGTCGCACAGCCACACCACCACCGGGCAGTCCGTGCCGGGGCGGGCGCCTGTCGGGGTGATGATGGACAGGGCGCGGGGGTGCGGCACTGTGGCGTCGATAAGCAGCCCCTGCTCGAGCGGCACGGGGTCATCGAACGCTCCCGCGGGCGCGAGATACGGGACGGATTCGAACTCCCGCACCCCGCCGCGCGTGCGCCCGAGGATCGTGCCGGCCGCGCATGTGATTTCCGTATCGCCCATAGGCCAGAAGCCTAACCGCCTACACTGTCCGCCATGACGAACCCGCTTCTCACGCCCTCGACACTGCCGTACAACCTGCCGGATTTCGCCAACATCCGGCTCGAGCACGTGGAGCCCGCGTTTGAGGAGGCGCTGAGGCACCACGCGGCGGAGATCGCGGAGATCACCACCGCCGCGGAACCTACGTGGGAAAATACCGTGGAGGCCTTCGAGCTTGCGGGCGCGGACCTGGACCGCGTGATGGCGTGGTTTTTCAACCTGCAGGGCACGGATGCCACCGACGATTTCGACGCGGTTGCGGACCGGATCGTGCCCCGGTTGTCCGCGCACGTGGACTCGATCTACCAGAACGACGAGCTTTATCAGCGCATCAAGGGCGTCGAGGTGCCGGAAGACGGGGAGTCGCAGCGTCTTCACGCAGAGCTGATGCGCCGCTTCACCCGCCGCGGCGCCAACCTGGATGCCGCCGGAAAGTCCCGCCTGCAGGAAATCAACCAGCGTTTGAGCGAGCTGTCCGAGCGCTTCGGCCGCAACCTGCTCGCGGACACCACAAGGCTGGCAGTGGAGTTCACCCGGGACGAGCTGGCCGGCCTGTCTGAAGACCAGCTGGCCTCCTACGAGAAGGACGGCCGCTACGTCGTACCGATCGAGCTGCCCACCACCCAGTCGCTGCAATCTGAACTTCAGGACGCTGCTGCGCGCCACAAGCTCTTCGACGCCTCGCGCAAGCGCGGCCAGGACTCCAACCGCGATATCGTCCTCGAATCGGTGGCGCTGCGCCAGGAGCGCGCGAAGCTGCTGGGTTTTGACAGCCACGCCGACTACGTCATCGCGGAGGAGACCGCGGGCACCGCGGCAGCCGCCCGCCAGCTCATCGCGGACCTGGCCCCGGCTGCCGCCGCCAACGCCGAAGCGGAGCGCAAACTCGCTGGCGAGCTCGCGGGCGAGGACCTTGACGGCGCGGACTGGCCGTACTGGCAGGCCAAGCGCCGCGCGGAGGAGCTCGGTCTCGACGAGGCGGAGCTGCGCAAGTACTTCCCGCTCGAGCAGGTACTCACCGACGGCGTCTTCTACGCCGCCAACCTCCTCTACGGCATCACGGTGGACAAGCGCGCAGACCTCGCAGGCTACCGCGACGACGTAGACGTCTGGGAGGTCAAGGAGGAGGACGGCACGGGTATCGGCCTGCTGCTGACGGATTACGCCGCCCGCCCGTCTAAGCGCGGAGGCGCGTGGATGAGCTCGTTCGTGGACCAGTCCCACCTCGCGGGCACGAAACCGGTGGTGGTCAACGTGATGTCCATCAACTCGAACCTGCTCACCATCGACGAGGTGACAACGCTCTTCCACGAGTTCGGCCACGCACTGCACGGCCTGCTTTCCGACGTACGCTACCCCTCGCACTCCGGCACCAACGTCCCGCGCGACTGGGTGGAGTTCCCGTCCCAGATCAACGAGAACTACGCCTTCGCCCCCGAGATCGCCCGCAATTACGCGCGCCACGTGGACACCGACGAACCGATCCCGGCCCCCTTGCTCGAGGCGATGGAGGCGTCGCGCCAGTTCGGCCAGGGATTCTCCACCGCGGAGTACCTCGCGGCCAGTGCGATCGATCTTGCGTGGCACTCGCTCGACGGCGAGCTACCTTCGGACGTCGACGCCTTCGAGGCGCAAGTCCTGCGCGACTACGGCCTCGACGTGGACGGCTTGGAGCCGCGCTACCGCTCCACCTGGTTTAACCACATCTTCGCGGGCGGCTACTCCGCGGGCTACTACTCCTACCTCTGGGCAGAAGCGCTCGACGCCGACGGCTACGCGCTGGTGGCGGAAGAGGGGATCAACCGCGCTACCGGCGCAAAGTTCCGCGACGCCATCTTGTCCCGGGGCGCTTCCCGAGACTACGACGAGGCGTACCGTGCCTTCCGCGGGCGGGACAAAGACACCCAGCCGCTGCTGAAGCGCCGCGGCCTCGCGGGGGCGCGAACAGACGCACAGAAAAACTCGCGCTGAGGGAGTTTTTTGGGCACCTGCGGTAGAGTCGAGAGGGTTTCACCGCTTCAAAAAACAAGACAAGGACACGCCTATGCCGCGCCGACTTCTGCGCCGACATCTGCGCCGAAATCCGGGGCGCCCCCGAGCCGGCGCGCTGGCCGCGGCCGTGGCGATCGCCGTGTCTTCGGCTGCGGTGCCGGTTGCGCTGCCGGGAGCGGGGGCGGCGGAACCGCTCGTCGCTAGGCAAGGTGAGCGGCTGTTCGTGGACAACATCGGCGGCTACAACCTGACCTCCTGCACCATCGGCTACAACGACGTCGCGCTGCACCGCAGCTACACCGCCGGCCACTGCGCGGTGGACTCCGCCGCCCCGCGGCCGGGAGGATCGACGGTCTACGTGGCCGACGAGTACGGGCGGCAACTCCCCACGCCCGCCGGGTTGATCTACCCGGCCGCCGCCTTCTACGGGCCCGCCAACGCCAACGACTGGGCCGTGATCTACTGGTTCAACAACGTCACGCTCGGCCAGAACACCTACGGCGGGGCGTACATTCCTATCAGCGAGATTTCGCCCGGGGAGACCCTGTGCTACCACGGCTTCGCCTCCCACGGGCGCAGCCGGGAGGCCGCCTGCGGGCCGTTTGTGGGAATGATCGAGAAAACGATCTACTTCGATGCCCCCGGCACACCCCACTTCGGCGATTCCGGCGGGCCGGTGTACTCGCCGGGCCGCGGGTTCGTCGGCGTGATGTCGGGTGCGAACGCGCTCGTGGACGAGGACGACACCGAAGTGGTGGGCCTTGAGCGGGCAAGTTCGCTGCAGAGCGGCCCTACGTACGACGACGCCCGCATCGACGCCTTCCTCCGCGAGTACTACGCCCGGCAGTTCCCGGCCTCCGAAGCGACCCCGGCTCCCCCCGCGGTCGAGCCTTCGTCGGCGTCGAGGGGGACGACGCCAACCAACGCCGCGCGGCCGACGGCGACCTCATCGGCCACCCGGGCGTCGGCACCGGCACCGAAGGTGAAACCGGCACCGACGACGCGCGGCACCGCGGGACAGTCCGCGACACCGACGTCGGCGCGCCCCTCGGCGACGCGTGCGTCCGCGCCCCCTGCGACAAGGACCCGCACTGCAGCTCCGGTGCCCACCGGCGCGGCAACCCCGTCCAGCGTGCCCAGCGAGGCCCCCGCAGATCCGGTAGAAGTCAAGGAGCAGCGCGACCGCCGCATTGCCGACGCGCTGGTGATCACGCTCGGGGTCGTCGCCGCAGCGGCTGTGCTGGTGCCCGCCATCGGCTACGTGTTGGGCATAATCCGATGAGCTGGGTGATGGGGTTGAGCCCCTGGTTGCAGGTGCCGGTGATCCTGGCGGTTGCAGCGCCGGTGTGCGGTGCGGCCAGCTACGTGCTGCTGCGTGCGGTGGACGCCTTCTCCCGCGCCGCCGCGCGGCTGTTTTCCCGCCGCTGAGGCCATCGGGCTAGGCTTAGGCCCCATGGCCAACCCGGAGGAGCTGCGCAAGCAGGACCAAAAGCTGCCGAAGCAGCAGCGGAAGTACCCGCAATCGCGGGTGACCCAGGTGATGTGGGTGCTCATCGCCCTCGTTGTCGTCGCCGCGCTCGCCGGCGCGCTGTAGCGCCGACCACGCTCCCGCTAACCCCGCCAACGCCCGTGCCCTAGCACGAGCGTTGGCGGGTGCTAGTGAGCGCTAGCGAGTGCTTGCGGAGGCGATCCGGGTGAACAGCGGCACGTCGGGGAGGTCTTCGATGAGGACGGGGGTGCCGGAGGTGTCGCAAAGCGGGATGCACCAGTTGGAGTACATCTCGCGGTTGGTGCCCGGCTGGTTTTGAATGCGCGTGTCGCCCACCATGTCCACCAGGTTCGTGCAGGTCATCGCGGACGGGGTGGAGGCGACAAACCGCGTCAGGCCCTCCACGAGCGTGTCCACGTCGTCGTACTCGCCCAAGTCCTGGTCCAGGAAGTCCACGTCCGCAAGCGTGGTGCCCTCGAACGCGCCCTCCGCCTGCGCGGCGGCGAGCACCTGGGAGATCCACACCGCGTCGGCGGCGTTGAGCTCCTCCAGGCTCTCCACAACCAGGCCCAGCTTGTGGCGCAGCGCGTTGTGCGCGCCCTCGAGGTACCCGGCGGTCGGGGGCAGGTCGTGCGTGCCCACGGCTGTGAGCGCCAGGTTGCGGTACTGCTGCGACGGGCGCGGGACCTCCGGCGGCACGGACTCGAACCACAGCACGGACGTGCCCAGAATGCCCTTGTCGCGCAGCACGTCTTGCACCCACGGTTCGAACGTGCCCAGGTCTTCGCCCACCACCACGGCGCCTGCGCGCTGCGCCTCCAGCACGAGCACGCCGACCATGGCCTCGAAGTCGTAGTTCATGTACGCGCCGTGCATGGGTGTATCCATGCGCGGCAGCCAGAACAGGCGAAACAGGCCGAGGATGTGGTCCACGCGGATGCCGCCGGAGTGGCGCAGCACGGTGCGCAGCAGGTCCCGCCACGGCCCGTAACCGGCCTCCGCCAGCTGCTGCGGGTTCCACGGCGGCTGGGACCAGTCCTGGCCTTGCTGGGAGTACTGGTCCGGCGGCGCGCCCACGGACGCGTCGGGAACAAGCACCTCGTGCAGTGTGGCGGCGTCTGCGCCGCCGGGGTGGATGCCCACGGCAAGGTCCGTCATAATACCCAGCCGCATGCCCGCCGCGAGTGCGCGCTCTTGCGCCACGCGGCGCTGCTCGTCGGCGATGAACTGCAGCCACATGTAGAACTGGACCAGCTCCTGCGGGTCCTCTCCGGCGTGCTTCGGCGCGCCGTGGTGCTCTGACTCGGAGGCCTGCGCCGCGCACCACTCGGCGAATTGGCGTAGGCCTTCGCCCTCGTCCAGGCAGAACAGCTCGAAGTCGTGCGTGCGGGCCTCGTCCGCGGCCGAGACGTAGAACAGCGCCTTGAGCGCCGCAAGCTTCGCGGCGAAAATGCGGTCGCGCTCCAGCGGTTCGTTGGTGTGGTTCATGGCCTTGAACTCGGCGGCAAGCTTGACGACGTCCTCCCGGTCCCCCTCATCCAGCATCGCGAACTCCGGGACCTGTTCGACGGCGATGTAGATGGGGTTGACAAACCGGCGGGAGGTGGGCAGGTACGGCGAGTCCTCGATCGGCGGGACCGGCTCGGCGGCGTGGACGGGGTTGATCAGCAGGTAGTCCGCGCCCTGCTCGGCGACCGCCTCGGCGATCGAACCCAGGTCGTGGAAGTCCCCGATGCCCCAGGAATCCAGCGAGCGCACCGAGTACAGCTGCGCCATCACACCCCACACCGGCTCCCGCACCACGTCGGCGTTGGTGGACAGCGCCGCCGGGACCACGATGAGCGGGCAGACCTCGTCCAAGTTGTCCGATTCCAGGTGCAGCTCGTGGTAGCCCGCGGGCAGGTCGCCCGGCACGTGGAAGGTGGCCTCGCCCCACGTCACGCCGTCGGAGGCGGTAAACGGCGGGGCCCAGTTTTCGTCCTGGTAGGCGTCGCGCGATGTGCCGTCTTCCAGCCGGATCCAGCAGTGCGCCCAGTGCCCGTCGTGCACGTGCACGTTGAAGTGCCGCTCCGCCCCCTCGGTGGCAACCACGCACGGCGGCATGGGCCGGGTGGCCCAGAATTCCCGGCGGGCGTCGAGGTGGAATTGGAGTTCTTCGTCCGAAGGGTCGTCGCTAAGCGAAAGCCCCAGCGCTCGGAGCAGCTTCAGAAACGACTCGGCGGGCGGCTCCGTGACCAGCCCGTTCGAGGCGCGGTAGGAGGTACCGAAGCCGTAAGACTCGGCGAGGGCGTGCAGCAGTTCCACGTTTGTCACGTCACGCATTGTGCCAAAGCCGGGCCGTAGCTGCTGGGGTACGCTTGAGCACCATGCCTTCCAACGCGTACACGACGGAACTCGGATTCACCCTCAACGACACGGACACGTGCCTCAGCGGGCTGATCCACACGTGCGAGGAGCGCCCCCACCTGGTGCTGTACTACCGCCCGCGCAACTACGAGTGGGTGTCCGTCACCGCCGCTGAGTTTTTGCAGGAGGTTTACGAGGTGGCGAAGGGCCTGGTGGCCGCGGGCGTGGAGCCGGGGGACCGCGTGGCCATCTTGTCGTCCACGCGCTACGAGTGGTCGCTGTTGGACTTCGCTATCTGGGCCGCTGGCGCCGCATCCGTGCCGATCTACCCGTCGTCGTCCATGCACCAGATCCAGTGGATCCTGGAGGATTCCGGCGCGAAGATCGCGTTTACAGAAACGCGTGACCACACCCAGCTCATGAGCCCGTTTTTGCTGGATGAGACGGGTAGGCCCAAGTTCGCGGACTCGCCGTCGAAGCTCGAGCGCATCTACGAGCTGAACTCCGCGGGCGTGGAGACGATCAAGTTCGAGGGGCGCGACGTGGAGCAATCGCGTATCGACGAACGGGTCCGCGCCACCCGCCACGCCAACCTGGGCTCCATCGTCTACACCTCCGGCACCACCGGCCGGCCGAAGGGCGTGGAGATCACCCACGGCAACTGGGCGTACCAGTGCTGGGCGCTGCTGGAAAACGAGATCGGCCGGGTGTCCTACCCGGGGCAGCGCATGGTCACGTTTTTGCCGCTGGCGCACGTGCTCGCCCGCGCGGTGTCGCTGGCGTGGACCATCTCGGGGGCGACTCAGTCGCACTGGTCCGACACCTCGACGCTGATGGTGGAGCTGCAGCGCGTGCGCCCCAACCTGGTCGTGGGCGTTCCGCGCGTGTTTGAGAAGGTGCGCGAGGGCGCCTACAACAAGGCGGCGGACGGCTCTGCGGTGGGCAAGCGCATGTTCTTAGAGGCGGAAAAGGCGGCGATCGATTACTCGAAGGCGCTGGACACCCCGGAGGGGCCGTCGCGGGTGCAGAAGGCTAAGCGCGCGGTGTTTGAAAAGCTGGTCTACGGCAAGATCAAAGACGCCATGGGCGGCTCGGTCTGGTACGGCATCACCGGCGGGTCCGCGATGAGTTCGGACCTGTCGCACTTCTTCCGTGGCATGGGCGTGCCCATCTACGAGGGCTACGGGCTCACCGAAACGTGCGCCGCGGCGTGCGTGAACAACGCCAACGCCAACAAGATTGGCACCGTGGGCCAGCCCGTCAACGGCTACTCCGTGCGCATCAACGACGACGGCGAGATCGAGTTCAAAGGCCCCGGCGTGTTTAACAAGTACTGGCAGAACGCGGCCGCGACCGACGAGGCGCTCACGGACGGCTGGTTCAACACCGGCGACCTGGGGGAGGTAGACGAGGACGGCTTCGTTTCCATCACCGGGCGCAAAAAAGACCTCATTGTCACGGCCGGCGGCAAGAACATCTCGCCGGGGCCGATGGAGGAGATCATCAGACAGGACCCGCTGATCTCCAACGCGTTGGTGGTCGGCGACGGCAAGCCGTTCGTGGGCGTGCTGGTCACCCTCGATGAGGAAGAGCTCAAGCGCTGGAAGGCCAACCACAACATCCCGCAGAACAAGAAGATCTCCGAGCTCGCCCAGGACCCCGCCCTGCGCGCCGAGGTGCAGGACGCGGTGAACATGGCCAACGCAACCGTCTCGCGCACCGAGGCGATTAAGAAGTTCCGCATCCTGGACCGCGACTTGTCTGAGCAGCACGACGAGATGACCCCGACGATGAAGGTGAAGCGCAACGTGGTGTTCCAGCGCTTCCAGGAGGACATCGACAAGCTGTACCAGCGGTAGTCCGGCGCGCCTTCCTTCCTCCGCTGCGGTGGTGGCATAGCATGCCAATTTGTCACTTACGCACAGGCGTTTCCAAGGAGGGCCCGGGATGCACAAAACTGCCGCTGTGCTGCGTCACCGCGAGCTCACCCAGGAGATTTACAACATCGGCGACGAGGTGGCGGAGTACACCGAGCACCTTGCCGAGGCCATCGCGGATTACGACGGCGAGCTCACCGAGGACTGCCTCGCCGAGTTCGTCGAAATCGTCGATGACGCGCGCCAGGACGCCCGCCGCGTGGTAGCCGAGTTGATCGGCCTGCGCCAGGCGCTCACCTCCGGCCGCGCCGCCGGCCACTTGTCTGCGGGGGCGAAGCCCGAGGAGCGCATCCCGGAGCCCGAGCTTCTCGACGCCTCCGGTCTCCACGACCTGTTCCCCTTAAAGGCCCCGTTTTCGGTGCAGACCATGCAGGACGCGCTGACTGGCCGCACCGATTTGGTGGTGCAACACTTGGGCGAGGTGGTGTCCTACTGCCTGGAGCAGACCGACATGGTCGCGCGCGAGCTCGGCGTGGTGAGCTTGCCGCACCTCTACGCCCGTGTCGGCGAGATCGTGGAGGAGGCCGTCACAGGCTGGGTGGAAACCGTCTGCGTCGACCACCCCGCGTTCGTGCGCACCATGCGCGGGTCCAACCCGCCGGAGTTTTTGGAGGAGCGCGCCCGCATCGACCGGATCGTGGCCAAGGTCGCCGCGAAGCGTTCCCGCCGCGGGGCCTAACCTGGCGCCATGGATTCGTTCGGCGTCTACATCCACGTGCCTTTCTGCGCCACGCGCTGCGGGTACTGCGACTTCAACACCTACACGCCTACCGAGGTGGACTCCTCCCACGCCCAGTACTTGGACGCGTTAGAGCGCGAACTCGAGCTCGCCGCCGCCCGCGGGCTGCCGCAGGCCGACACCGTGTTTATCGGCGGCGGCACGCCCAGCCTGCTGGGCGCAGACGGCCTCGGGCGCATCCTCTCCGCGGTGCGTCACACGTTCGGGCTCGCACCCGGCGCGGAGGTGACCACCGAGTCCAACCCGGAATCCACCAGCCCGGAGTACTTCGACGGCCTGCTGGGCGCCGGATTCACCCGCGTGTCGCTGGGGATGCAGTCCGCCTCCACGCCCGTGCTGCGCGTTCTGAACCGCCAGCACACGCCGGGCCGCGCCGTGGCCGCCGCCCGCGAGGCCCGCGCCGCCGGGTTCGCGCACGTGAACCTGGACATGATCTACGGCACGCCCACCGAAACCGACGACGACGTGCGCCGCACCTTAGACGCCATCTTGGGTACCGACGTCGACCACGTCTCCGCCTACTCGCTCATCGTGGAAGACGGCACCGCCATGGCCCGCAAGATCCGCCGCGGCGAGCTGCCCGCGCCGCAGGAAGACGTCTACGCCGACCGCTACGAACTCATCGCTTCCACCCTCGAGGACCACGGCTACGCCTGGTACGAGGTGTCCAACTGGGCGAAACCGGGCGGGCAGTGCCGCCACAACCTCATCTACTGGCGCAACCAACAGTGGTGGGGCGCAGGCCCCGGCGCGCACAGCTTCATCGGGTCGGAGCGCTTCTTCAACGTCAAACGCCCCGAGCGATACGCGCAGCTGCTTGCCGACGCCACCTTGCCCGTCCACGACTCCGAATCCATCACGGAAGCGGAAGCCCACACCGAGGCGGTCATGCTCGGGCTGCGCCTGAGAGAGGGCATCCCGGCGGGGTGGATCGGGGCGGGGGCACGGGACGTCGTCGATAGGCATGTGCGCGCGGGGCTGCTGGAGCGCGGCGAGAGGCTGCGCCTGACGGATAAGGGCCGGCTGCTTGCAGACGGCATCATCACCGATATCCTGGCAGCCGAGTAAGGAGGCATGCATGAGCGCAGCAGACGAACGGCGGCAGGCGGTGTTGCGCGCGATTGTGGCCGACTACATCGCCAGCCAGGAACCCGTCGGGTCGAAATCGCTGGTGGAGCGGCACAACATGGGGGTGTCCTCGGCGACCATCCGCAACGACATGGCGGTGCTGGAGCAGCAGGGCTACATCTCCCAGACGCACGCGTCGTCCGGTCGCATCCCCACCGAGGCCGGCTACCGCGCGTTCGTGGACGCGCTGCACGACGTCAAGCCGCTGTCCGCCGCAGAGCGCCGCGCCATCTTGGACTTTTTGGAAAACGGGGTGGACTTGGAGGACGTGCTGCGCCGCTCCGTGCAGCTGCTCGCGCAGCTGACCAACCAGGCGGCGGTGGTGCAGCTGCCCACGTTGAGCGTTGCGCGGGTGAAGCACTGCGAGGTGGTGGAGCTCACCCCGACGAGGCTGCTGCTCGTGCTAATCACGGACGCCGGCCGCGTGGACCAGCGCAACGTGGAGCTCGCTGGCCCCATCGGCGCGGACGGGGTGCGGCTTCTGCGCGACCTGCTCAACGAGGCGCTGGTGGGCAAGACCATGCGCGACGCGTCGGCGGCGCTTGCGCGTTTGTCCGCGAACGCGCCGCCCCACCTCGCCGACCCCGCCGCCCGAGCCGCGGAGGTGCTGATCACCACGCTCGTGGACGCCACCCCGGACCGGCTGATCATCGCTGGCTCGTCGAACCTGGTGGTGCCCTCCGGCGGCTTGCAGGGCGTCATCGACGCGCTGGAGCAGCAGGTGGTGGTGCTGAAGCTGCTCGCCGGCGCGCAGGAGCTGGAGCAGGTCTCCGTGCGCATCGGGCGCGAGAACGAGGATGAGGAATTTTCGCGCGCGTCGATTGTTACAACTGCGTACGGCTCGGGCGATGAGGCACTCGGCGGCCTCGGGGTAGTCGGCCCGACGCACATGGACTACCCCGGTACGATGCAAAAGGTTGCCACCGTGGCCCGCTACATTAGCCGCATCCTGCGGGGCGAATAGAAGGGAAGTTATGGCTCGCGATTACTACGGCATCCTCGGCGTTGACCAGGAGGCCACCGAGCAGGAGATTAAGAAGGCGTACCGCAAGCTGGCGCGCAAGTACCACCCGGACGTGAACCCGTCCGAGGAGGCGGCGGAGAAGTTCGCGGAGATCGCGGCCGCCCAGGAGGTGCTGCTGGACCCGCAGAAGCGCGCGATCGTGGACCGCGGCGGGGACCCGATGGAAGCCGGCGGCGGCATGGGTGGCGGCGCCGGTTTCGGCGGCGGCTTGGGCGATATTTTCGAGGCGTTCTTCGGCGGCGGCGGTGGCACGCGCCAGCCGCGTTCGCGCGTGCAGCCGGGCAACGACGCGCTGCTGCGCACCACTGTCACCCTCGAGGAGGCCTTCGCCGGCGCGAAGAAGGACGTCACGGTAGATACAGCGGTGCTGTGCGACAAGTGCCACGGCACTGGCTCCAAGACCGAGTCCAAGCCGGTCACCTGCGGCACGTGCGGCGGCGCCGGCCAGGTCCAGGAGATGCAGCAGTCCTTCCTGGGCAACGTCATGACCACTCGTGAGTGCCCTACCTGCCACGGCTACGGCGAGGTCATCCAGGACCCCTGCCCGCAGTGCGCCGGCGACGGCCGCGTGCGCGCCACCCGCGACCTCACGGTGAACATCCCGGCCGGCATCAACTCCGGCATGCGCATCCGCATGGCCTCGCAGGGCGAGGTCGGCCATGGCGGGGGACCGGCCGGCGACCTCTACGTGGAGGTCCAGGTTGAGCCGCACCCGGTCTTCGTGCGCGAGAACAACGACCTGCACCTGCGCTTGACCGTGCCCATGTACGACGCGGCCCTGGGCACCCAGCTCACGGTGGACAACCTCGCCGGCGAGCGCACCACCATCGAGGTTCCCGGCGGCACCCAGCCCGGCGACACGATCCACCTGCCGGGCGAAGGCATGCCGCGGCTGCGTGCCGAGGGCGCCGGGGACATGGTCGCCCACGTTCAGGTCACCGTACCCACCGCGCTCACCAACGAGGAGCGCGCGACGCTGGAAGACCTGCGCGACGGCCACCCGGACAACCCGGCCGTCCACGTCGAGTCCGACGAGGAGCACGACGGGTTCTTCTCCCGCATGCGCGGCAAATTCCGCCGATGAGCCTGCCGTACTTCCTCACCGACGACCCGGCCGCCGGCGTCCTCACTGGCGCCGAGGCCAAGCACGCCCACGTCAAGAGGATTCAGCCCGGTGAGCACATCATGCTTATCGACGGCCAAGGGTCCGCCGCCGAAGCCACCGTCACACGAGTGGATGGCCAGCGCGTGGAATGTGACGTCGTCAGGCAGGAGCGCTTCGAACAACCCACCCCGCGCGTGACGGTGGTGCAGGCGGTGCCCAAGGGCGAGCGCGCGGAGCTGGCCGTAGACCTGGCCGTGCAGGGCGGGGCGGACGCGATCGTGCCGTGGATCTCGCACCGCACCATCGCCCGGTGGCCAGCGAACAAGCAGGCCAAGCAGGTGGCAAAGTGGCGCACCCAGGCGCTGGCGAGCGCGAAGCAGGCCCGCCGGGCGTGGGTGCCAGAGGTGCGCGAGCCGGTGACCACGAACCAGTTGTCGGATCTTCTCCGTGACCGGAGGAACGAGGGTCACGCGCTGGTGTTGCACGAGGACGCCACCGAGTCCATCCGCGAGGTGGAGTTCGGCGACGAGGTGTGGCTCATCGTCGGGCCGGAGGGCGGCATCGGGGAGGACGAACTCGAGCTGTTGCAGGCCCGCCCGGTGAAGCTCGGGCCGGAGGTGCTGCGCACCGCGTCGGCGGCGTTCGCCGGTCTTTGCGCGATCGGGGCGCTGACAGCCCGCTGGTAGGGTAGGCCCCCATGGAAGAGATGGTGACGCGCAAGGTCGAGCTCGACTCGGCGTACGCGCAGTCCGTTCTGGGAATCAACGACGACAACCTCCGTGTGCTGGAAGACCAGCTCGGCGTCGGCTTTCACGCCCGCGGAACGCAGCTGACCGTCAAGGGCCACGCTGAGCAGGCGGCGCATGCGCTGCGCGTGGTGGAAGAGCTCGAGTCCATGGCGCGGCGCGGCGTGCCGCTGGGTCCGGACACCGTGGTCCAGGCCGTGCGGATCATGGAGGCGGAGGCGCCGGGCTCCGTGGCCGACATCTTGGGCGAGGAGATCATCTCGCGCCGCGGCAAGGTCATCCGCCCGAAGACGGCGGGGCAGCGCGAATACGTGGACGCGATCGACGAGCACACCATCACCTTCGGCATCGGCCCGGCCGGCTCCGGCAAGACGTACCTGGCGGTGGCGAAGGCGGTGCAGGCGCTGCAGAACAAAGAGGTCAAGCGCATCATCCTCACCCGCCCCGCGGTGGAGGCCGGCGAGAAGCTGGGTTTCCTGCCCGGCACGCTCAGCGACAAGATCGACCCGTACCTGCGCCCGTTGTACGACTCGCTGCGCGACATGATGGACCCGGAGGCCATCCCGAAACTCATTGAGGCCGGCATCATCGAAGTCGCCCCGCTCGCCTACATGCGCGGGCGGACCCTCTCGGACGCGTTCGTCATCTTGGACGAGGCGCAGAACACCACCGGCGCGCAGATGAAGATGTTCCTCACCCGCCTAGGGTTCGGCTCGAAGATGGTGGTCACCGGCGATACCTCGCAGGTGGATCTGCCGCGCGGCACCGTCTCGGGCTTGCGCGTGGCGCGGCGCATCCTCGGCGACATCGATGACATCGCCTTCCAGGAGCTTTCGGCCACCGACGTGGTGCGCCACCACCTGATCTCGCGCATCGTCGCCGCCTACGACCGCCACGACGCGCAGAACTCCCTGCGCTACGAGAAGCGCCAGCAGGCCATCGAGGCCGAGCGGGAAGCGGAGGCGTCGCGGTGAGTATCGAAGTGCTAAACGAATCGGGCGAGGCCGAAGTCAACGAGCAAATGCTTATCGACGTCGCCTCCTTTGCCATGCGCTCGATGGACGTTCACCCCGACGCCGAGGCCACCATCACGCTCGTGGACGAGCCGACGATGGCGGACCTGCACGTGCGCTGGATGGACCTCGAAGGCCCCACGGACGTGATGAGCTTCCCCATGGACGAGCTCACCCCGGGCGGCGGCCGCCCCGACGCGGATATGCCTGGTCCCGCCATGCTCGGCGACATCATCTTGTGCCCGGCCTACGACCGGAAGCAGGCGGAGATGGCCGGCCACGACCTCGCCCACGAAATGGCGTTGCTGACCGTGCACGGTGTGCTGCACCTGCTCGGCTACGACCACATCGAGCCGAAAGACGAGCGCGAGATGTTCGCCCTGCAAAACGAGATCCTGGCGGACTGGTACGACGACTTGGCCCGCCGCGGCGTGGAGTACCAGCCCAAGCCGACCGGCGCGCACGCGTTCCCGTCCGCCGCGGACCGCGACGAGCTGGACAAACTGATGAAGGACACCGAGTGACGCTCACCCTCACCTACGCGGCGGTCACGATCGTCGCGCTGCTGCTGTCCGGCCTGCTCGGCTCGATCGAGTCCGCGCTTACCCCGATCTCGCGCGCCCGCGTGGAGGGCATGGTCAAAGACGACACCCCGGGCGCCGAGGCGCTGCTGCGGGTGGTGGACCACCGCGCGAACCACGTCAACACCCTCGTGCTGTTGAAGACGGTCCTGGACGTCACCGCGTCTGTCTCCGCCGCCATGCTGGCCATGAACCTGCTTTCCTCCGACGGGTGGGCGATCGCTGTCGCGGTGATCGTTGTCACGCTTTTGCAGTTCTCCATCGTCGGCGTGTTTGCGCGCACCGCGGGCAAGCGCAACCCGTACACCATTTCGCTGAAGGCGGCGCAGGGTTTGGGGGTGTTCCAGGTGGTGCTCGGGCCCGTCGCAAAGCTGCTGATCTGGGTAGGCAACCTCTTCCACCCGGGCGAGGATTTCCGCGACGGCCCGTACGCCACCGAGGTGGAGCTGCGCGAGATGGTCGAAGTCGCGCAGGAAAAGGGCGTGGTGGAAACCACCGAGGGCCGCATGATCCAGAACATCTTCGACCTCGCCTCCAGCTACGCCCGCCAAGTCATGGTGCCGCGCACGGAGATGGTGTGGATCGAGGGGGAGAAGACCGCCCGCCAGGCCACCGCGCTGATGGTGCGCTCCGGGCACTCGCGCGTGCCGGTTATCGGGGAGAGCGTCGACGAGATCGTCGGCGTGGTCTACCTGAAGGACATGCTCGACGACCGCGGCGGCCCGCTCGACCCCGCCACGAAGATCACCGAGTTCATGCGCGAGCCGCTGTTCATCCCGGACTCCAAGCCGCTGGACGTCATGCTCAGGGAGATGCAGCAGTCGAACACCCACATCGCCATGCTTATCGACGAGTACGGTACCGTCGCCGGCCTTTTGACCATGGAAGACCTGCTGGAGGAAATCGTCGGCGAGATCACCGACGAGTACGACGAGGACGAGGAAGCGCCAATCGCCGAGGTGGAGCCGCGCGTGTTCCGCGTCCAGGCCCGTCTGCCGTTGGATGACCTGGTGGATTACCTCGCCGACAACCTCGACTACGAGCTGACCTACGCCGAGGACGTGGTGGACAACGTGGACACCGTGGCGGGCCTGCTGTCCTACGAACTCGGCCGCGTGCCCCTGCCGGGGGCCTCCATCTTGCGCGACGGGGTGCGCTACACCGCCGAGGGCGGGCGCGACCGCCGCGGGCGCGTGAAGACGCGCACGGTGCTCGTTTCGGTAGCCGAACCGGTGGAGCCGCTCGTAGGCGAATAATCGCAATTTTCGGTAGAATTTTACCCGTAAGCAGGTTTTCTACCGAGAGGAGCTTCACATGCGCGCTGTACGCTACTACGGCCAGAAGGACATCCGCGTCGAGGAGATCGACGCCCCAGAGGCAGGCAAGGGCGAGGTGCTCATCGACATCGCCTGGTGTGGCATCTGCGGCACCGACCTGCACGAGTACCTCGAGGGCCCGATCTTCTGCCCGAAGCCGGGCCACCCGCACCCGATCACCGGTGAGGAGCCGCCGGTAACCCTCGGCCACGAGTTCTCCGGCGTCGTCGCCGCACTGGGCGAGGGCGTGGACGACCTGGAGGTCGGCCAGCACGTCGTTGTCGAGCCGTACGTCCTGCCCGACGACGTCGATCCGAAGGAGCCGGGCCCGTACAACCTGCACCCGGACGTGAACTTCATCGGCCTCGCCGGTGGCGGCGGTGGCCTGTCCGAGAAGATCGCGGTGCAGCGTCGCTGGGTCCACCCGATCAGCAACGACGTGCCGCTGGACGAAGCCGCGCTCATCGAGCCGCTGTCCGTCGCCCACCACGCCTTCGTCGCCTCCGAGGCGAAGGAGGGTGACGTGGCCCTGATCGGCGGTGCGGGCCCGATTGGTGTGCTCACCGCTGCCGTCGCTAAGGCGTACGGGCTCACCGTGATCGTCTCCGAACTTTCGGAGCTGCGCCGCCAGAAGGCCATCGACGCGGGCGTCGCCGACCACGCTATCGACCCGTCCAAGCAGGACCTGAAGGAAGAGATCCTGAAGCTCACCGACGGCAAGGGCGTCGACGTCGCCTTCGAGGCCACCTCCGTGAACGTGGTGCTCGACCAGCTCATCGACTGCCTGAAGCTCAAGGGCACCCTCGTCGTGGAGTCCATCTGGTCCAAGAAGGCCGAGTTCGACATCCACGCGCTGGTGATGAAGGAGCTGACCGTCCGCGGCATCATCGGCTACGCCCACGACCACGAGCAGACCATCAAGCTCGTCGAGGAAGGCAAGGTGGACCTCAAGCCGTTCATCACCGGCAAGATCGGCTTCGACGGCGTGGTCGACGAGGGCTTTGACACCCTGATCAACCGCAACGAGACCGCCGTGAAGATCCTGGTGTCCCCGGAGCTCTAAAATGCTCGTATGAGCAATATTCTCTCCATCCAGTCCGCTGTCGCGTATGGCCATGTCGGCAACTCGGCAGCGGTCTTTCCTTTGCAGTGCATCGGGCACGAAGTGTGGCCGGTCTACACGGTGAACTACTCCAACCACACGGGCTACGGCGCGTGGGAGGGCCCGATCATCCCGGCTACCGACGTCGCCGCCGTGCTGTCCGGTGTGAAGGACCGCGGCGCATTCCCGCTTATCGACGGCATCCTCACGGGCTACCAAGCCTCCCCCGAAATCGCCGACGTGATTGTCAGCACCGTCCGCGACATCAAGGCCGAAAACCCGGACGCGATCTACGCCTGCGACCCGGTAATGGGCTCCGCGACCTCCGGTTGCTTCGTGGCCGACGAGATCCCGCCGCTGTTCCGCTCGACGATCGTCCCGGTTGCGGACATCATCACCCCGAACCAGTTCGAGCTCGGCTTCCTCACCGAGCGCGACGTGACCGACCTGGATTCCACCCTGGCGGCGGTGGACGCCGCCCGCGAGATGGGCCCGTCGACCGTCCTGGTCACTTCCGTGCAGCGCCCCGACGCGCCGTCTGCTGCTGCCGCCGCAGACGGCGGGCCGGGTGTAGTCGAGATGATCGCGGTCGACGACCACGGCAAGTGGCTCGTGCGCACCCCGCGCCTGCCGTTCAAGCGCAACGGCTCCGGCGACGTCACCGCCGCGCTCTTCCTCGGCCACGTACTGCAGGGACGAGCCGGCGCGAACCCCGAGGACGCTGTGAAGGACGCCCTGGCCAAGACAGCCTCTTCTGTCTACGACCTCCTGCGCGTCACCCAAGAAGCAGACTCCCCGGAGCTGCAGCTCGTCCAGGCGCAGGACTACTACGCCAACCCGCAGCTCCAATTCGAGGTCGAGGCCCTCTAGCCCCTTCCTGTTTTTAGGCACACCGAATTCCCCGCCTGTGTGGGGCGGGTTTTTGGTGGGTGTGGGGGTTAGCCGAAGAGCAGTTCCATGGCGCCGGGGGTGGTCATGGGCACTTTCACCCCGTTGGGTGCGATCCAGTGGATGCGGGCGCCTGCGTTGTCGATGTAGCCGAATGGGCCGTTTCGGTTATCGGCGTTGACTCCGTTGTGGAACGGGCAGAGTTCGGCGAGGTTGTCCATGTTGGTCATGCCCCCGTGAGCCCAGGCGTGGATGTGGTGCGTCTGGGTGGTTTCGGCTGTGGCTTTGCAGTCTGGAAACGCGCACGCCGGGCAGACAAGCTTCGACATGGTTTTCTGTTTCGTGTTGGCGAGGCGCTTGGTGTGGTACAGGTTCACCGGTCCGTGTTGCGGGTGAAACGCCGCGACTTCCAAGGTGTCGCCGAATTCGTGGTGGAGGTATTCGGCACCGGTCATGGTGGTGCCATCGGTCAAGATCAAGGTGACCTCGTCGCCGTTGCCGGCGTGGATGCGCACATGGTCGTCAACCGGTACCAGCACAATGGGCCGCGGCCTCGCGTGTGGGAGGCTGTCTCCGTCGCGCAGGAGGGTGAACAGTGCCTCGGCCATTTGTGCTGCCGCCGGGTTGTCGGAGGTGATCATCTGGCGCAGGAGGTGTTCGAGGTCGGCGAGGTCTCGCTCGTTGTAGGTGAGGATCATGGTGCGCATGCCTGCCTTCGACCGGGAGAACCGGCAGGAGGGTTTGGGTGGTGAGACCGGCACGTGGATGAGCCGTGCGATGCGTTTGGTGAGCGCCCGGTAGGAGCCGCGGTGGCGCACGAGGTCGAGGCGGATGCGCCAGCGTTCGGCGGCGTCGCCGACGGCGGTGAGTTTGCGCTCGATGAGCACAACTTGATCCACCGGCATGCCGTCGGCGGCGGCGAGCGCCTCGCGCTGCTTGCGAGTGAACTGGGTCGGCCCGAAGTAGGTGTGGTGCACACGCGCCAGGTCGCGCACCCGGGCGGTGGACAGGCCCGCGGCCATCGCGGCGGAGCGGTCGAAGTCGGCGAGCACCGAAACGCCGGCGGAGACAAATTCGGAGAAGTTCATGCCCCAGACGCTAAACCTGAAGCAACCCCCAAAACCAGACCAGAAGCGAAATGTGGATAACTCAACCTGAGAAACTCACAACCCGCAGGTCAGGTAAACTGATTCGCCATGAGCGACTTCCCCGATTTCCCGGATGACTTGCCCGCGGACGCTGCAGCGAACGACGTCGAGCGCGCAGACGCCGGCGCCTTCACCGACACCCCGGAGGGGTTCAAGTCCGGCTTTGTCAGCTTCGTCGGCCGCCCGAACACCGGCAAGTCCACGCTGACGAACGCGCTGGTGGGGGAGAAGATCGCGATCATGGCGGACCAGCCGGAGACCACCCGCCACCCCATCCGCGGCGTGATCAACCGCGACGATGCGCAGGTGATCGTGGTGGACACTCCCGGTATCCACCGCCCCCGTACGTTGCTGGGCGAGCGCCTCAACGACGTGGTCAAGGACACCTTCGCGGACGTGGACGTCATTGGCTTCACGGTCCCGGCGGACGAGAAGATCGGCCCTGGCGATCGCTACATCCTGGAGCAGATTAGGGGGACGAAGCCGAACACCCCGATCGTGGGCATCGTGACCAAGCTGGATAAAGCCAGCAAGGACACCGTCGGCGAGCGCCTGTTGGAGCTGCACGAGCTGCTCGGCCCGGAGGCGGATCTTGTGCCAGTCTCGGCCACGGCCGGCGTCCAGACGGATGTGTTGCTCAACGTCATCGTGGACAACCTCCCCGAGGGGCCGCGTTTCTACCCGGAGGGCCACACCACCGACGAGGACACGGAAACCCGCATCGCGGAGCTGATCCGCGAGGAGGCGCTGCGGGGGCTTCGCGACGAGCTGCCGCACTCCGTCGCCGTCCAGATCGACGAGATGCACCCGGACCCGGACAACCCGGAGCGGATGATGATCTACGCGGTGCTGTTCCTGGAGCGCCCGGGCCAAAAGCGCATCATCGAGGGCCCCGACGGGCGTCGGCTGAGCAGCATCGTGCATCGCGCACGCAAGCAGATCATCGAGCTGACCGGCAGCAACGTTTACCTCGACGTGCGCGTGAAGGTGCTGAAGAACTGGCAGCAGGACCCGAAGGCGCTGGGCCGGCTTGGTTTCTAGGGCACCCCGTCCGAACTGGCGCGACCGCGCGTTCGTGGTGCGCACCTACGACTTCGGCGAAGCAGACCGCGTGGTGGTGCTACTCACCCAGAACCACGGGCTCGTTCGTGGGGTGGCGAAGGGGGTGCGCAAAGCCAAGAGTCGTTTCGGTTCCCGCTTGCAGCCGTTCGTGGAGGTGGATGCGCTGATCTACCCGGGCAGAGGCCTATCGACGATCGCTTCCGCCGACACCGTCACCTACTACGGTGCCCGCATCATCGACGACTTTGACCGTTACACCGCCGCCTGCGCGGTGATGGAGACTGCGGAGCGGCTCAGCTACGACGAGGCGGACCCCACC
Source organism: Corynebacterium wankanglinii (assembly GCF_013601005.1). Lineage (NCBI taxonomy): Bacteria > Bacillati > Actinomycetota > Actinomycetes > Mycobacteriales > Corynebacteriaceae > Corynebacterium > Corynebacterium wankanglinii. The sequence goes on from NZ_JABFED010000006.1 coordinate 163,217, forward strand.
CTGTTCGCGCTGGTCCAGGACGCGTTGAAGAACCTGCAGAGGGACCAGCACCCCACCATGGTGCTCGACGCGTTCATCCTGCAGGCCACCGAGCACGCCGGGTGGGGGCTCTCCCTGTTCAACTGCGCGAACTGCGGCACCCCGGGCCCGCACAAGGCGTTCAACGCCGCCGTCGGGGGTGCGGTGTGCAACAACTGCCGGCCGCCGGGCTCCATGGACGTGGATGAAGAGACCCTGCACGATATGTGGTTGATGCAGCGGGGGAACGGGACGTCGTCGATACGCGTGGCGCAGATTCACCGCGCCACGGTCGCACACCTGCAGTTCAACCTGGAGGCCGGGCTGAAGAGTTTGAAGATCATGGAGCAGGCATAATCGTCGATATGGGCGCTCCACAGATAGACAAGAAGTTCATCCCCAAGCACATCGCGCTGGTGATGGACGGCAACGGCCGCTGGGCGCAGCAACGGGGCTTGAAGCGCACCGAGGGCCACAAGGTGGGGGAGGAAAAGCTCATGGACGCCGTGGACGCGTGCATCGAGCTCGGGGGCGTGGAGTGGCTCTCCGCGTACGCGTTTTCCACCGAGAACTGGAAGCGCTCGCCGTCCGAGGTGCACTTCCTCATGAACTTCACGCGCGACGTGCTGCGCCGCCAGCGCGACGAGCTGCACGACAAAAACGTGCGTGTGGTGTGGTGCGGGCGCCGCCCGAAGCTGTGGGGCAGTGTCATCGAAGAGCTCGAGGTGGCCGAGGAGCTGACCAAGCACAACACCGGCCTGACCCTGGCCATGTGCGTGAACTACGGCGGGCGCGCGGAGCTCGCGGACGCGGTGCAAAAGCTTCTCGACGACGGTGTGACCGCCGCCGACGAAAAGACCATCGCCCGCTACCTGTACCGCCCGGACATGCCTGACGTGGACCTGTTCCTGCGCCCCTCGGGCGAGCAGCGCACGTCGAACTTCCTGCTCTGGCAGTCGGCGTACGCGGAGATGGTGTATCAGGACGTGCTGTTCCCGGATTTCACCAAGGAAGACCTCTGGGACGCGGTGTTGGAGTACGCCAAGCGTGACCGCCGCTTCGGCGGTGCGGTGGACAAGTTTGCCAAGTAGCTAGCGTCTCGCCTGGCAGGCGCGGCACACGCCGTAGACTTCGGCGTCGTGGCCGGCGAGCTCGTAGCCGTAGCGCGCGGCGATAATTTCGGCCCACTTCTCCACGGGTCCGCCCTCGATCTCCTCGCTGCGCCCGCACTCGGTGCACACGAGGTGGTGATGGTGGTGGCCGGTCAGACAGTCGCGGTAGAGCGTTTCCCCGTCGGGGGAGTGCAGCACGTCCACGGCTTCGACCTCGGCGAGGGACTGGAGGGTGCGGTAGACGGTGGTGAGGCCGACGGAAGCGCCGTCGTTTAGCAGCTGCTCATGAATGGTTTTCGCAGACGCGAACTTGTCCAGCCCACGCAGCGTCTCCACGACGGCGGCGCGCTGGCGCGTCATGCGCGGGCCCAGCTTGGGTACGGGGCGCGCGTGATGCGCCCGGCGGTTCGGTTGCGTCATGGCCGCCAAGTGTAGCTAGTCCCGGATCGGCTTCGGCGTGGTAGGCAGCAGCCCCGGGTCGAGCTCCGGGCGCACCGGGGCGGGCGGGTCGATGATGGCCGCGCCGGCGGAGCCGTCCTCGCGGCTTGTAGTGGCGGTGCGCTGCCGGCGTTCGCGGCGCGCGGCCAGCTCGTCTTCCGCCTGCTTGATGGTCTCCAGCGAGGCGAGATCGTGGATGATGCCGATGACGTCCGGTTGGGACAGCGCGTAGAGCACTTCGCGGCCCTTGCGGGAGGAGGTGACTAGGCCGGCCGAGCGCAGTACGCGCAGGTGCTGGGAGATCAGCGGCTGGGACTTGTCCAGCTCGGTGACCAGCTGGTGCACCACCTTCTCACCTTCGTTGAGTAGCAGGAGGATCTCCAGCCGGGTTTGGGAATCCAGTACCTTCACCAGTGCGGCGGCGCGGTCCAGTTCCTCCTCGGTGAGATCCGTATGGTCAGCCAGACGCCAGCGGTCGCTCATCGGCGTCCCCTTTCGTCAGGGCCATTGGGCAAAATTGTATTGACGTTGGTCCAGGATACAAGACGCCCTCACGCGTTGGGACCTGTGTCCAAGCTGGGTGGGTGGCCGGAGGCTCTGTGAAGCGGGCTATGCTGTTCACGGTAATTTGCACGCACGTTCCCACCAGGAGATGTTGATGCCCGCATCAAAGATCGAAACCGTCGTTAACCTCTGCAAACGCCGCGGACTGGTATACCCCGCGGGCGAGATTTACGGCGGCACCCGCTCCGCGTGGGATTACGGCCCGCTAGGCGTCGAGCTGAAAGAAAACCTCAAGCGCCAGTGGTGGAAGCACATGGTGCAGTCCCGCCCGGACACGGTGGGTGTGGACACCTCTGTCATCTTGCCCACGCGCGTGTGGGAGGCCTCCGGCCACGTCGAGGTGTTCACGGACCCGCTGGTGGAGTCCCTCCACACCCACAAGCGCTACCGCGCCGACCACCTCATCGAGGCGTACGAGGAAAAGCACGGCCACCCGCCGGTAAACGGTTTGGCGGACATCAACGACCCGGAGACCGGCCAGCCGGGCAACTGGACCGAACCGAAGGCGTTTTCCGGGTTGATGAAGACCTACCTGGGCCCCGTCGACGACAAAGAAGGCCTGCACTACCTGCGCCCGGAGACCGCGCAGGGCATCTTCGTCAACTTCAAAAACGTCATGACGTCGGCGCGTCTGAAGCCGCCGTTCGGCATCGCGAATACCGGCAAGAGCTTCCGCAACGAGATCACCCCGGGCAACTTCATCTTCCGCACCCGCGAGTTCGAGCAGATGGAGATGGAGTTCTTTGTCAAGCCCGGCGAGGACGAGAAGTGGCACGAGTACTGGATTGACAACCGCTACAACTGGTACGTCGACCTGGGCATCAACCCGGACAACCTGCGCCTGTACGAGCACCCGCAGGAGAAGCTGTCCCACTACTCCAAGCGCACCGTCGACATCGAGTACGCGTTCGGCTTCACCGGCTCCAAGTGGGGCGAGCTCGAGGGCGTGGCCAACCGCACGGACTACGACCTGCGCACCCACGCCGAGGCCTCCGGCGAGGACTTGAGCTACTTCGACCAGGAATCGGGCGAGCGCTGGATCCCGTACTGCATCGAGCCGGCCGCAGGCCTGGGCCGCGCGATGATGGCCTTCCTCATCGACGCGTACGACGAGGAGGAGGCCCCCAACGCCAAGGGCGGCACCGACACCCGCGTCGTGCTGCGCCTGGACCGCCGCCTGGCCCCGATAAAGGTGGCGGTGCTGCCGCTGTCGAAGAAGCCGGAGCTCGCCGGCCCCGCCGAGGAGCTGGCCGCGAAGCTGCGCCAGCACTGGAACGTGGATTACGACACCTCCGGCGCCATCGGCCGCCGCTACCGCCGCCAGGACGAGACGGGCACCCCGTTCTGCGTCACCTACGACTTTGACACCCTGGAGGACCAGGCCGTCACCGTGCGCGAGCGCGACACGATGGAGCAGGAGCGTGTGCCGCTGGCGGAGCTCGAGTCCTACCTGGCCGCCCGCCTGATCGGCTGCTAACCGTGCACTACGTCAGCTGGGACCGCACGAACCGGGACGCGCCGAAGCTGCTGGCCGAGGACGGCCCGGACGTCTTGGGCGTATTCGAGCACGACCGCGCCATCGTGTGCGGCCAACACTGGGAGCTGACCTCCCACCCGGAAACGGGCGCGGTGGCCACCTGCGGCGGGCGCGAGATCGTGCGCACCGGCGACAGCTTGAAGCGCGCCAAGCGCATCGACGTGGTCGTGGAGGACACCCCGTACGCGTTCATCCCGGAGACCACCAAGAACTGGGTGGTCGAGGGCCCGGACGGCGAGAAGGTCGCCCAGTTCACGCAGGACCACAACGGCGTGCGCAAGGCCATCCTCGAGTTCGAGGGCGAGACGAACCTGCCGCCCACCCACGTCGCAGGTCTTGCGTGGCTGTCGCGCGCGGTGTTGGAGGCCCGCAAGATGGTCACCTCCACCGCGCTGATAGCAACGCTGGTGTTCTTGTCGCTGTTCACCGTCGTGGTGGCAGTGTTGTGATCTGGCGGGGCCCCACGCTTTACGACGACCACAGGTCCATCGCCCAATCCACCCCCGACACGATCAGGGTGACCGGCGATACAGGTGCGACCGTCTTGCGGATCACGGCCGACAACCCGGTGCGGTTCCGTGCCTTCGACGTGGGCACCGGCGGCGAGTACGAGCTGCGCAAGGCGGGGCTCACCGTCTCGCGCTACGTCGCCAGTTGCGCCGGGCGGCGCTACACCTGCAACCGCACAGGTTTTGATTTCCTCGCCGGCGCCATAACCCCGAAGCGTGAGATCCGCGACGCCTCCGGCGAGCTCATCGCCGTCACCCGCGGGTTCCCGTCAGGCGAGCTCGGCGTGAACGTGGCAGAGCCCACTCTTCGCGCCGACGGGTTCGACGAGATCCAGCTGGTGGACCTCGCCTTCATGACGTGGGCGCTGACCTTCGTGGATGCGCCCGCCCGACGCACCCGGTACTAGCCCACCCGCTAGAAGGTGCCGCCGCGGTTGGAGGGGCGCCCGCCGGAGAAGCCTCCGCCGCCCCCACCAAACCCGCCGCCGTAGCCGCCTCCACCGAATCCGCCGCCGAAACCACCCCCGCCGAAACCGCCGGAGAGCACCGACCCCCACAGCACCGCGCTGGCGAGGGAGTCGGCGGTCTGGCGGTTGCGCGCCGCCTGGTAGCGGCGCATGTCGTCGTTTGCGGCCGACTCGGCGCGACGAGCGGTGTCGGTTGCGGCGCGGGAGGCGTCGATGGCCGCGCGGGTGTCGCGCACACGCAGCTGGTGGGCCTGCGCGTATTGGCGCTTCGCCTCCGCGAGCAGGGTGCGGGCCCGGGAGCCGATGATGCGCCCGCGGGAGAGGATGAGGTCCTCGGCGCGCTGGATCTGTGCGCCGGCGACCTGCATCTGCTGGTCGAAAAGCTGCAGGGCGCGGGACTGGTCCCCGGCGATGCCTTTGGCGCGGTCGAGGGCCGCGTCGATCTCAGCGTCCATGCTGGTCAGCTCCTGGTAGAGGGCCAGCGGATCGGTGTCGGCGCGGTCGCCCATCTCTGCCAGCGCGCGCTGGGCTTTGGCGGAGACGGCGTCGAGCGAAGCGACGTCGATAGGCGCGCCCTGCGAACGCGCGCCCTTGACCTGCTCGATGTCGCGCAGCTCGCCGCGGATTTCAGCCACCAGTGCCGGTAGGTTGGCGCGTGCGGCGCGGATGTTGTCCTCGGCGTGCTCGATGGCGGCAAGGTTGGTGTCGGAGACGTTCACCGCGCGGGTGGCGGCGGCGAGGGTGTCCAGCAGCGCGCCCTGGCGCCCGGCGGGCTGCTGCGCGACCTGGCGGGCCTCGCCGAGCGCCTTCTCCGCCTCGTCGAGGGACGCAGCGGCGATGTCCACGTTGTCCGCGATGGATTCGAGCATCTCCGCCGGGTACTCGCCGCGCAGCTGCTCCAGCGTGCCGCGCGCGGGTTCCAGGCGCGCGCGGATGTCCACCGTGCGGGCGAGCACCTTGTCCACTTCTTCGGGCGCGCGCATGAGCACGCCGCGCATCTCGTTGAACTCGGTGGTTTTGTCGCGCAGCGCCTGCTCCGCGCGGCCGGAAGAGGAGACGATGTCCACCAGCATGGCGCGTTTTTCGGGTTCGGTTTCCGGGATCGCGTCGTAAAGCTTCTGGTGCGTGGAAAACGCGCGCTGCAGGGTGGCGGTGGCCTCGTTCATCGCGGAGGTGAACGGGCGCACGCGGTCCGCGCCGAACTCGGCGGTGGCCAGCTCGAGCTCCTGCTTGCCCTGGGTGATGGAGTCGTCGGCGGAGACGAGTGCGTCGCGCGCGAGCTCCTCCAGGGTCGGCGTGGGCAATCGGCCCAGCGAATCGGTGTCCGCCGGGTCCAGCGCCTTCGCGGACTCGATCTGCTTGGCCTGCTGCCTCTTCGTGCCCTTGCGCGTAGCCGCGTACACGCCGCCGCCCGCGAGCGCCGCCACACCCAGGCCGCCTGCGAGCCAGCCGGCGCCGTCTCCGCCACTGCCGCCACTGCCTGACGACGACCCTCCGGCCCCCACCGCATTCACCGCATTCAACGCGGCGGACGACCAGTTCATCTGCGACAACTGCGCGTACGCGGCCTCGTTCATGCGGTCGATTTCGGACTGCGTCCACTCCTCGCCGCCGCCGACGTTATACAGGCGCTCATCCGGCGAGATTGCCAGCACGGCGGTATTCGAGCCGTTGGCCGCCACGGCCTTATCCACCCACTCCGGCGGGGTGTACTGCCCGAACGAGCGCAAAAACACCACGCGCACCGACTTGCCCTTGGTCTGGCTCACCTGCTGGATCGCGGCTTCGATCTCGGAGAGTTCGCCGGCGGAGAGCACCGCGGCGTCGTCGGTCACCGGTTGCGTCAGTCGCCCAGGCTCGAGCGACGCCTTGGTGGCGGTTGCTTGGGCCTGGAGTTGGGTGGGCGAAGCTTCCGTCGATAAGCCAAATGCGGGGGCGGCGGTGAGAAACAGGCCGCCGGACACGGCGAGGATGCTCAGGTAACGGCTAGTCATGCCGACTAGGGTAGCGCGACGTGTACGTTTACAACGCCGCTGATACACAGCGCCGCGCCGACGAGGCGCCGAAGGGCGCGCAACTCGCCCCGGATTCGCGCGGGGATTTCGCCCGCGACCGCGCCCGCGTGCTGCATTCCGCGGCGCTGCGCAGGCTCGCCGACAAAACGCAGGTGGTGGGCCCCCGCGACGGCGACACCCCGCGCACCCGCCTGACGCACTCGCTGGAGGTGGCGCAGATCTCCCGCGGCATCGGCGAGGGCCTGGGCTTAAACCCCGACCTGTGCGAGATGGCGGGGCTGACCCACGACATCGGGCACCCGCCCTACGGACACAACGGCGAGGTCGCGCTCAACGAGATCGCGCCCTGCGGCTTCGAGGGCAACGCGCAAACGCTGCGGATCCTGGCGCGCCTCGAGCCGAAAGTGCTTATCGACGGCACGTCCTACGGCCTCAACCTCACCCGCGCCTCCCTCGACGCGGCAGTGAAATACCCGCTCACGCGCACGAACGCAGACGGGTCAGTGAACCGCAAGTACTCGGCCTACGACGAGGACGCCGCCGTGCTGGCCTGGGTGCGCGAGGGCCACACCGACGGCGCGCCACCGATGGAGGCCCAGGTGATGGACTTCTCCGACGACATCGCCTACTCCGTCCACGACGTCGAGGACGGCATCGTCTCCGGGCGCGTGTCACTGCGCGTGCTGTGGGACTTCGTGGAGCTGGCGGCACTGGCGCAAAAGGGCGCGGCGGCGTTCGGCGGCGACGCGGATTCCTTGGTCGACGCCGCCGACCGGTTGCGGGCCCTGCCCGCCATCGCCGCCGCCAGCGAGTTCGACTACTCCCTGGGAGCGTGGGCCGGGCTGAAGGCGCTGACCTCGCAGCTGGTGGGACGCTACGTCGGCGCCGTCACCCGCGCCACCCTGGAGGACGACGAAAACCGTGCGCTCGGCGCTGGGTCGGGCGCTGGGGAGGCGGGCCTGGGCCTGGGCCGCCAACACGGGCGGCTGGTGGTCCCGCCGGACGTGGAGGCGGAAGTGCGCCTGCTCAAAACCGTTGCCGTGCTCTACGTCATGGACCAGCCGTCCCACCAGGCGCGCCAGGAACGCCAGCGCGACCGCATCTACCGCGTCCACGAGTATTTACGCGCCGGCGCGCCGGGCTCGCTAGACACCATGTTCCAGGCGTGGTTCGTCGCCGCGGAGACGGACCTGGAGCGCGAACGCGTGATCGTGGACCAGATCGCCTCCATGACCGAGTCGCGCCTGGAGCGCACCGCGACAAAGGCCGCCGCGTTCGAGGGGTACTTCTAGGGCGGCAACGGCCGTCGCAAACGCCCCGCCCCGCACCCGCCCTGCACGAGGAGGTGGGGTGTGTCGCATCGACAACCGTCGGCAAAACCCTGAAATCATCGCCGATCCCCGTTAAGAACCCCCTAGCGTCCTCCCTGGTCAGCGCCCGGACATAGATTTGTTGAGGGATGCGAATTCAGGGTTTGTTGAAAAACCCGAATTCGTCAAAACGCGAGTGGCCTCGCGGTGCCGGAGAGGTTGGGCGAGGGCTAACTTTCGCTGCTGCGGTCAGTGCGAATTCAGGTTTTACTCGACGGAACCATATCGACATACCTAGAACCCACACACCCGGGCTGGGGCAAGAGGGAGCAGGGTGCTATAACTGCGCGGCGATGGCGGCCAGCGCGTCGCGGGTGCCGATCTCGCCGGGCAGCCAAGGCAGTTCGACGCGGGCGATGTCGGGAAGTTTCGCGTCAAGCAGCTCAAGCGCGTCGTCTTCCACCGCACGACGCGAGGCCATGAACTCGCCGGCGTCGGCCGGGCTGCGGCGGTTGACCACCAGCGCGCCGACGCGTATGCGGTTGTCCGTGAGGTCTCGGTACAGCTCGGCACTCTCGAGCACGGGCAGGCGCTCGGCGGTGAGCACGATGTGGAAGCAGCAGGCCGCGGGGTCGGTGAGCACGTCGCGCAGGCGCTCGAACTTGCGGCGCCTCCGCAAAAGCGTGGCGCGGATTTCCTGGTTACGACGCTCCACCGGGTCGTCGACAGTTCCGCCCAAGCCGCGCACGGCGCGGGAGAACTTGTCGGACTGCTCGCGCCGCTGCATCAGCCCTCCGGTGTATGCGGCCATCAGCTCCGGCAGCGCCAGCAGGCGGGAGGTGTGGCCGGACGGGGCGGTGTCGAAGATGATGTGGTCGAAGCCTTGCCTATCGACGAGCTCCGCCACCGCCTCCAACATCGCCGCCTCATGCATCCCGGGGGAGTTGCGCGCCAGCTCCAGGTGGCGGCGGATCTCGGGGTGCATGCGCTCCGGCATCATCGCCCGCATGGAGCGTTCCACCTCCGCCAGGTGGCGCTCGGTGGTCGCGGCCGGGTCGAGCTCGACCACGTCGAGGCCCGGCTCCAACGTGGTCGGTTCGGCGCCTAAGCGCTGCGACCAGATGTGGCCCAGGTTGTGCGCCGGATCCGTGGACACCAGCAGCACCTGCTTGCCCGCCTCGGCCAGGCGCACCGCGGTGGCGGCGGAGACGGTGGTTTTGCCCACCCCGCCCTTGCCGCCGAAGAACATCACTGGTGCGGTCTCTAGCAGCATCGCACGCCGTCCAAGGGGGAGCGGTCCATGCCCATGCGGGTGTGCCAGGCGTGGAACTCGTCGTAAAGCAAAGGCATCAGCTCGAGGGTGTAAAAGCTTGCGGGGTTGGGGATACCGAGCGTCTCGGACGCGACGAGGAGGGTGAACAGATCGTCCTCCTCGCGCGCAGCCCGAGCGAACTCGCGGCGGTAGGGGGCCTTGTAGAACTCGTCCAGGCCGCGGGCGAAGGCCTTAGCGCGCTCGAGCATCGGCCAGCTCACCCGGCATGGTTTCGTCGTCGCGCCATACCACCGCGGGCTCACGGCGCGCCTTGGAGATGGCGGTGATCGCCTCCACGATGACCCAGATGGCGCAGCCGATGATCACGACGTCGATGACCAGCAGCAGCCAGTTCTGCGCTGACCATAGCGTGCGTAGCTGCAGCACCGCGGCCCACAGGGACATCACGGTGACAAAGACCAGCGGGATCAGCACCGGCCACGTGGGGCGGCGTAGCTGGGTCAGCATGATGACCAGGATGGACAACGTCAGGCCCGCCATGAGCTGGTTGGTGGTGCCGAACAGCGGCCAGATCAGCATGCCGCCGGAGCCGTCCACGCCGGTGGAGAACGTCAGACCGAGCGCGCAACCGACCGCGATGACGGTAGCCACAACGCCGGAGAGCTTCACGCCCATAAGTTCCGCGATTTCGGAGACCACCAAGCGCTGCAGGCGCACGCCGGAGTCCATGGTGGTCGCGGCGAACAGCACCGCCATGGTGGCCAGGATGGTCGCAGACAGGGAGGTGGGGATGCCCAGGCCGGCGTGCATCAGGTCGCCGCCGCCCTTGATAAACGCATCCACTCCGCCAGCGTTCCATTCGTTGTATACGTCCTCCCACTCCGTGAGGGTTTTGAAGCCCGAGGTGGTGGCCACGATCGTGCCCAGCGCCAAAAGGCCCTCGCCGACCGCGCCGAAGTAGCCCACGAAACGGGCATCTGTTTCCTTGTCCAGCTGTTTCGAGGAGGTACCCGAGGAGACGATGCCGTGGAAGCCCGAAATCGCGCCGCAGGCGATGGTGACAAACAGCAGGGGGAAGATGCCGGGGGTGCCGGACGGAACGGCGTCGCGAAGCGAGGGCGCCACAACCTCCGGGCGCACGATGAAAAACGAGCCGTAGAGGATGAAAAGGCCGACAAACAGCTGCAGGCCGTTGATGTAGTCGCGTGGCTGCAGCAACACCCACACCGGCAGCAGGGAGGCGACGAACGCGTAAGCGAACAGGAAGATGATCCACCAGCCGCGCGCCGGGATGCCCAGCATCTCCTCCGGCAGGGACAGCGGCATGCGGTCGCCCCAGATCATCAGCCCGTACAGGGCGGCCACGCCCACGACGGAGACCAGCGGCAGGTTCCAGTTGAAGCGGTAGATGGCCTGGCCGATCAAAAGCGCGACCACGATGGCGCCCCAGGTGGGGATGACGGCGCTCGGCGTGGAGATGAGCAGGTTGGAAATCACGACCGCGAACGCCGCGTTGACCATCAGCAGCAGGAGGAAAATCACCACGAGGAACAGGTTGCGCCCGCGCGCGCCGATGTAGCGGCCGGACAAGGTGCCGATCGACTGCCCGCGGTGCCTTTGCGACGCCCACAGCGCCCCCAAATCGTGCATCCCCGCGAAGAAGACCGTGCCGAGCGTGACCCACAGAAACGCCGGCACCCAGCCCCAAATCACCGCGACGGCCGGGCCGATGATCGGCGCCGCGCCCGCCACGGAAGTGAAGTGGTGGCCCCACAGGACGTACTTGTTGGTGGGGACGAAGTCCACGCCGTCTTCCATGGTGTGCGCGGGCGTGGTGTACGCGTCCGAGAGTTGGTAGACGCGTTTGCCCAGGAACTTCGAGTACAGCAGGTAGCCGGCAGCCATCATCGCTAGGCCGACGAGCACCAGGATGAGCGAGCTCATAGGTCTTCTCCGATCGTGTCGTGCTTCACATTGTCTCGCATTATGGCACACGGCACTTTCCCTGGGCGGATTTGGCGTGTAAGTGCGGGGACGGCGTGAGGACGCCAGCATCGAAGAAGTCCGCGCTCATTGCCGCAAACCCCTAGTAAGCCCTCCTGAGAATGCCCGTTTTTCGGCCTTACTAGGGGTTTTTTGCTGGGGGTCTGAGGAGTTGGGGGAGGGGGCAGGCCTGCGGTTGGTGGGAACCGGCCGCGCCGGCCGGGCCCGCTGGCCGGCCCCGCCGGCCGGGCCCAATACTCGGCAGGAACCACGGGCCTCCGGTAGTCTCCGCAGCGGGGAATTAGTGGAGGGGGGCTGATGAAAGACACGCGCAAGAAGGAACTGCGGGAAAAGCTCGTCGACCTGCGGAGGGTGTCGTCGGTAGATACCGAAACCCACCGGCGCATCAGCGAGGGCGAGATGGTGCAGTTGACCAAGTCGTTGTACTTCTGCGCGGCGCTGCCGCCGGACTTGCCGGAAGCTGTCGACATCATCCGCAGGCCGTGAGCCCTCGACTTCCGAATACATTCCGAATATCCTAAGGGGCATGACACTTGCAGCAGGAACTCCACCGCATTCCCGCCGCTCCTCTGACCTGAGCAAGCGGTCCGCCGAGGTGTTCGCCGAAGCGGAAAAACACCCAGTCACGGTCACGCGCCGCGACGGGGAGTCGCTCGTGCTTATGTCCTCGCGGGAGGCGCAACGGCGGGCGCAGTTGCTGGAACTCGCGGCCCAACTCATCACCGTGGCAACGGAAGGCGTCGGCAGCCTCGGCGAGCGAATGGCTCGATCATTCCCTTGGATGCTGTCGCTGTCGCAGGCCGACAGGGAATCGTGTGCGCAGGAGCTTATCGACGCAGCACGCGCCTCCTTCGCCACCGAGCAGCCACACCTTGCCCTCGTTGAGTTCACTGCGTGGAAAGAAACCGCCACCGCTGTCGCGGCAGGGCTCGGGCACGAGGAAAACGACTGGCTCGAAGACAGTGAGCCGGTGGAGCGCCCGTAGCGATGGCGGCCGGGAGAAAGGGAGAGCTGGTTCCGCGGCCCTCAAAGAAGGTCGAGTACGACATCCGCTTCGCCTCGGCTGGGGCTAAGAAGGGATGGCGCGACCTGGTGGCCACCATGCGGAACCCGATGGCCGACGCATGGGATTTCCTCACTCGTACCCCGACGGCAAACACTCCCACCAATTACCGCCTAAAGGGGGAGCTGGGGACCGTGCAGCGCGGCGGGCAGTCGTTCGAGCGGTGGCAACACAAACCGACGCTGAAAGGTTCAGCGCGGATCTGGTTCTACCTCGATGATCGCACGGTCTTCCTCGAGGCTGTGCATACCAGTCACCCGTACGAGACGAAGTAGTCTCTCCCACCCGCAAACCCCAAGTAACAGAGCCCTAGTATGCGCCATTTTGGGCCTTAATGGGGGTTTGTTACTTGGGGTCTAGTGGACGAGCTTCACGCCTTCGTCGGCGAGCGCCTCGAGCAGCCCGCCTATCGACGCCTCCGGCACCCGCCAATCCGTCACCACCACCCGCTTCACGCGGGTCTCGCGCAACAGGTCGGCCAGGGCGTCGAGGTTGCGCGGCACCGGCCGCGCCTCGTGGGACGAAGCGCCGGCCTTTTCGCTGACCCCGTAGACAGCCGCGATGATGGCGGCGCCGAGGTCCTCCACCGAGCGCACCGGGCGGGTGATAAACACGGCTGGCATCAGTTGACCTCCATTTCGCAGAACGTGTCGTAGTGGTCGGCGGTGTAGAACCACTCGTCGACGTGGCCGTCGGCGCCGCCGCCGGTGACGATGCGCCGTGCGCCCCGGTGGCTCACGCCCGGGGTGTCCACGGTGTACTCGCGGTAGTAGTTCTTTGGCTGCTGGGGAAGCGCGTGTTCGTAGTTGCCGAAGCGGCGGTCGTCGTTATCCGGGTAGGGGAAGGGGCCGCCGGCCTCGATCAGGTCGACGGTGTCCCAGGCTTCGTCGGGAAGCGAGCCGCACGCGGGCAGCCCGGAAGCGGACGCAGGCTCGGCCGGAGGTGGCGTCGATAGGCAACTGCTCAAAAACAGGCATGCGAGCAGGACGAATGGGCGCTTCATAGGGCCATATCGTGCCACGCGCTAGAGTGTGCGCCATGGCTAGGGGCAGAATTCCGGATAGCGACATTGAGGCTATCCGCCAGCGCGCGCCGCTCGACGAGATTGTCGGCGAATACGTGCAGCTCAAGCCCGCCGGTCACGACTCGCTGAAGGGCTTAAGCCCGTTCAAAGACGAGCCGGTAATTTAGAAAACCTATTTCTCCGGGCTATTAGGACATAATGGCTCTCATTTCAGGGGTCAGCGTCATCCACTCGGAGTTAACATCGTCGACAATGAACGTGCGCTCTCTGGGGTGTTCCGTGAGTATCTCCTCAAATAGTTGTGTGGGCAATTGTGGTTGCTGACAAAACATTTTGAGGAATTCTCGACCTCCCTGATACCTGTTGAGGCGCGCGGAAACCATCAAAACACTTGATGCAAGGCGTTTTGCGAAAGCTTGATCGGGCTGATTTTCCATGCTCCAATCGGTCTGTCGGCTCATGTGCGTAAGTAAGGTTCGATACATTTCACCTACAAGCTCCGCGTCGTTCCAGCTATTGGTTTCCTTGAAACGTTCGTCGATCGTCTCGAACAGCCTGTAAACAATCGAGCGGTCCTCGAAACTTGCGATTGTTTCTAAGGCGCGATTGTCAAATTCTGTGTAGCAGAGAGACAGTGGCACTTCGGTTGTTTGAATGATGTGCTGCAGAACAGACAATAGACGGTTATCACCACGCTTAAGGATCAGGGCGTGAGCACGAACAAGGTCATCCCGCGGGATCTTCAAGCGATCGTAATCGTAATTTTGATACAGCTCCCTGTAAGTGTCACGAAACCGTAATGCCAGCATGACCCCGTCTTTCGGCCTCTGGTGGATGTCCAGAGACAAGCACTCTTGGACTAGTTCACCCAATGGTTGAGGGAATCGTTCAAGGTTTCGTTGGATTTCTTTCGAGTCGTACTGGACCGTACTACCGGTCATCAGATAGTACAGGGTGGCTCCAAACGAGAAAACGTCCGATTGAGGACACGCTGCCTTCAGGCTTTGCATTTGTTCGGGTGCGACGAAACCGTCGGTGTGTATACGAGTGAAAGTATGAGTGAGTACGTCCGAAGTCGGTTGGGGGGAGGTAGCGTTTCCAAAATCGCTCAGGCGGAGACGGGAACCGTCAAATATCAGCAGGTTGGCGGGCTTGAAATCCCGATGCAGGATGTCGTTCACATGCAAATAAGCAAGCCCCATCGCAGCTTGGTTGAGCAGCGATAGGTAAAAGGGGGCGTTAGCTTCCCACCCTTTCGCTCCTCCCCGCGTTTCCCAAAGGTCGTTTAGGCTCCCCTCGGCGACGGGCATCGTATAAGACGGAAGTGGCAACGCGTCTTCGGAGTACTGATAATCGTACGAGTCAAGGATCTCCACAACGAAAGGAGACGCAAGCGATTGCATGATTTGAACTTCTCGCTCGAAACGGGCCACATTGGTGCGGTGCGCGTTTGAGTCGGGAACACCTATGAGTCGTTTTCGGGCTCGAATCTCGCCGGAAGAGGTTTCAACCTCGTCGACCGTTGCAAAACCTCCAGTAGCAATCGTGCGGACCGTTTGTCCGGGTCCCTGGAAACTAACAAACTCTGAATCTTCTCTGACGTTCACTTACTCTCCTTCTAACTACGTTTTTCAGCTTACTCGGCTTACTCGCAGGAAACATGGCTGAATCAAATCGGCTCAGCTGACGCGCTAGAGTGAGCGCCATGGCTAGGGGCAGAATTCCGGATAGCGATATTGAGGCTATCCGCCAGCGCGCGCCGCTCGACGAGATTGTCGGCGAGTACGTGCAGCTCAAGCCCGCGGGGCACGACTCGCTGAAGGGCTTAAGCCCGTTCAAAGACGAGCGCACCCCGAGCTTCCACGTCCGCCCCGCGCACGGCTACTACCACTGTTTTTCCACGGGCAAGGGCGGCGACGTCTTCTCCTTCATGATGGAGATGGAACAGCTGACTTTCCCCGAGGCTGTGGAGGCGGTGGCGGACCACATCGGCTACCGCATCAACTACCAGGGCGGCTCCACGGGCGCTCGCCACGTGGACCGCGGCACGCGCCAACGCCTGCTCGCCGCGAACAAGGCCGCGCACGAGTACTTCCGCGAGCAGCTGGAAACCGCCGACGCCGCCCCCGCGCGCGACATGCTGCTGCAACGCGGCTTCTCGCGCGAGCTCATTTACGACTTCGAATGCGGCTTCGCGCCCCGCGGCTGGGACCCGATGACCAAGCACTTGCTGCGCAAGGGCTTTGAGGTGCAGGAGCTTATCGACGCCGGCCTGTCATCGATGGGCAAACGCGGGCCGATAGACAAGTTCCGCGGCAGGCTGATCTGGCCGATCAAGGACACCGCCTCCAACGTGATCGGCTTCGGCGCGCGCAAGCTGTTCGAGGACGACCCGCTGGGCAAGTACATCAACACCCAAGACACGCTGCTGTACCACAAGTCCAAGGTGCTGTTCGGCATCGATAAGGCCAAGAAGAACATCGCGGAAAAGCACCAGACGGTGGTGGTGGAGGGCTACACCGACGTGATGGCCATGCACGCTGCGGGCGTGGACACCGCCGTGGCCACGTGCGGCACCGCGTTCGGCGGCGACCACATGAGCCTGATCCGCCGCCTCATGCTCGACGACAGCTTCTTCCGCGGCGAGCTGATCTACACCTTCGACGGCGACGAGGCCGGGCAGAAGGCCGCCATGCGCGCCTTTGAAACGGACGCGGAGTTCGGCGCCCAGTCCTTCGTCGCGGTCGCCCCCGACGGCATGGACCCCTGCGACCTGCGCCTCGCGCGCGGCGACGCGGCGGTGCGCGACCTAGTGGCCTCCCGCGTGCCGGTCTACGAGTTCGTCATCGAGTCGCTATTGCAGGACTATTCGCTGGATTCTGCCGAAGGGCGGGTGCAAGCTTTACGACGCACCGTGCCCGTCGTCGCCACCATCTCCGACCGCGTGCTCCAACAGGAGTACGCCCGCCGCCTGGCCGGCTGGGTGGGCTGGCCCAACCCGGACGAGGTGCTGGAGCAGGTCCGCGCCGAGGCGAAGAAGCCGAAAAAGCAGAAGCGCACGCCGAAGGCCGCGTCTGTTGGTGCCGTCGCTGGCCCGGACAGCTCCGGGGCCCAGTCCGAGATCCTCATCCCGCCCCGCCCGGACGACCCGGTGCTGTGGCCCCAGCGCGAGGCACTGAAGATCGCTCTGCAGCACCCGGCCGCTGCTGGCAACTACTTCGACGGTATCAACCCCGACGCCTTCACCCACGACGCCTACCACCAGGTCCGCGAGGCCATCACCGCCGCCGGCGGCTGCGCCCGCGCCGGTGCGGCCGCTGCCGCGGGGTCGGCGGGCTCTGCGAGCTCCGGTGCCGGCCCTCGTGCTAGCTCTGCACCTGGCGCCGCTTCCAGCCCCGCCGACGTCTCCAACTTCCTCGCCGCGGTTGCCGGCGAGATGCGCGATTACACCGGCCGCAACTTTGTATCCGAGCTAGCCGTGGAGCCCATCCACGCCGACGACCTCTACGAATACGCCGATTCCGTCCTGTCCCGCCTGCAGGAGACGCGGGTGGGCCAGCAGATCGCGCAGCTGAAATCTCAGCTGCAGCGCATGCGCCCCTCCGACGACGAGGAGGCCTACAACGCGCTGTTTTCAGACCTAGTAGCGCTCGAGCAGGCGCGCCGGGACCTCAACGACCGCGCCTTCCGCAGCAACCGGTAGGGGTCGTCTCGCTAGCGAATCACTGTTCCAATGGGCTCGGTGTGGGCTACTGAGGAGTTGTCGGCGAGGCTTGAAACACAACTGTCGCAACCCACGCTCACAGGTTAAAGTGAAGATTTGAAGAGGTTCCGCCTGGGTTCCTCACCGTTTTTTGAAAGGAAGTCAGATGGACTTCAAGCTCCCTACGAAGCCCGAGGATCTGGTTTGGCTCGCCGGACCCGTAATTGGCGTGATTGTCCTGTTGCTTGCTCTTGTTGGCATTGGTGCTGGTTCGAGCGAGGGTGACACCAACCCGGCTCCTTCCACCAACGTCAAACCGACCACGGAGCAGCCGACACCATCTCCAACTCCGACTACCGAAGCGCAGTCCGGGAGGTTTGAGAACAACGTTCTCGATTCTCTCGATTACCGTTTTGAGATCACCAAGGTCGAAGTTGTCCGCGCGGGCGGACGCGAGAATGTTTTGGGCTCGAAGCCGGTGATTGTGTTCACCTACGATTTCACCAACAAGCGTGCGCGCGAGGTTGACACCATCGAAGCTTGGGTCGGAACTTTCTCCGCTAAGCAGGAGGACGAGAATGTCCGCCAGGATCTGCAGATGGCTGTTTTCTACACCGATGATTTGGCAGACAACAAGGTCGTTAAGCCGAACGGTAAGGTGACCGCCCAGTTCGCTTACGAACTCAAGGACGCTGATCTTCCAGTCACGCTTTCAGCGCAGACTGGCTTGATTTTGAAGAGCGGCGCGGGCAAGCAGGTCTATCCGATTAAGTAAACTTCTCGAAGTAGCGAGCTAGCCCGGCTCCGGGAGACCGAAGTTGGGCTTTTTATATGCGCAACTTGAGATGCGTCGCTGAGGCAGGTCCAGGGGGCTTACCTCTGGGCAATGACTTTTCAAGTGCGACTCATAGTGATCAGGCACCGGACGGCGATGTGCTGGCACCCTGGGGGGCAGCATCCTCATTATCCCCGCGGTGCTCCGACCTCGTCGCGCTCGAGCAGGCCCGTCGCGACCTCAACGACCGCGCCTTCCGCGGCAACCGGTAGGGGCGCGGTTATACCGAAATTGGAATGTGGCAAATATTTGCCGCATGGCAAAAACGGCCCCCATCCGGCGACGGCCGCCTAGGGTGCGGTTGCGCTCCGGTGCGCTGTCAGCTGATTTCGGGACTCAAATGGTGAAAACCAGATGGTGAATCCGCGCGGAGTTGTCAGTGGGTGAATGCGCCACCTCGACTTGGAGGTTGTTGTGGCTGGCCGTTGGACTCCGAAGGATGTGAAGGCTGCTTCTGTGGCGCGGCTTGTTGCAGGCGATGATGTCGGCGAGATTGCTCGTGATGCCGGTGTGGCAGAGGGCACGGTTTATGAATGGGTCAAGTGTTGCGACCGGCTAGTTGGTAGCGGTGTGGTGACTTTCGGGTAGCGGTTCAGTGGGTTTCCGGTAGCGGGGTTGGCGGTGGCGGGTGATGCTTTCGGGTGGTTGCGCCACAGGGGTGTAGCCGGTT
>NZ_JABFED010000007.1:0-143279 GCF_013601005.1 Corynebacterium wankanglinii
TATCTCAGTCCCAATGTGGCCGTACACCCTCTCAGGCCGGCTACCCGTCGACGCCTTGGTAGGCCATTACCCCACCAACAAGCTGATAGGCCGCGAGCTCATCCCACACCGAAAAAACTTTCCACAATGGCATCCAAACCATCGTCCTATCCGGTATTAGACCCAGTTTCCCAGGCTTATCCCGAAGTGCAGGGCAGATCACCCACGTGTTACTCACCCGTTCGCCACTCGAGCACCTCTGCAAGCAGAGGCCTTTCCGTTCGACTTGCATGTGTTAAGCACGCCGCCAGCGTTCATCCTGAGCCAGGATCAAACTCTCCACAAAAACGTTTCAGCAAGAAACAGGCCGTGAAAAGCCCAAAACCCAACCAAAAACACACCAACCAACACCACACAACGCAGTGCCGGACTGGCAAAAATCCAAAAATTACAAAGGTTCAAACACAACCGACCCCAACCCGACGGGGCAAAACAGGGCCGATCAAAAAACACATACGTGAAACATGTTCAACCACACCCCACGCACACTGAACCAAAAAGATGACGCGATTAGTTATTGGAATTCAACCACGCCACCACCGGCACACACCCAAACACAGGCACACACCAACACAGTGCACAACAAGGCAGGCAAACACACCCACGCAACAAAAGTACATTGGCACACTATCGAGTTCTCAAACAACACCAGCACACCCAACACCAACCCACACACAGTGAGCCAGCATCAAAGCGACTTTGGAATCCACCAGCGATTGTTTTCCTGCCCGCCACACAAACCAGAGAACATCATCTCGCTCTCCAGCGGGGCGTTGTCGGTCTCGCTGACTTAATATAAGTTACACACACCCCACACACAACACAAACCCGCAGCTAAACAACGGTTTTAAGCGCGCTCGACATGAGCCCCAAGCGCATTGAGTTGCTCTACAAACGCGGGGTATCCGCGGTCGATGTGGTGCACCTCGTGCACGGTGGTCACGCCATCAGCGACCAGGCCGGCGAGCACGAGCCCTGCCCCTGCCCTGATGTCGGAGGCCCACACGTCCGTGGACGACAACGTGTCGACCCCGCGCAGCATCACATGATGGCCATCCACGTTGGCGTCTGCGCCCAGGCGCATCATCTCGTCGACAAACCTGAAACGTGCCTCGAAGACGTTCTCAGTGATCACGGAGACGCCGTCGGCAATCGCGGAAAGCGCGATCGCCATCGGCTGCAGATCTGTGGGGAAGCCGGGGTACGGCAGCGTCTGGTAGTCAACTGCGCGGGGACGCCCGTCCATGCGCACGCGAAATCCGTTGTCGTAGGTCTCCACGTCTGCTCCAGCGAGCTTGAGCTTGGACAACGCGAGGTGCAGATGGCCGGGGGCAGCGCCGGTAACCGTAATGTCGCCCTGGGTCATGGCGGCCGCGTACGCCCAGGTGCCAGCCACAATGCGGTCCCCCACCACCGTGTGCTCGGTGGGCGACAGGGCTTCCACACCGTCTACGGTGATGCAAGAGGTGCCTGCGCCCTCGATCCGCGCGCCCATTGAGTTGAGCATGGTGCAAAGGTCTACGATCTCGGGCTCTCGTGCGGCGTTGTCCAGCACAGTTTGGCCCTCTGCAAGCACAGCCGCGGTGATGATGTTTTCGGTCGCCCCCACGGACGGGAAGTCCAGCTTGATGGAGGCCCCGGTGAGCTTGTCCGCCCGCGCCACCACGGCGCCGTGCTCGATATGCGTGGTCGCGCCCAGCTTTTCAAGGCCCGACTGGTGCATGTCCAGCGGGCGGGAGCCGATGGCGTCGCCTCCGGGCAGCGCCACGTACGCCTCGGTGCAGCGCGCAACCAGGGGGCCGAGCACCGCCACGGAAGCGCGGAATTGGCGCACGGCGTCAAAGTCGGCGTGTGGGGAAACCTGGGCCGGGGTGTGGATGCGCACCACGTCACCCTCGATATCCACGTCGCACCCGAGGCCGACGAGCACATCGCGCATCAGCGGGACGTCCAGAATCTGGGGGCAGTTGCGCAGCGTGGTGGTGCCTTCGGCCAGAAGGGCCGCAGCCATCAGCTTGAGCACGCTGTTCTTGGCGCCGTCGACGCGAACTTCGCCCGCGAGACGGGCGCCGCCTGAAACCAAAAACCGTTCTTTCACGTCCGCCACAGTACAGAACCGAAAGGACGTCGATAGGCGGAAGCTTAGGGCAGCGCCCCGATCCTGCGGGCGGCATTGACCGCCTCGTAGCGGGTGTGGGCGCCGAGCTTGCGCATGACGCTACGCAGGTAAGACTTGACCGTTTCGGCGCCGATGCCCATCTCGGCGGCCGCCTCCACGTTGGTGTGGCCGAGGGCCACGCAGGCGAGCACGTCGAGCTCGCGAGCGGACAGCTTCGTCGTCTGCTTCACGGCTACCGGGGAGACGAGCTGCTCGCACAGCTGCTCGAGCTCCTTGCGCAGGGCCTCGTCCTCCACGCGGTTGGTCAGCATCCGCAACTTGGAATGGGTGGCGCGCACCTGCTCCCACTCGGCGCCGTTCATCGCCCGGCCTGCTTTCGCGCCCGCGCGCTCCGCCCCGTCCGAAGTCCGCAGCGCCGCGTTGACCGCCAGCTCCTGCTCGAGCGTGCGCGCGGTCATCGCCACCTCTTCGATCACCTTGTCACCCAAGCGCACCGGCGAGTGGACGCCCACATAGAGCACGCCGCGAATTTCGCGGTGCACGATCACGGGCACTGCCACGATGGAGTGCAGCCCTTCGTCCTGGATCTGCTGGTCGTATTCGTGGGAGATGACGGACGCGCGGGTGTAGTCTGCGATGCCGACCGCGCGGCGAGTGGACACAACGCGCCCGCCCACGCCGGCCCCCTCGGCGATGCAGAGATTTTGTAGCGCCGGGGTGCGAAGGCCGATCCACTGCGTGATCTGGATCCTGTTATCGGGCAGGAGGGTGCCGTACATCGCGACCGGGATACCGGTTGCGGTCTTCAGAGCGGTCAGTGCCGCACGGATCGCGTCATCGTCGTCCTTGATGCGCTGAGCATCCATCGTCATACGTGTCGCCTTCCACCGTTCCGGGTGCACCCGTTGGGGGCACACAGAGCCGAATAGGACTCAAAAACCACTGCGATCATATCGCGCGAACGGGGGTAGCCAAACTTAGCCCCGCTGGTTGGACACGCAGCGCGGCACCCGCGTGCGAGGGTTCGGTGCGATTCGGAGGCACGCAAGATCCGCCCCCAACACGGGCATGAACCGCACGGTTCGCAGGAAACAAACCGTACGGTCTACTTTCCGGTGTATGCTCTGATTCGGACAAGCATTACACCGCGAAAACCCCAGGAGGGGATCATCATGGCAAAGATTGCAAGCAACGTTTTGGACCTTATCGGCGGCACCCCGCTGGTGGAGCTGAAGGATATCGCCGAGGCTCACGGCGCGAAGGCCCGCGTCCTAGCCAAACTGGAGTACTACAACCCCGCCAACTCCGTGAAGGACCGCATTGGCAAGGCCATCGTCGAGGCCGCTGAGGCCTCCGGCGAGCTCAAGCCGGGCGGCACCATCGTCGAGGCGACCTCCGGCAACACCGGTATCGCGCTCGCGCTCGCTGGCGCGGCGAAGGGCTACAAGGTCATCCTCACCATGCCGGAGACCATGTCCAACGAGCGCCGCGTGCTGCTTCGCGCCTACGGTGCGGAGATCGTGCTCACCCCGGGCGCGGCCGGCATGAAGGGCGCCGTGGAAAAGGCTAACGAGCTGGTGGAGCAGAACGAGGGCGCGATCTTGGCCCGCCAGTTTGAAAACGAGGCGAACCCGAAGATCCACTACGCCACCACCGGCCCGGAGATCTGGAACGACACCGACGGCCAGGTAGACATCCTCGTCGCCGGCGTGGGCACCGGCGGCACCATCTCTGGCGCGGGTAAGTACCTGAAGGAGCAGAACCCGGACTTCAAGGCTATCGCCGTCGAGCCGGCAGCGTCTCCCCTGCTTTCCAAGGGCGAGGCCGGCCCGCACAAGATCCAGGGCCTGGGCGCGAACTTCGTGCCGGGCACGCTCGACCGCAACATCGTGGACGAGATCATCACCGTGACCAACGAGGACGCGATCGCAACCTCCCGTGAGCTCGCAGTCAAGGACGCCATCCTCGGCGGCATCTCCACCGGCGCCAATGTCAAGGCGGCCCTCGAGGTCGCCGCTCGCCCGGAGAACGAGGGCAAGACCATTGTCACCGTTGTCTGCGACTTCGGCGAGCGCTACGTCTCCACCGTCCTCTACGAAGACATCCGCGACTAAGCCGCATTACACAGGCTGCTTATCGACGTCAGCTTCGCTCCCCCACGCCCCCGCACACCGCGGGACGCGTGGGGGAATCTTTATCTCCACGCGAAATGAACCGCTTGGTACACTTCGCCCCATGCTTTCCCTGGCTGCAAAGGTAATTTCCGCTGTCCGTGAGGACTTGGCAAATGCGCGCGACCACGATCCAGCCGCGCGCGGCGACGTAGAGAACGCCATTGTGTATTCGGGCCTGCACGCCATCTGGGTGCACCGCATCTGCCACGCCATGTGGGAGCGCGAGTGGAAGGGCCCGGCGCGGATCCTGGCGCAGCTGAACCGGTTCTTCACCGGCATTGAGATCCACCCCGGGGCGACCATCGGCCGCCGCTTCTTCATCGACCACGGCATGGGCATCGTCATCGGCGAGACCGCCGAGATCGGCGAGGGCGTCATGCTCTACCACGGCGTGACGTTGGGCGGCCAGGTGCTCACGCAAACCAAGCGCCACCCCACCATCGGCGACAACGTCACCATCGGCGCGGGTGCGAAGGTGCTCGGCCCGGTGACCATCGGCGCAGGCTCCGCTATCGGCGCGAACGCGGTGGTGACCAAAGACGTGCCGGAGAACTCCATCGCCGTGGGGATTCCGGCGAAGTTCCGCCCCCGCAAGTCGGAAGAGTGCGTGAAGTTGGTCGACCCCGACAACTACGTGGATCCGGGCAGCTACATCATCTAAAGCGTTCAGGCGAGCAGGTCCCGGTATTGGGGGTTTTGCTCGATGTAACGTTCCACTGCGGGGCAGGTGGGCGTCACTTTCAGGCGGTCCGCCCGGGCGTCGTCGAGAGTGGCCTGGATGAGCGGCTTGGACAAGCCCTGTCCGCGAAACCTCGGGTCCACCACCGTGTGCGGGAGATCCCGGACACCGTCACGGTCGGTATACGTGGCGAAGCCTGCCACCTCGCCTCCGACAACGATCTCGTACTGGCTGTCGGCTTCGTTCTTGCGCACATTAATTTCGGGATGCTCAGACATGCGGCCGACTATATGCGAAACCCCTTCCGCGATGCTGCGGAAGGGGTTTCTGTATGTGGCCAGAGCCAGGATCGAACTGGCGACCCCACACTTTTCAGGCGTGTGCTCTACCAACTGAGCTATCTGGCCGGAACTACTCATACAAGCAATTCAGCGACCCTGACGGGACTTGAACCCGCGACCTCCGCCGTGACAGGGCGGCGCGCTAACCAACTGCGCCACAGGGCCATATTCTATTGTTTTCGTGCCCGCTCCAGCGCGTTCGCACTGTCGCTTGCACGAGTTGATACATTACACAGACCCGTTGTGCACGGACAAATCAGCAGCGTAGGCAAGGTATCGTCCAGTTTCGGACCCGGTTTGCTCGTACGTATCGACGACCTGCCGCACCGTCCCCGCCGCAACCACCCTGCCGCCGGCGGAGCCTGCGCCCGGCCCAAGGTCGACGACATAATCGGCGCGGGCCACTAGTGTCAGGTTGTGCTCGACGACGATGACGCTAGCGCCAGAATCCACGAGTCGGTCAAACAGCTTCGCGCCGCGGAGCTGCAGCCATCCGGACGGCGCACGGGGATCATCCTTGAGCTCGACTCCGAGTGCGAGGCTCTTGCCAGTGCGCGTGCCGGAGCTGCGAAGTTGCTCCACTGTGCCCTCGAACACCACCTCGCCACCCTCGGTGCCAGCGCCTGGGCCGAGCTCGACCACGTGGTCCACGATTTCGATGGTCTGCGGGCGATGTTCCACCACCAGGACGGTGTTGCCCTTGTCCCGGAGGGCGATCAGCAGTGTATTGAGGCGGTTGATGTCCGCGGCGTGTAGGCCAACCGTCGGTTTTTCACCACAGTTTTCTTGCCCGTCGCGTCTGTGAGCGCGCCCCCGCCGGAGACGCTGGGCACGTTGAAGGAATACGCGCCCGGCCCGCCCGCGGGCGGCTCGGCGATGCGGGAAAACAACACGCGCAGCAAAACAACACGCGCAGCATCGGGGTGACGTCCGTGGCTGTGCCTACGGTGGAGCGCACGTTCGATCCCAGGGCGGATTGGTCCACCACGATCGCGGCGGTCACGCCCGAAAGCCCCACCACGTCGGGCCGCGCCATCGAGGGCATGAAACCCTGCACGAAACTCGAGTACGTCTCGTTGATCAAACGTTGGGACTCGGCGGCGATGGTGTCGAAGACCAGGGAGGACTTGCCGGAACCAGACACCCCGGCGAACGCGGTGAGCCGGCGCTTCGGAATTTCCAAGGAGACGTTTTGGAGGTTGTTTTCGTTTGCTCCGTTGACGACGATCGCGTCGTGGGCGTCGGTTTGAGTAGTCGCGGGGATAGCGTAGCCGTCGCAAAGCAAAAAGCCCGAGGCAAACCTCGAGCTGATGGCGACCCTGACGGGACTTGAACCCGCGACCTCCGCCGTGACAGGGCGGCGCGCTAACCAACTGCGCCACAGGGCCGTACCCCCAACGGGATTCGAACCCGTGTTGCCGCCGTGAAAGGGCGGAGTCCTAGGCCTCTAGACGATGGGGGCGCTGAATGACAGCTGCTCGATCATACGACAGCCCCACCCCAGCAACCAAACGAGCACTACAGTGGGGTTTACCCCGGCAAAATGAGCAGGCTGATGGCCATGACCGCCATGCCCGCGATGAGCCCGTAGATCGCGGTGTGGTGCCTGCCCGTCTTAATGGCCGTGGGCAATAGCTTGTCCATGCTGACAAACACCATCACTCCCGCGATAGCAGCGTAGGTGAGGCCCAGCGTTTCAGGGCCCAGAAACGGCCGCAGCACCAAGAAACCGATCACGGCGCCCAGCGGTTCTGCGAGGCCGGAGAGTGTGGCCCAGCCCGCCGCTTTCCATTTAGAGTCGGTTGCCTCGCGCAACGGCACCGCCACGGCCACGCCTTCGGGAATGTTGTGGATCGCGATGGCGATCGCAATAGGAAGCCCCAGCGTCGGGTTCTCGAGCGCGGATATGAACGAGGCGAAGCCCTCCGGGAAGTTGTGCACCGCAATTGCCAGCCCGGTGACCACGCCGACGTTGCGCATTGCCCCACCCGCATTGTCCTCGTGCGGGTTGATGTCTTCCGGCACGAACCGGTCGATCAACGCGATCACCGCGATGCCGGCGAAGAACGCAACCGTGCCCCACAGCTGTCCGCGCATCCCCTCGCCGTCAAGCCCATCGACGCCCTCCGGTAGCAGCTCCACCAGCGAAATATAGACCATCACGCCTGCGGAAAAACCCAGGGAGGCAGCGAGAAATCTGTCGCTCGGGTTCCGCTTGAGGGCGACGAGTAAACCGCCGAGGCCCGTGGCTAGGCCCGCGAGCAGCGAGAGCCCAAATGCCACCGCGACGGCGGAAAAACTCAGCGCTTCCATTTCCATACAGGGCAATCTAGTCTCCCGCCGCGCGAGTTCAGCCCCGGGGCACGTATATTCCCCCAGCATGGCTCCGATTCTCCCCAGGGTGTGTGCGTACTTCCGCGGGTTCTCCCAAATCTTCCTCACACAGAACGCGCTGAGCGGGTTGCTGATCGTCTGCGCGATGGCGCTGAGCAGCTGGCAGCTAGCAGCGCTCGCGATGCTTGGCAACGCCGTGCAGCTGGCCCTTGCCGCGGCACTGCATGTCGACGGCGCATCCCGCGGCCTCATGGGATACAACGGCGCCCTCGTCGGGGCTGCAGCCGCCGCCTCCGGCGCGCCGCTGCACATTGCGGCTGCCCTCACCGCAGCGGGCGCTGCCGCGGTGATTCCGCTGCAGCAGGTGTTTGACCGCGTCCCCCGTATTCCCGCCGTCACAGCCCCCTTTTGCATTGTTGCGGGGCTCCTTTTCGGCCCGCTGGGAAATCTGTGGGAAACAACCCCTCCGGTCGCGTCTTCACAGCTGATGACCGGTCTCACCAGCGGCCTTTTCGACGGTTTTTCCGAGGTGGTCCTGGCCGACGGAATTGTGCCTGGCCTAATCATCCTCGCCGCCCTGTGTGTCGCGTCCGTGCAGGTCGGCGGGTTCGCGTTGCTCGGCAGCGCGCTCGGTTTGGCACTCGCGTGGGCGGCGCACTTAGACGTGGTACCCGTCTCCACCGGCATGTTCAACTACTCGGCAGTGTTGACCGCCATCGCGGTGGGGACAGTGCTTTGGCCGCGCGCCGGCTGGGCGGCGCGCCTTACTGGCGCCGCAACGGGCGTGGTGCTCACCCTGTGTATCCAATGGGCGATGTCGGGTCTGCCCGTGCCCACATACACGTGGCCGTTTGTCATCACCGCGTGGATTTTCGCGCTGCTTCCTACCCCCGCCGAGGTCAAGCGGGGATAGTCCGCACTCGGCCTACTGTTGCTGAGCGGGCGGGCGGCCGATTGCGGCGGAGACCGGCTTGCCCCACTTGACTAGATCCTGGGTCATGTCGTCGTGGGGGATTTGGGCCTCGATCAGCACCGGGCGGCGGGTGTTCGCGCGGGCGACGCGGAGCGCGTCGCGAAGCTCGCCCGCTGTGGTGGCGGTGATCCCTATGCCTTCACCGTCCTCGGCGTTGAACGCCTCGATCAGGGCAGCGTAGTCCCAGTTCTTGTAGTAGTTGTACGGCCCCTCGTGCAGAGCAGACTCGATGACGTAGCCCGTGTTGTTCACCACGATGACGGTGATGTTGTCCTCGTAGCGGATCATGTTGCACACCTCTTGCGCGGTGAGCTGGAATGAGCCGTCGCCGACCATGAGGATGGTGTGGTGGTCCTGGCCCTTGGCCACTGCGTAGCCGTGCGAGGACGGCACGGACCAGCCGATGGCACCCCACTGCATCTCAATCTCAAAACCGGCGTCGGCGGGCAGCTGCATGTGCAGGCCGTTGAACCAGGAGTCACCGGTCTCGGCGAACAGGGTGGAGTTGCCGTCGAGCAACTCGTTGATCTGGTGCACCATCTCAGCGCGGGTGAGCTGCGCCGTGTCAACGGCAGGGGTGTAATCGGCCTGCTGGCCGGTGACGTCGTCGCGGTTGTACTGGTCGACGGTTGCAGTGTTTCGCTCCACCTTGCCGGCGAGCGCCTCGAGCACCGCCGCGATGGGCAGGCCGGTGTACGTGGCCTCGGGTGTGGTCACACCGTTTTCGGCGACCGCGATGTAGCCGCTATCCGACGGCACAGTGGTGGTCCACCCCACCGTGGAGTAGTCGGTGAACATCGGACCCGCCGCGAGCACGCAGTCAGCGAGGTCCACCATGGCCTCAACGCCCGGCGCGGAGGATGTGCCCAAGTAGTGCCCGATGTACTGCGGGTGGTCTTCGGGGAAGAAGCTCTTCGCGTTCGGCTGCACAGCCACGGCGCATCCGATTGCCTCCGCCACCCGCCGAAACGCCTCGACGGCACCGTACGGTCGCAGGTGCGGTCCAGCCAGCAGGAGCGGCTTCTCCGCGGCGTTGAGCTGGGCCGCAATCTCCGTGGCTGCCTTTTCCACTGCCTCGCGATCGTAACCGACCTCCCATGCCCGCTCGAACCGTGCCGGCTGGGGCGCAGGGCATTCGGCGTCCGCCAGATTAGACGCAATTTCGATGTAGCAGGGCTTGGACTCACGCAGGGCGGTGGCGATGGCGTCGTCGATCTTTGCCGGGGCCTCCTCTGCGGTGAGGATACGCACCGTCTTGCAGGTCACCGGGCGGAACATTTCCTCCTGGTAGGAGTAGTCCGTGGTGCCGATGGTGTGGTGCAGGAAACGCCCCGAGGCCTCGTCGTTGGTGTTGTAGCCTGCGGAGATGAAGATCATGGGCAAGCGCTCCGCGTACGCGCCGGCCACACCGTTGAGCGCTGAGAACGCGCCGACGTTGAAGGTGATCACGCATGCGGATGCGCCGTTCGCGCGGGCGTAGCCCTCGGCCGCGTAGGCGGCGTTGAGCTCGTTGGTGCAGCTCATCATCTGCAGATTCTCGTTTTTTAGCAGCTCGTCCAGGAGCTGCAGGTTGTAGTCGCCCGGGACCTGGAAGTAGTGCTCCAGGCCGATCTGCTCCAAGCGGGTGGCCAGGTAGTGGCCGACGGTAGTTTCCATGGTTCGCCTTTCCTCGACGGTGTAGGGGACACCAACGATAGGCACGATGTGCTTTGATAGCACCATAATCTCGGCGACTGGCGGCCTCGAGTGTGACGCACGAAACAAACCCCCGCCACGAGTGTGGCGGGGGTTGAAGGTGGGCCCTCCGGGGCTCGAACCCGGGACCTGCGGATTAAAAGTCCGTAGCTCTACCAACTGAGCTAAAGGCCCGCGAGGACTTATCGTAGCCCCCGGGACCACCGGTCCGGTAATCGGGTGGGGTTTAGCCCTCCTTCATCATCGTGCCGGTTTCCTCCATGCGCAGGTGGAAGTCAAAGGCGTGGCGCAGGTCGTGCGGCGTTGCCTGGTACTTGCACTTGGAAGCCAGCTCGACGTACTCCTCCAACAGCGGTCGGTACGACGGGTGCGCAATGGAGATCATCTTCGCCGGACGGTCGCGCGGCGCAAGCCCGCGGAGGTCGGCCACACCGTACTCGGTGATAAAGACCATGGCGTCGTGCTCGTTGTGGTCGATGTGCGAGGCGAACGGGACGATGGCGGAGATGGCACCGTCCTTGGCCACCGATGGGGAGATGAACGACGAAATGTAGGCGTTACGGGTGAAGTCGCCAGAGCCGCCGAGCGCGTTCATCAGACGGGAGCCGTTGATGTGGGTGGAGTTCGCGTTGCCGTAGATGTCCGCCTCGATCATGCCGTTGGAAGCAATCAGGCCCGTGCGGCGGATCACCTCAGGGTGGTTGGAGATGGACTGCGGGCGCAGGATGATGGACTCGCGGTAGCGCGACGCCTCGGCGTTCATCTTCTCCGCGTACTCCGGCGACAGAGAGAAGGACGTGGCGGAGGCGACGGTCATCTTGCCCGCGTCGATGAGGTCGACCATGCCGTCCTGGATCACCTCGGTGTACGCCTGGATGTTCTCGAACTTAGAGTCCATCAGGCCCGCCATCACCGCGTTGGGGACGTTGCCCACGCCGGACTGCATCACGTAGCCGTCGTAGGTGAGGCGACCCGCCTTGACCTCGTTTTCGAGGAAGTCCAGGAAGTTGCCGGCGATCTGCTCCGAGATCTCGTCTGGCGCCTTGAAGGGGGCGTTGCGGTCCGGGTCGTTCGTCTCAATGACGGCGACAACCTTCTCCGGGTCGATCTCAATGTAGGTCGTGCCGATGCGGTCGCCGCACTTGGTGATGGGGATGGGCACACGGTTCGGGAGCGGCGGCACGGTCCAGATGTCGTGCATGCCCTCAAGCTCTTCAGACTGCCAGGAGTTGACCTCGATGATGATCTTCTTCGCGGCGTTGAGGAACTCAACGGAGTTGCCCACGGAGGAGGACGGGACGATGTTGCCTTCCTCGGTGATGCGCACCGCTTCCACGATGGCCAGGTCAACCTCGCCGAAGAAGCCCTCCTCCACCATCATGCCGGAGTGGGACAGGTGGATGTCCTGGAACTTCAGCTCGCCGGCGTTGATCTTGTTACGCATGGTCGGATCGGACTGGTACGGCATGCGGTAGCGCAGCGCGCCGGCCTCCGCCAACACCCCGTCGCACTCAGGGGCGGTGGAGGCGCCGGTGTACATGTCGATGGAAAAGTCCTGGCCCTTCTCATGTGCCGCCTTCGCCTTTTCCGCAATCGCGGCGGGCATAGCCTTCGGGTAGCCAGCGCCGGTGAAACCGGAAGTGCCGACCTTGTCTCCGTGGTTGACAAACTGGACAGCCTCGTCGGCGGTCATGACCTTGTCGCGCAGCTTGGCGCTTGCGATGCGATCGCTCATGATGCTCCCTCAAATCATTTCGTACGGGTATGTAACAGTCACCACATTATTGTGACCTACGCCCTACTGCCATGACGGGCGCGGAGCTCGTCGCAAAGCAACTGCTTATCGACGCCCCCGTACCCCCGAACGGGCGTAGCCACCCCGATTGGACGGAAGGGCCGCCCCGCGGGAAGAATGAGCGGCACTATGACTGCAGTTGCCCCCGCCCTGACCATCGGCGGCATCGACCTGAACTCCCCCGTCATCCTCGCGCCGATGGCGGGGGTGACGAACATGCCGTTTCGCGTGCTCTGCCGGGAGATCGAGGAGGAGCTCACCGGCACCTCGTCCGGCCTCTACGTCTGCGAGATGATCACCGCACGGGCCATGGTGGCGCGCAACCAGAAGACCCTGCATATGACAGCGTTCGCCGACGTGGAGACTCCGCGGTCCATGCAGCTCTACACCGTGGACCCCAAGTTCACCTACGAGGCTGTGCGCATGATCGTGGAGGAGAACATCGCCGACCACGTGGACATGAACTTCGGGTGCCCCGTACCCAAGGTCACGCGCAAGGGCGGCGGCTGCGCGATCCCCTACAAGCGGCGCCTCTACGGCAACATCGTCGATGCTGCGGTGCGAGCGGCAGAAGGCTCCGGGATCCCCATCACGGTGAAGTTCCGCATCGGCATCGACGACGAGCACCACACACACCTCGACGCTGGACGCATCGCGTCCGAAGCCGGCGCCGCGGCGGTAGCGCTACACGCCCGCACGGGTGCGGAGCGGTACTCCGGCGCGGCCCACTGGGACGAGATCGCGCGCCTGGTGGAACACATGGACGGCACCGGCGTGCCCGTCATCGGCAACGGCGACATCTTCGCCGCGGACGACGCGGCCAAGATGATGGAGCAGACCGGCTGCCACGGCGTCGAGGTCGGCCGCGGGTGCCTGGGCCGGCCTTGGCTATTCGCACAGCTGGGTGCCCAGCTGCGTGGCGAGCAGATTCCGCCGGAGCCCACGCTGGGCCAGGTGGCGGGCATCATCTACCGGCACACGGAGCTGCTAGCCCAACACGACGGCGAGGACCACGCGTGCCGTGACATCCGCAAGCACACCGGCTGGTACCTCCGCGGTTTCCCAGTCGGCGGGGAATTCAGAAAATCCCTCGCCCAGGTGAGCTCCTTGGCGCAGCTGCGGGAGCGGCTGGCCCCAATTGCGGATTCCACCGATCTTGCCGAGCACGCCGACGACGCCCGCGGGCGCCAAGGCTCCGCGGGCAAGATCGCGCTGCCCGAGGGGTGGCTGGAAGACCCGGAGGACGACACTGTGCCGGAGGGCGCCGAAATTGAAAATAACGGCGGGTAACTACGCGTCTCCGCGTAGCATGAAACGCATGCTGCGCACCGTGTACAGGGAACATCTTGAGGCCTTCAACCAGGACGTCCTCGAAATGTGCGACACCGTGCGCGACATCATGGGCCACGCTACCGCCGCGTTGCTGGAGCAGTCCCTGGAAGACGCGGAGGCTGCGCTGACCGAAGCGGATTCTTTAAAAGACATCAGCCAGCGCTGCGAGGACCGCAGCATGCGCCTGCTGGCCCTGCAAAACCCGGTGGCCACCGACTTGCGCCAAGTGGTGTCCGCCATCTACATCGTGGAAAACTTCGAGCGCATGGGCTCGCTTGCCCGCAACATCGCGCTGCTTGCGCGGCAGCGTCACCCCTCCCCCGTGTACCCGGAGGCGCTGCACGGCTACGTCGAAGAGCTTGCCCGCCTGGTGCACGAGATGGGCGCGTCCACCCGCAAGCTCCTCGTCGAACCGGACGCGGACGCCGCCGTGGAGCTGCATACTATCGACGAGGGCGTGGACGACATGAAGTCCTTCTTGTGCAGCCTGGTCTCAGACCGGCAGTGGGAGTACACCACCCGTGAGGCCGTGGACCTGGCAATGCTGGCGCGGTACTACGAGCGCTACGCGGACCGTTGCGTGAGCGTAGCCAGCCGCATGGTCTTCCTCATCACGGGCCTCAAGCCTGAGGCGTACCTGCGCCAGCGCGACGAGGTGGACTACGACCCCGAGCAGAAGTTCGCCACCATCGAGCGCAAGTTCCGGATGCGTAAATAGACCCTTTGGCGCGGATGATGTAAAAACCGGCGACGCCCCTTGCGGTGGGGACCGAAGGGGCGTCAAGAAGCGGAAGGGCTTAGCCGAAGCGACCGGAGATGTAGTCCTCGGTCTCTTTCTGCTCCGGGTTTTCGAAGATGGTAGTGGTGTCGTTGAACTCCACCAAGTTGCCCGGCTTGCCGGTGGCCTCCAGGGAGAAGAACGCGGTCTTGTCGGACACACGGGCTGCCTGCTGCATGTTGTGGGTCACGATGACGATGGTGAAGTCGTTCTTCAGCTCGTGGATGAGGTCCTCCACGGCCAGGGTGGAAATCGGGTCCAAGGCGGAGCAGGGCTCGTCCATGAGGAGCACCTCGGGGCGCACCGCGATCGCGCGGGCGATGCACAGGCGCTGCTGCTGACCACCGGAGAGGCCGCCGCCCGGCTTGTCCAGACGGTCCTTGACCTCGTCCCACAGGTTGGCGCCGCGCAGGGACTGCTCAGCAACCTCCTTGAGCTTCTTCTTGTCCTTCTCGCCGGACAGGCGCAGGCCGGCAACGACGTTGTCCTCGATGGACATGGTCGGGAACGGGTTCGCCTTCTGGAACACCATGCCGATGGTGTTGCGCACGGCCACCGGGTCGACGTCCTTGCCGTAAATGTCGTGGCCGTCGAGGAGGATCTCACCCTTCACGGACGCGCCGGGGATGACCTCGTGCATGCGGTTCAGGGTGCGCAGCACGGTGGACTTGCCGCAACCGGACGGGCCGATGAAGGCGGTCACGGACTTGGCCGGGATCTGCATATTGACGTTCTGCACGGCGTGGAAGTCGCCGTAGTAGATGTTGACGTCGTTGAGTTCAAGCTTGGTAGACATCTGGGTTTCTCCTGGATGGGTGGGAACGCGGGTGGGTTACTTCTTGACCGAGTAGCGCTTCGCCACAAAGCGTGCGAGCAGGTTGAGTGTGACAACGAGGATCACGAGCGTCAGCGCCGCGCCCCAGAGTCGGTCGTTTGCCGGGCCGGTGGCACCGGACTTCCACATGTCCAGCATGAACAGCGGCAGCGAGGACTGCGGCTTGTCGAACATGTTGAACCAGTTGGTCGTCGGCGTGGAGCCGACGAGGATCAGCACCGGAGCGGACTCACCCATCACGCGGGCGATGGCGAGCATGACGCCGGTGACGATGCCGGACAGCGCGGTCGGCAGCACGATGCGCACGATAGTCTTCCACTTTGGAACGCCCAGTGCGTACGAGGCTTCACGAAGATCCATAGGCACGACGCGCAGCATCTCCTCGGTGTTGCGGACAACGACCGGAATCATCAGCAGGATGAGCGACAGGGAGACCGCGAAACCGGAGCGCTGCTGGCCCAGGATGGTGATCCACAGGGCGTAGACGAACAGCGCGGCGACGATGGACGGCACGCCGGAGAGGATGTCCACCATGAAGGTGGTCAGCTTGCCCAGCTTGTTGCCGTTGGAGTACTCCACCAGGTAGATAGCGGTGAAAATACCGATCGGGATGGAAAACAGGGACGCGATCAGCGTCTGCATCAGGGTGCCGGCGATGGCGTGGAGGGCGCCGCCGCCCGGCTTGGAGGAGCGCACGCCGACCATGTCCTGGGTCCACCAGGCGGGGTCCAGCACGGCGCCCATGCCGCGGGTCACCACGGTGATGAGCAGCCACAGCAGCGGGATCAGGGCGAGGATCATGCACAGCCACATCAGGCCGCCCATGATCGAGTTGGTGGTCTTGCGGCCGGAGGCGATGTCAGTGAACGGGTTCTCGCCACCGCGGGCTGCGCGGTTTGCCGGGGCGGCCTGCTTGGTGGCTACCTGCGAGGAGCCGTTGTTCGGAACTGCAGTAGACATTTCTGCTTGCGCTCCTTACTTGTTAACGATCGCGCGGGCGATCGAGTTGACGATGAAGGTAAGCAGGAACAGCACCAGGCCGGCGGCAATGTACGCGCCTGCGGAAACCGGGTTGTTGAACTCTGCGGCGGCGTTGGCGATCGCGGTGGCGAAGGTGGTGCCGCCGTCGAACAGCGAGCCACGGAAATCGTTTGCCGGGGCCACGGCCATGTAGAGTGCCATGGTTTCGCCGAGGGCGCGGCCGAGGCCGAGCATGGAACCGGCGATGAAGCCGGACATGCCGAACGGGATCACGGTCATGCGGATGACTTCCCAGCGGGTTGCGCCGAGCGCCAGGGCGGATTCGATCTGGCCGGGAGGGGTCTGCACGAAGATCTCGCGGGCGGTTGCCGCGATGATCGGCAGGATCATGATGGCCAGCACGATGCCGCCGGTCATCATGTTGCGGGCGGTCGCGAACGGCGGGGAGTTCTGGTACGTGGCGAACAGGAAGAAGTCGCCGCCCCAGCTGTTGACCCAGCTATAGAAATCGCCCAGCAGCGGACCGAGGACCTGCGCGCCCCACAGGCCGTACACGATAGACGGCACAGCGGCGAGCATGTCCACCAGCGTGCCCAGCGGTCGAACCAGGTTCGGCGGGCAGTAGTTGGACAGGAACAGTGCCACGCCGAGCGCGATGGGCATTGCGATGATCAGCGCGATCAGCGAGATGGTCACGGTGGAGAAGAACAGGTTCGGGATACCGAACTTCATGGCGTCCAGGTTTGAGGTTTGCCACTGGCCACCGTAGGTGAAGAAGCCCAGCAGGCCGCCGTCGTTGCGGGCCAGCGGCGGGAGTGCCTGGATGAGCAGGAAGATGCCGATCGCCGCGACGAGCACGGTGATCAGCGTCGCGGAGGCGGTGGAGAGGAACTCGAAGACGCGGTCGCCCGGGCGCTTTACGCCCGCGCCCTTGTTCGCGTCACCCGTGATCGGGGTGTTCTCGGTTGCGGGATCCTGGCCGTCGCGCGCCGGTGTACCCGTGGAGTTCTGGACGACAGGTTCGGTTGTGGTCGCGGGTCCTGCACCGCGGTCGAGGTGATCGTTAGCAGCCATATGCTCGAATCTTTCGAAAATGAAACGTTGTGGACGGCGTTGAAAGCGGGATTGCTACCGCTTCTTCGCATAGAGAGACCCCCCGCGATCGGAATCAGTGGGGGGTCTCTCTGCCTCCGGCGGCGCTAGACCGCAGAGACCGGTCTCCAGTGCGTGCTACTGGATGGCGTTGATGGCCTCGCGCAGACGCTCAGCGTGTGCGCCCTTGACCGGGATGAAGCCCTCAGCTGCGAGCTCGTCGTCCTGGCTGTCCAGTGCAACGTTGAGGAAGTCCTTGACCATGTTGGAGGTTGCCTCGTCGTAGCCGGCGGAGCAGACGATCTCGTAGGTGGTCAGAACCAGCGGGTAGGCGTCAGCAGCGTCGGTCTTGAACAGCTTCTCGGAGTCCACGACCATGTTGTGACCCTCGGTCTTGAACTCGAGGTTGTCCAGGGTCTTCTCAACGGACTCATCGCTGAGTTCAACCGGGCCGCTACCGAAGTCGATGTTGGCCTTCTTGTCTGCGAAGCCAGCCTCGACGTAGGTGATAGCACCCTCGGTCGCGTTGACTTCCTGTGCCACACCGGAGGAACCGTTGGCGCCGGTGCCCACAGCGTTCGGGAACGCCTTGCCGGTGGACTCCCACTTGCCGTCGGAAGCGGCAGCCAGGAACTTCTGGAAGTTGTCGGAGGTGCCGGACTCGTCGGAGCGGTAGAAGACGTTGATCGGCGTGTCCGGGAGATCGACGCCCGGGTTCGCCTCGGCGATCTTCGGGTCGTTCCAGGTGGTGATGACACCCTGGAAGATCTCGACGATGTTGTCGACGGTGAGGTTCAGCTCGTCCACACCGTTGAGGTTGTAGGCGATTGCAACCGGGCCGATGACGAACGGCAGGTGCCATGCCTCGTTGCCGCCGCAGCGGTCAGCGGCAGCCTGGATCTGGTCGTCCTTCAGCGGAGAGTCGGAGCCAGCGAAGACAGCCTGGTTGGCGATGAAGTTCTTCTGGCCCGCGCCGGAACCGGACGGGGTGTAAGCGAGCTGCGCACCCGGAACCTCGGATGCGTAGACGGACGCGAAGTAGTCCATCGCGTTCTGCTGGGAGGAAGCGCCCTCGGCGACGAGGGTGCCCTCCTGGCCAGACAGTTCGTAGGCGCCGGACTTCTCGTCGTCCTTCTTCTCGTCGGACGTCACGGTCTCTGTTGCGGACTCAACAGCGGTGGACGCTGCGTTGTCATCGGAGTCGCCGCAAGCGACGAGGGAAGCGGAAGATACTGCGACGACGCCAGCGATTGCGGCGGTGCGCTTGAAGTTACGGATCACGGGATACCTTTCCGGTGCTAACAGTTCAGTTTCGAGTTTCGGAGTTCCTGTCCGATTACTCACGGGAGCAAACCTACGGAATCCTGGTTAATGGCCGGTAGCCAGTTAGGTGAATAACTGGTGAACTTCCAGCCGCCACGCCATTTCCGCAGGTTACAGCCAGGCTACCGGTAGACAACGTGAGTTTCACGCACAGCGAAACCCAACTGGCGGTACCGCTTTACTGCAGGCTCATTATCCGCCTCGACATAGAGGATGACCTGCGCAGACCCGGCTTGCACCAGGTGGTCTAGCCCCATCTGCATCAATGGTCCCCCCATTCCCTCCCCCCGGTACCTTGAAGCCAACCCAACCACATACACCTCGCCTGTCCCATCCGGGTGGCGCTTCGTCCAGTGGAAGCCCGCCAGTTCGTCTCCGTGGTACAGCAGCTGCACGCCCGCGGGATCGAACCACTCCGCCTCCATCGCCCGCCGCAGCCGCTCAAGGTCCCACCCGCCTTGTTCCGGGTGCCAGGAAAACGCGTCGTTGTTGACCTCGAGCCATTGCTTATCGACGACGTCCCGCCCCCACCGCTTTCCCGCTTCCACGTAATTCAGTGCTTCGAACCCCTCCGGCAGGTCCGGGCCGCCCGCTGGAATCTCCTCAGCGTCAATCCCCATGACCAGCAGTTCCCGGTCCACTCGCAGGCCAAGCGACGCTGCCATCGCCTGCGCCGCCGGAAGGTTGCCGTGCGCCCACAATCCCGCATCCGAGTCTTCCGCCCGCACCGCCTCGGCCAGCGCCTCACCTATCCCCTCTTGCCGGCGTTGCGGGTGCACCACCAACTCAGCGGAGCCGTCTTCTGCGAGACCTGCACAGGCCACCACCTGGCCGTTGTCTTCTGCCAGGAAGTGGGTGTGGCGCAAGCGGGCGTCGTCAAGCCCCTGCACAAATGCCTCCGAGAAAGCGGCGATGCCGTCGGCTTTCTCAGCAGCGTCGAGGAGGGCCCGCACGCGGTCGCCGGGCAGATGGGCGCTTAGGATACTTACAGTCATGGCTCCCAAGGCTACGTGGAGGAAGGAGGGCGCGGTGCGCAGAAAAATCGTCGTCGCGGCCGCGCTCGTTGCCGCACTCGGCCTCGGGGACACCGCCTTCGCCTCCCACGTGGAGCGCACCCTCGCCCCGCCTGGCGCAGAGATCAATGTCACCGCCGCGCCGTTTGTGTTGTCCGGCGTGACCGGGCGGATCCCCCGCGTGACGGTCCGGCGCACGGACGCGGACATCCCGGGGCCCGGTGTGGGCACGGTGAGCGTAGAGATGTTCAACCTGAAGCTGGAAACGCCGGCGGATGCCCTGAGTGGGGAAATCGTGGGAGCGGATGCGCGCCTCGTGCGCCGCACGATCCGCCTGGACGGTGTCGGTTTTGGCAACCTGCTCGGCATCACCGATCTCGACATGGCTAACCCCTACGACATCTCCCCGTCCGGCGGCGTAGCCAGCGAGGCGCGCCTGACCGGCACTGTGCCTGGCACGAGTGATCCGGCCACAGCGATAGTGACGCTGCGCCTGGTCGACGGGATTTTCCACATGCGTCCGAGCCAACTCATCCAGGTTCCTTCCGGCACCGAGCGCGAGGTGCTGGAGGGGTTTACCCTCGACCTGGACACGCGGTCTCTCCCATTGGGCGGTCCTGCGGACTTAGTGCAGCTCACTGGCGGTTCTTTAGAGTTCGGCCGCGATCGCGTGAATACCGCGATCCAGGCCGTGGATCTCGAGCCGCTGGCGAAAGCGTCTACGCTTGAGCGGCATGACCGACAATGAAAACACCAGTGAGAACACCGCCGGGAACAAACTCAACGGCAACGACGCGGTGAACCTTGCCGCTGAGCAGGCGAAGGACACCGCCCACCGCAATATCCCCGAACTCGGCTTCGAGGACATGCCGCTCGAGGCGGACACCGCCAATCTCCGCTACGGGCCTTCGCTTCACGACGGGTTGCTGGCGCTCCTCCCCCTCGTCGGCGTGTGGACCGGTTCCGGGCAGGCAAACGACCCGTCCGACCCGGAGGGCGAAGAATACGCCTTCGGCCAGCAGCTCGTTGTCTCCCACGACGGCGAAAACTACCTGCGCTTCGAGTCCCGCACCTGGCGCCTGGATTCCGAGGGCAACGCGACCGGCGCGGACCAGCGCGAGGTGGGGTTCTGGCGCATTTCCCTCAAGGACGAGATTGAGGTGACACTGACCAACTCCCGCGGGCTAGTGGAGATCTTGTACGGCGAGCCGGTCAACGAGCGTGCCTGGCAGCTCACCAGCGCCTCCACCATCGCCACGGAGACCGGCCCGGCCGCGCACGGCCCGGGCAAGCGCCTCTATGGCCTGATGCCCAACAACAACCTGGGCTGGGTGGACGAGCGCGCCGTCGACGGCGAGATGGTGCCCTACATGTCCGCCGAGCTGAAAAGGGTCGCGGGCTAGGCGAAGCGGACGTCGCTACGCTAACGCCCCCTCGATCAGCTGCCTGATCTCCGGCGCATTGTCGGGGGCGGGCAGCTTCGTGCCGTCAAGGCGCTTCACCCGCGCGGCGATGCGGGTGGAGCTCACCAACCAGACGGACTCGGCCTTGAACAGCTCGCTGAGGTAGATGTCCTTCGCCTTGCACTTCCAGCCGAGCGAATCCGCATGCTCGAAGATCGCGGCCTGGGTCGTGCCAGCCATCACCCCTGCGCCCGGGGCCGGAGTGCGCAAACGACCGCCTTTTTTCACCACGAGCACGCTGGATGTGGCGCCCTCGAGCACCCGGTCGGTCTCCGGGTCGACGAAGATGACGTCATCCGCGCCCTGCTCCCCCGCCCAACGCAGCGCTGCCATGGTCAGCGCGTAGTTGAGGGTTTTCGCCCCTTCGCGCATCCAGGGGACATCGTTGTCGATGCTGAAGCCGCGGGCAGTTGTCGCCACGCTCACCCCCCGCTCACGCTGGCGCAGCACGTCTTCCGGCAGCGCCCGCACCGTCAGCCACGCGGTGGGAACGCCGGTGGTCTCGCGGCCGCGGGTGAGGGTCCAGGTGCACTTACCCTCCGCGTTGTCGTCGCCGCGCTCGCGGCAGTAGTCCGCCACCGCCTCCTCGGTCGCGCGCGTCCAGTGCTCGCGCCCGGGATCCGGCAAGCCCAAAAGCTTCGCCGAACGCGCAAAGCGGTCGAGGTGCTTGTCCAAGTTCACCGGTGCGCCACCGCGCACCAGGATGGACTCAAAGATGCCGTCGCCGCGGGTCACCGCCGCGTCGTCCCAGAACACGTGCGGCATGTTCGGGTTCTGCCGCCGCACCGAGCCGCCGAAAGGCTCCACGAGGTAGATCACGGGCGCGGGAGGGAGCTGGGAAGAAACCATAATGCTCCTATGATAGGCGCTCATGGCCTACGCATCGGAGCTACTCGCATTCCCCGGGGCCCAGGAGCTGCCCGGGCCCTCGCTTATCGACGCCGAAGGTGTCCCCTGGCACTACGGCAACCCGCTGGGCGAACAGCGCATCACCGAGCCGGTGCTGGTTGATCGCTCCCACCGCGCCGTGCTTGCCGTCTCGGGCCCCGACGCCGCGGCGTTTCTGAACAATCTGCTTTCGCAGAAGCTTGACGACGTCGCTGACGGATTCGCCGCGTCCTCCCTCGACCTCGACGCGCAGGGGCGGATCCTCCACCACGCCGACGTGGCCGTCGCAGGCAGCGTCTACTACTTAGACTTACCCTCCTACCACCGTGAACCATTCGCAGACTTCCTGCGCAAGATGGTGTTCTGGTCTGACGTCTCCATCGAAGAATCCGACTTAGGCGTGCTGAGCATCCTCGGACCGGTGGGGCCGCTTCAGCTCGGTCAGGCCTTCACCCGCCGCCTCGACGGCTGGGGCGGGGTAGGCCGCGTAGACATCGCCGTGCCACGAGCCCAGATCCGCGAGGTTGCCGGCGAGTTTCCACTGGCCGGGCTCATGGCGTTCACTGCCTACCGTGTGGCGGCCGGCGAGCCGGAGATACGCGCCGATCTGGACGAGAAATCCATCCCGCACGAGGCGCCGTATCTGATCAACCGCGGAGAAGAAATCCGCGCCGTGCACCTGGCAAAGGGGTGCTACCGCGGCCAGGAAACTGTGGCGCGTGTGGAAAACCTGGGCCGCTCCCCCAGGCTGTTGGTCAAGCTGCAACTGGATGGCTCCGCTCCCACCGAGCCGGAGATCGGCGCCGAGATCACCGCCGGCGGGCGCAAAGTGGGCCGGCTGGGGACCGTGGTGCACGACGCGGACGAGGGACCGGTCGCGCTCGCCTTGGTGAAGCGCTCGGCGCTAGAGGCGCCGCTGGACATCGGAGGCACGGCCGCGTCCGTGGACGCGTCGTCGCTGCCTGTGGATGAAGGCGAGCACGCGGGGCGCAGGGCCGTAGATAGGTTGCGCCGCGGCCCGGAATCCGACGCGTAATCCCAGCTCTGACCCCCAAAGCGCATTTTTGCTGAGGGCAAGCTATAGTGTCCTACAGGAAAATATCGTAAATAAGTATGAGGCCGCCTCTTTTGAAGGCCGCCCAAGAACCACCTCAAGGGGGTCACGCCATGGGCCGCGGACGCGCAAAAGCCAAGCAGACCAAGGTTGCTCGCCAGCTGAAGTACAACACTCCTGAAATGGACCTGGATTCCCTGCAGCGGGAACTCGCAGGCCAAGCACCGCGACGCAGCTGGGACGACGATGAGACCGAGGTGGACGACCAGTACGCGGACTACGCCAACTGGGACGACAAGGACGACCGCTAAACGTCTACCTCAACCAACAAGGGCACCCCGTCCGGGGTGCCCTTTCCGTGTGCCTAGTACTGCGGGTGCGAGCCGGTGAGCACTGCGCGGGCACTATCCCCCTCGCTAGCCGCGCGGACCTCGCCGAGATCCCATGCGTCGATGTGGCGCGCGGCCAGGATGGCCAAGGCGCGGTCGCGGTCCTCCGGGCTGACCACGGCAACCATGCCCACACCCATGTTGAAGGTCTTCTCCATCTCCGCATCCGGCACCTGGCCGACGGACTTGATGGTACGGAAGATCGGTCCCGGGGTCCACGAGGTGCGGCGCATCTCCGCCACGAGGCCCTCGGGGATGATGCGCTCCATGTTGCCGGCCAGGCCCCCGCCGGTGACGTGGCAGAAGGTGCGCACGTCGCACTCCGCAGCCAGCGCCAGGCAGTCCAGGGCGTAGATGCGGGTGGGCTCGAGCAGTTCCTCGCCGAGCGTGCGCCCCAGCTCCTCCATCTCCGCGTCCAGCGGCAACCCGGCGCGCTCCAACAGCACGTGGCGGGCCAGGGAGTAGCCGTTGGAGTGCAGACCCGACGATGCCATGGCGATGATGGAATCGCCCTCACGCACCTTGTCCGGGCCCAGCAGTTCGGCGGCCTCGACCACACCGACGGCGGTCGCGGAGACGTCGTACTCGTCCGGATCCATCACGCCCGGGTGTTCCGCAGTCTCGCCGCCGAGCAGAGCGCAGCCAGCCTGGACGCAGCCTTCGGCGATGCCGGAGACAATCTCGGCGACCTTTTCGGGCACAACTTTGCCGATGGCGATGTAGTCCTGCAGGAAGAGCGGTTCGGCACCGCAGACCACCAGGTCGTCCACGCACATGGCAACCAGGTCGATGCCGATGGTGTCGTGCTTGTCCATGGCCTGCGCCACCGCGAGCTTCGTTCCCACGCCATCGGAACCGGCGGCAAGCAGCGGCTCTTTGTACTTGCCCAGCGCGAACAGGCCGGCGAAGCCGCCGAGCCCGCCGCGGACCTCCGGGCGAGTGGCGCGCTTGGCGTGCGGGGCGAACAGCTCTACGGCCTTGTCGCCGGCCTCGATGGACACGCCAGCTGCTTCGTAGGACACAGGGTTGTGCGCCGGGTTGTGATCAGTACTCATTTAGGCTTCTGCACCTTTCTGGATGCGTCGGACAAGGTCGGCGTTCGGGTTGCCCTCCGGCAGGCCCAGGGGGTAGTGGCCGGTGAAGCATGCCGCGCAGAGGTTGTCTTTGGGCTTGTGTGAGGCGGCAATCATGTCGTCGATAGGCACGAATGCCAGCGAATCTGCACCGATCATCGTACGGATGGACTCGGCGATCGCCTCGTCGTTGTCCGTGTGGCCGTGGTTGGCAATGAGTTCGCCGGGGCTGGCGAAGTCGATGCCGTAGAAGCACGGCCACTTCACGGGCGGGGACGCGATGCGCACGTGCACCTCCGCCGCACCCGCTTCGCGCAGCATGCGGATGAGCTTGCGCTGAGTGTTGCCGCGCACGATCGAGTCGTCCACCACCACCAGCTTCTTGCC
This sequence comes from Corynebacterium wankanglinii, assembly GCF_013601005.1. Classification (NCBI taxonomy): domain Bacteria; kingdom Bacillati; phylum Actinomycetota; class Actinomycetes; order Mycobacteriales; family Corynebacteriaceae; genus Corynebacterium; species Corynebacterium wankanglinii. Next base: position 24,758 of record NZ_JABFED010000007.1, read on the forward strand.
CTCGATGACCTCGCGCACCGGGTTGAGCTTCAAACGCAGGCCCAGCTGGCGCAGTGTGTCGGAGGGCTGGATGAAGGTCCGGCCCACGTACGCGTTTTTCATCATGCCCTGCTTGAAGGGGATGCCGGAGGCCTCGGCGTAACCGATAGCCGCAGGGGTGCCCGACTCCGGCACAGGCATGACCAGATCCGCCTCGACCGGGTTGACCTTGGACAGGCGGCGACCGATCTCGATGCGCGAGGCGTTCACGGTCTGGCCGTCGATCACCGAGTCAGGCCGCGCCACGTAGACGTACTCGAACACGCAGTGCGCCTTCGGTGTTTCGGCGAAGCGCTCGGAGTGTACCCCTGTCTCGTCGATGGCCACCATCTCGCCTGGCTCGATGTCGCGGACGAAGGAGGCACCGACGATGTCCAGCGCGCACGTCTCGGAGGCGACCACCCAGCCGCCGTCGAGGCGCCCCAGCGACAGTGGGCGCACACCGTGCGGATCACGGGCGGCGTACAAGGTGTGGCCGTCGGTGACCATGAAGCAGAAGGCACCTTTCACGCGAGGCAGGAGCTCACGCGCGGCATCGGCGAGCGTCCGGTCGTCGGTGATCAGATCCGCCAACAACGCCGAGACCACCGCCGTATCGGAGGATGAGCCCTGCCCCTTCACGCCGGCGGCCGGGATGAGCTTTTTCTCAATCGCCTCCGCCTGCAGCTCCATGTAGTTGACCAGGTTGCCGTTGTGGGCCAGCGCGATGTCGGTGCCGTTGGGGGACGTGCGGAACATCGGCTGCACGTTCTCCCAGGAGTTTCCGCCTGCGGTGGAGTAGCGGGTGTGGCCGATCGCCACCTCGCCCTGCAGTGCCTCCAACACGGGCTCGTCGAAGACCTGGCTGACCAGCCCCGTGTCTTTGAACACCACCACTTTGTCGTGGTCCCCCACGGCAATGCCGGCGCCTTCCTGGCCGCGGTGCTGCAGCGCGAACAGGCCGAAATAGCTCAGTTTGGCTACATCCTCGCCCGGCGCCCAGACGCCGAAGACACCGCACTCGTCGCGCGGGGTGTCGCTGTTGAACTCGAAGTCCTGACTTGGTTTAGGGCTCTCCGTACGCACGCCCCTCACTGTATCCGAGACGGCTCAGCGCAGCGCAATCACCGGAAGGCCGGCGGCGATCTCGTGTGCGCGGGAACCGGAGGCGTCTATAGTCCCGCGCTCGAGCTCCGCGTCGAATGTGGTCAGGCCGGTAGCTAGCCGCAGCCACACCTCCGGTTTCATCTCCACCACGTTCGGCGGGGTGCCGCGCGTATGACGGGGGCCTTCGACGCACTGCACCGCCACAAACGGCGGCACGCGCAGCTCCACCGAGTGGCCGGGAAGCTCCTCGGCGAGCGTGCGCGCGGTGCGGCGGCATGCGTTTGCAAGCTCGCTTCTCGACGGCTCCGCGTCCCCACCCTCCAACCACCCCGCCACCTGCTGGATTGCTTCGCACGTCAGCGCCGGGTCCTGTTTCTGCACCATAGAGGACCATATTAAGGTGGCCCCATGCCAAATACCCCCGTTGCCGCCGAGCGATCCCCGTCCGTGACCCTGCGATTCATGGCCTCACCCACCGACGTGCTGCACCACGGCGCCCAAGGTGTCTCCGGTGGGCGTGTGCTGGAGTGGATTGACAAGGCCGCATACGCCTGCGCAGCCCAGTGGTCCGCCACCTATTGCGTGACCGCCTACGTGGGCCACATCCACTTCACCCGCCCTATTCCCTCGGGCCATATCGTGGAGGTGCGCTCACGCATCGCCATGACGGGCCGGTCCTCCATGCACATCGTCAACGAGGTGCTCTCCGCCGATCCGCGCGAGGGTGTATTCACGCGCGCCTGCGATTGCCTGGTGGTGTTTGTGGCCAAGGACCCCGGCACCGGCAAGCCCATGGCCGTGCCCACCTTCGTGCCCACGGACGACGAGGAGCGCCGCGTGGCCGAGGCAGCGAAGTCGCGCATCGGGCTGCGCAAAGCCATCGAGACTGAGATGGAGGCGCAGACCTACACCGACGATTCGACGGCTCCCCGCATCGTGCATCGCTTCATGGCCAAGCCAACGGACGTGAACTGGGGCGGCAACGTCCACGGCGGCACGGCGATGGAGTGGATCGACGAGGCCGGCCTGGCCTGCACCATGGAGTGGTCCGGTGAGCGCACTGTAGCGGTCTACGCGGGCGGGATCCGCTTCTACCACCCGGTGCACATCGGTGACTTGATCGAGGTCGATGCCCGCATCACTCGCACCGATTCGCGTTCCATTCACACATCGGTCCACCTGCGCGCCGGCGATCCTCGCGGTGGCCGGGACAACCTGGTGGACGCCATCCACGCCACGTTCACCTACATCGGCATCGACATCGACGGCAGCCCCCTGCCGGCGCGCCAGTTCACGCCGGTGACCGACGAGGATAAGCGCCTCTGGGAGCACACCCAGAGGCTCAAGGATCTGCGCGGACAGTACGAACCGGTGCCGCTGGTCAAGCCGGCACCGGCCGTGCAGCGCACGTTCTAGCGCTGGCCTGCTTACACCGCTGCGTTTGGCGCGGTAGCGGCGGCGAAGTGCGACGGCATGGTCGCAGCCCACGCACCGGCGAGCTCCAGCATCTGGATCTCCTCGCCAGCCACGCTCAGCACGCCGTCGTCGGTGGTTTCGCCCAGCACCGCAACCGGGATACCGGCGGCGGTTGCCTGCTCGACGGCGGCTTCGGCGCGGTCGCTGGTCACCGCGACGAGCACGCGGGAGGCGGACTCGGAGAACAGCGCGGTGAACGCGTCCTCGTGCACGCCCTCAAGTCCAAGCTGCGCGCCCTTGTCGGAACCGAGCAGTAACTCGAATACGGCCTGGGACAGGCCGCCCTCGGACAGGTCGTGCGCGGCCGCGATACCGGCAGCGTTGCCGGCGAAGAACTCAGCCAGGCGCGCCTCGTTGGCCAGGTCCACCTGCGGCGGCAGGCCGGACAGGCCCGCGCCGGAGATGTCCTGCCATACGGAGCCGCCGAACTCGTCCTTGGTCTCGCCCAGCAGGATGAGCGTGTACTGCTCGTCTGCGGACGGCAGCGCGTGCGGGATGGCCTTTTCCACGTCCTCCAGCACGCCGAGCACACCGACAACCGGGGTGGGCAGGATCGGGGTCTCGCCGGTCTGGTTGTAGAACGACACGTTGCCGCCGGAGACCGGGATGGCGAGTTCAGCGGAGCCGTCGGCAAGCCCGTGCACCGCCTCGCGGAACTGCCACATCACATCAGGGTTCTCCGGGGAGCCGAAGTTAAGGCAGTTCGTCACGGCGACGGGGGTCGCGCCGGTGACCGCGACGTTGCGGTAGGCCTCGGCGAGCGCGAGGCGTGCGCCCATGTTCGGGTCGAGGTAGGTGTAGCGGCCCGACGCATCTGCGGAGACGGCCACGCCGCGGTTGGTCTCCTCGTTGATGCGCAGCACGCCGGAGTTGGCGTACTTGGCCTGCACAGTGTTGCCGCGCACGTAACGGTCGTACTGCTCGGTGATGAAGTCGCGCGAGCACAGTGCCGGCGAGGCGACCATCTGCAGCCAGGCGTCCTTGATGCCACCTTGCTTCTCGACGTCACCTCCGGCTTGCACCTCATCCTGCCAATCCGGACGCGCGTACGGGCGCTCGTACACCGGACCCTCGTCGATGGTTGACGGCGGGGCGTCCACCACCAGCTCGCCGTTGTGGAAGACCTGCAGGCGGTCTGCGTCCGAGGTGACCTCACCGATCACCGCGGCGCCGACGTCCCACTTCGCGCAGATCTCCATGAACTTGTCCACATCTTCCGGCGCGACGACGGCGCACATGCGCTCCTGCGACTCGGAGGCGAGGATCTCAGCCGCGGACATGTTTTCCGCGCGCAGCGGCACGTTGTCCAGGTTGACGGTCATGCCGCCGTCGCCGGACGCCGCGAGCTCGGAGGTGGCGCAGGAAAGCCCGCCGCCGCCCAGGTCCTGAATGCCCTCGACCACGCCGGCGGCGTAGAGCTCGAGGCAGCACTCGATGAGCACCTTCTCCGCGAACGGGTCGCCCACCTGCACGGCCGGGAGCTTGCGCTCCTCGCCCTCCTCGAAGGTGGCGGAGCCGAGCACGGACACGCCGCCGATGCCGTCGAGGCCCGTGCGGGAGCCGAACAGGATCACCTTGTTGCCGGTGCCGGACGCGAACGCGAGGTGGAGGTCTTCCACCTTGAGCGTGCCGACACACAGGGCGTTGACCAACGGGTTGCCGGCGTAAGCGGCGTCGAAGACGGTCTCGCCGCCGATGTTAGGCAAGCCCAGGCAGTTGCCGTAACCGCCGACGCCGTGGACCACGCCCGGTAGCACGCGCTTCGTGTCGTCCGCGTCGAGCGGGCCGAAACGCAGCTGGTCCATCACCGCGATCGGGCGCGCGCCCATGGCCATGATGTCGCGGACGATGCCGCCGACGCCGGTGGCGGCGCCCTGGTAGGGCTCCACGAAGGAGGGGTGGTTGTGGCTTTCCACGCGGAACGTCACGGCGTCGCCGCCGCCGATGTCCACCACGCCGGCGTTTTCGCCGATGCCGGCGAGGATCTTGGACGCCATCTCTTCGGTCATGGTCTGGCCGAAGTAGCGCAGGTGCGTCTTGGAGGACTTGTAGGAGCAGTGCTCGGACCACATGACGGAGTACAGCGTCAGCTCTGCGTCGGTAGGCCTGCGGCCCAAGATTGCCTTGATCTTGGCGTACTCATCGTCCTTCAGCCCCAGCTCGGCGTACGGCTGCTCCAGCTCCGGGGTGTCGAAGGCGTTTTGGACAGTGTCGTTGTGCACGGTCATTTCGGGTCTACGCTCCGATCTTCGAGATAGCGTCGATGGCGGAAGTGAACAGGCCCAGGCCGTCTGTGGACGGGCCGGTCAGTGTCTCGATGGCGTGCTCCGGGTGCGGCATGAGGCCGACCACGCGGCCGGTCTCATTGGTCACGCCGGCGATGCCGTTGACGGAGCCGTTGAAGTTGTCCGTGTAGCGGAACACCACGCGGCCCTCCTTCTCCAAGGCCTCGATGGTCTCCGGCGCAGCCTGGAAGCGGCCCTCGCCGTGCTTGGCGGGCACGTAGATGCGCTCGCCCAGCTGGGTCGTCCACGCGGTGTCGGTGTTGGCCACCTCAAGATAGGTGTCTACGCAGTGGAAGTTCAGGCCCTGGTTGCGCGTCAGCGCGCCCGGCAGGAGTCCCGCCTCGGTGAGGATCTGGAAACCGTTGCAGATGCCCAGCACCGGCATGCCCTTCTTGGCGGCCTCCACCACGGCCCCCATCATCGGCGCCTGCGCAGCGATCGCGCCGGAGCGCAAGTAGTCGCCGTACGAGAACCCGCCCGGGACGACAACAGCGTCCACGCCGGTGAGGTCGTTGTCCGCGTGCCACAACTGGCGCGGCTCGGCACCTGCGAGGCGGACGGCGCGGAGGGCGTCAACGTCATCAAGCGTGCCCGGAAAAGTAATGACTCCGATGGTTGCGCTCATCGCACAACCTCGAAGTCCTCGATAACAGTGTTGGTCAGCAGCGTCTCGGCCATGCGCTGCAGCTCGGCGTCGGAGACCGAATCATCCACCTCTATTTCAAAGCGCTTGCCCTGGCGGACATCGGTCACCCCCTCGACCCCGATTCGGCCCAGTGCGCGGAGCACCGCCTGACCCTGCGGATCAAGAATTTCGGCCTTGGGCATGACATTGACGACGACTCGTGCCATGAGAATCCTTCACGTTTCGGGAGGTGGATGGACCTTTGCGGTACGCGCGTCAGTATATCGGACGCTCCGACACGGCCCGAAACCCTTGCTGACCAGCCCAAGCGGCGTCCTTTGCTTATCGACGTCACCTTCGGAACACCAAGTGAACAACGCCTTAAATCTTGGATAAACCTGGCATCTCACCGTGCCAATACTAAGAACTGCAGCTAGTTTGAGTCTGCTATTACCCATTTTCGCTTCAGTTTTCCGAGAGGTCCTCATGTCAACTCCCAGCAAGAGTCTCGGTGCAGCGTTTGCGATTGCGCTCGCTGCCGGCACAGTGTCCGTCGTCGCCCCTACTGCATCCGCAGCACCCGACGGCTCCAACGTGGTCATCAATGAGGTGTACGGAGGTGGCGGCAACAAAGGCGCAGCGTACAACAAAGACTTTGTGGAGCTTTACAATCCGACCAGCAAGCCGATTGACTTGACCGGATGGAAGATGGAGCAATACTCCGCGAAGGGAAATCTGGGAACCGCAGTCACCCTCGCCGGAACAATTCCCGCTCAGGGATACTTCCTCATCTCGGGTGCCGGTGGCGATCAGGGCAACGCCCTTCCGAACGCAGACGCGGAGGCTGGGTTCAACTTCAGCGGCACGGAAGCTACAGCCAAGCTCATAGACGCCAACGGCTCTATTGCCGACCTCCTTGGTTGGGGTGGCGCAGCAGAGTTTGAGAAAGCGACAGCGGCTAAGACCACGAACGGCACTTCCGTTCAGCGCAAGACGGTCGGCGTCGACAGTGACAACAACGCGGACGACTTCATTGTTGCAGAGCCGACGCCAAAGAATTCCAGTAACGCAGGCGGAACCCCTGTCGCCCCAGTTCCGACCGATCCTGATCCCGCCCCACAGCCGCAGCCAGATGCAATCACCCCGATCGCCGACATCCAGGGCACCGGCGCAACGTCTCCGTTGGAGGGGCAAACAGTGACCACCGAAGGCGTCGTCACCGCTGTGTACGACGAGGGCGGCAAGAAGGGTTTCTTCCTGCAGACCGCCGGCACCGGTGCCGTGAAGAACCCGGGTGATGCGTCCGACGGCATCTTCATCTACATGGGCACCCGCACCGATTACCCGATGCGTGGCGATTCCCTCCGGGTGAGCGGCAAGGTGAGTGAGTACTTCAACCAAACGCAGATCACCGCATCCGCCATTGAGAAACTCACGGAAGCACTTGCGGCACCGAAGGCCGTGGAGATCGACACCCTTCCCGCCGGCGATGACGCCCGCGAGCCGTACGAGGGCATGCTGGTGCGCCCGAAGGGTCCGTACACCGTAACCAACAACTACACGCTCAACAACACCGGCGACCTGGGCCTGGCACCGGGCGCCCTCGCGCACCGCACCCCGACCGACGTGGTTGCTCCCGGCGCGCCGGCGAACGAGCTGCAAGCGAAGCAGGACGCTGAAGTCGTCTACCTGGACGACGGCCGCACCGCCAACTACTTCCGCACCGACAAGAACACGCCGCTGCCGTACCTTGTCACCTCAGACAAGGGCATCAAGTCCATCCGCACCGGCGACCAGGTGCAGTTCCAAACCGACGTTGTGGTCGACTACTCCTTCGACCAGTGGCGCTTCCAGCCGCTGCAGCCGGTTACCGGCAAGAATGCGGCGGAAGAACTGCCCATCTCCTGGGAAGACTCGCGCGCTGGCGCGTACAACGACATTGACAATGTCGCCGGCGATTACTCGATCGGCTTCTTCAACGTCCTGAACTACTTCTCCACGCTCGGCCGGGATGTGTCTGGTTGTAAGGCGTACAACGATATGTACGAAACTCCTGTCGCTGCGAATAATTGCACGGTGCGCGGCGCTTTCTCGCAGGATGCTTTCAGGGATCAGCAGGCCAAGATCGTCACCGCCATTAACAAACTGGACGCGAATGTCCTGGGCCTGTCGGAGATTGAGAACACCGCCACGGTGACCGGCGACGTCGCAAAGCGCGATGAAGCCCTGCAGAACCTGGTGGACGCACTCAACGAAAAGGAACCGGGCAAGTGGGATTTGGTCAAGTCCCCGCAGAATCTGGGTTCAGACGAGGATTTCATCCGCGTCGGCTTCATCTACCAGCCCGCAAAGGTGAAGCCGGTTGGCGAGTCCATCATCTTCGACGACGCTGCGTTCACCCGCACGGCGCGCCAACCACTTGCGCAGGAGTTCGACACCGTTGACAACGACCAGGACAAGAACTTCGTCGCGGTGGTTAACCACTTCAAGTCGAAGGGCTCCGTTGCCAGGGGCGATGCAGACACCGGTGACGGCCAGGGGAACAATGCCAACGTGCGTAAAGCACAGTCAGAGGCTCTACTTAAGCACCTCGGCGCCCAGACCAAGTGGGCCGATCTCCCGACCTTCCTAGTTGGCGACTTCAACGCCTACACCAAGGAAGACGCGATCACGACGCTGGTCGACGGCGGATTCACACTCGTCGAGTCGGAAAAAGATTTTGACCAGGCGTCCTACCAGTTCGACGGTCAGCTGGGCACCCTCGATCACGTGCTCGCTAACGCGGCGGCAATGGAAATGGTGAAGGACTCTGTTGTCTGGAACATCAACGGTGATGAATCGGCTGCCTTCGAGTACTCCCGCCGTAAATACAACGTGCAGGACTTCTTCGGCGAGGGCGCGGACCCGCTCTACGGTCACGGCAACCCGTTCCGTTCCTCCGACCACGATCCGGTCAAGGTCGGTTTCAGCGCCGCGCTCGACGAAAAGGACGCTAACAAGTTCGCTCCAGGGGCAGACGAGGCGGTGACCGTTACTCAGGGCGATGCCCTGCCTGAGGCAATCACTGCAATTAAGGACGCAGACAAGTTGCCGGAAGGCACGAAGTTCGAGTGGACTAAGCCTGCCGACACCGCCACTGTCGGCGATGGTCAGGAAGGTGAAATCACCGTCACCTACCCAGACAACTCCACCGACACCGTCAAGATCGTGGTCCACGTGAAGCCGAAGGCTGAAGAGGAAAAGCCCCGCTTCATTGTCAAGGCCGAGATTAAGGACGGCGACCTCGTAGTCACCTACGACAATGGCGAGACCGAGAACCTCGGCAAAGTCACGGGCGAAGACGGTGCGGCTGGCGCTGACGGCCCCAAGGGTGACACCGGCGCACGGGGCCCCAAGGGCGACACCGGCGCACAGGGCCCCAAGGGCGACAAGGGCGACAAGGGCGACAAGGGCGACAAGGGTGACAAGGGCGACACCGGCGCACAGGGCCCCAAGGGCGACACCGGCGCACAGGGCCCCAAGGGCGACAAGGGCGACACCGGCGCACAGGGCTCCAAGGGCGACAAGGGCGACACCGGCGCACAGGGCCCCAAGGGTGACAAGGGCGACACCGGCGCACAGGGCCCCAAGGGCGACAAGGGCGACACCGGCGCACAGGGCCCCGCAGGCAAGGATGGCAAGGACGGTGCCGACGGCAAGGACGGCCAGCAAGGCCCCAAGGGCGACACCGGCGCGCAAGGCCCCAAGGGCGACAAGGGCGACACCGGCGCACAGGGCCCCAAGGGCGACAAGGGCGACCAAGGCCCCGCAGGCAAAGACGGCAAGGACGGCGCCAACGGCACCAACGGCCGCGGTGTGACGGCTTTCGTGGTCAATGACGAAGGCCACCTGATTGTCACCTACTCCGACGGGGAAACTGCAGACCTAGGCAAGGTAACCGGCGAAAATGGCGCAGGCGGCGAGCAGGGCCCGAAGGGCGACACCGGCGCTGCAGGCGCAGACGGTGCGGACGGCAAGGATGGCCGCGGCATCGTCAACCTGGAGGTCGACGAGGACGGCGAGCTGATTGCCACCTACACCGATGGTGAGACCCAGAACCTCGGACGCGTCACCGGTGCCGACGGCAAGGATGGCAAGGACGGCGTGAACGCTCCGGCCCCGGCCGGCGAGGGCTCCAGCGTGAGCGACCGCTGTCTACCGTCCGTGGGCATCATCGCGCTGCCGCTGTTCGCGCTGATCCCGCTTGGCCTGGCCGCCACCATGGACATCCCGGCGCTGACTCCGGTGAAGGAGCAGATCAACGCGGTTGGCGCTGCGATGCAGAACCAGCTGCCGATGTCCCCGGAGATGCTGCAGGTCGCAGGCGGCGTCGCTGGAACGGCACTGGCCATTGCGGCGATTGCCACCCTGGCCACGCTGTGCTCCACCGAGGGCGGCTCCTCCAAGTAGCCCCGTGAGGGCACGCAGCTAGCCCCGACCCGGTCGATCCGGGCCGGGGCGCTCTATTTGAAAACGGTTTCCAGTAGTGGTTATGATTTCCTTATGCGAAATCGTTTCCAATACAGTGCGCTTGTGGTGGCTGCGGCGGTGGCCGTAGGGGCGTCGATAAGCAGTTGCTCCACTGAACCCCCGGACAACGGGGCGATCGTTGCCACCACCCGCGTGTGGGCGGACGTGGCTTCGGCGGTCGCGGGCGGTGACGTGGACGCGATCATCGCCGGCGACGCAGTGGATCCCCACCATTTCGAGCCCACCGCGAAGGATATTGCGCGCATCAAGGGCGCCGGCACCGTCGTCGCCAACGGCGGCGCGTACGACGCCGCTCTCTACACCGCCGCCGAGCAGGACCGAGTCATCTTCGCAATCCCGCCTATCGACGCTAAAGAGGCCCACGAGCACGGTGAGCACGACCATGAGCACGATGAGCTGGAGCACGCCTGGTTCTCACCGGAGAAGATCCGTCAGGTCGCAGACGCGGTCGCGGCGAAGACGGGCGGAGATGCCGCAGCCGTGGACGAGCGGGTAAGCGAGGCTGAAGCTAAGCTCGCCGCCCTGCCGCACATGCGCATCGGCATGACCGAGCCGATCGCCGCGGGACTGGTGCAGGACACGCAGCTCCACGACATCACTCCTGAGGAGTACGCCAAGGCCAGCCTGAACCACCAGGAGCCATCCGCCGCGGCCGTCGCCGCCTTCCTCGAGCAGCTGGAAAACGGTGAGGTGGACATGCTCTTTGTCAACCCCCAGAGCACGAACAGCGCGACCCAGCGGCTCGCCGACGCCGCGCGGGAGCATAATGTTCCCGTTGTTGAAATCCGGGAGACGCCCCCGGCCGGCCAAAACTTCCTCGACTACTTCGAGCAGATCGTGGACCAGATCGCGGACATCGCCGCGCACGCCGAGCCGAGCGGCCACCACGACCACTAGGCAGGCCCCCTTGATCGCTGAGCTTCGCAGCGCCTCCGTCGACCCGCTCTGGCACGGCATTGACCTCGCCGTGGAGCCGGGCGAATTCATCGCGGTCCTCGGCCCGAACGGCGTGGGCAAATCCACGCTGCTGGGCACGATGATGGGCACGCGCAAGCTCACCGGCGGGTCCGTGAGCGTCCGCGGCCGCGTCGGTTTCATCCCGCAGCAGCACATGTTCCCGAAAGACTTACCGGTGCGCGGGCGCGACCTCGTCTCACTGGCGATGGGGCGGCGGGCGCGGCCGGAGGACGTCGATAAGCAACTCGCCTCCGTGGGCGCTAAGGCCTTCGCCGACCGCCGCGCGGGGCTGCTCTCGGGCGGCCAACAGCAGCTCATCCGCCAGGCGCAGGCGTTTTCGCAGGATCCGGAGCTGTTGCTTTGCGACGAGCCCCTGCTCTCCCTCGACCCCGGCCGCGCCCGCGACACCGTGCAGCGATTACACGAGCATCCTGCGGCTGTGGTGTGCGTGACTCACTCGATCAACCCAGTACTTGGGGTAGTAGACCGCGTCCTGTACATCGGCCCGGAAGGCCACGTTGTCGGATCCGTTGGCGAGGTGATGCGCTCCGACGTACTCAGCGAGCTCTACGGCACCCGCGTGGACGTGGTGGAAGTTGACGGACGGATGGTGATCCTATGAGCGCGTTCTTAGCAGATACCTCATACCTGCTGGGGCAGGGGTTCGTGCAGACGACCTTGGTCGCGTGCGCCCTGTTGGGAGTCCTGTCCGGCGTCATGGCGCCACTGATCGTGTTGCGCCAAATGTCGTTTTCAGTGCATGCAACCTCAGAGCTCGCACTGATGGGCGCTTCGGCGGCTCTACTGTTCGGGCTCAACGTCGGCTTCGGCGCGGTTTTTGGCGCAGTAGTGGCGGCGCTGGTGCTAGCTGCATTAGGGCTGAAGGGGCAGCAGGACTCCGCCGTGGGCGTGGCCATGAGCTTCGGCATGGCGCTGTCCGTATTGTTCATCCACTTGTACCCGGGAAATTCCAACCGGGCGCTGTCGTTGCTGACCGGGCAGATCGTCGGGGTGTCGGCACAGAACGTGGCGCTACTGGCAGGGACCGCGGTGTTAGTGGTCGGGGTGGTGCTGGCACTGTGGCGGCCGCTCGTGTTCGCGTCCGCGGACCCCGTTATGGCCGCCGCGTGCGGGGTGCCAGTGCGCTCGATGGCGCTGGTGTTCGCGGTTCTGGTCGGCATCGCTTCGGCGCAGTCCGTGCAGATCGTCGGGGCGTTACTGGTGATGTCGCTGCTCATCACTCCCGGCGCGGCTGCGGCGCAAGTGACGGCGAACCCGCGGATGGCGGTGGTGCTGTCCGTAATCTTTGCCGAGGTGGCCGCAGTGGGTGGTATGGTGCTCTCCCTCGCCCCGGGGTTGCCGGTGAGCGTGTTCGTCGCCTTTATCTCGTTCGGGATTTACCTGGTGTGCCGGGTAATCGCCCGGGTGCGGGGATAGCTAGCGGTACTCGCGGTAGTCGGCGGGTTGCGCGCCAGTGTCCATCGCGGCGTCGGCTGCGGCGAGGAAGTCCCGGCGCACCTTCTTCTGGCCCAACTCTCTTCCGGACACTGAGAGGCGGATCGTGTTGCCTTTCTCCGCCCCGCGCTCCGCAGCCTTGATCACGTTGCGGCGCCACCATTTCGCCGCGCCGTACCCCTCCCCCACCGACAAGTTGCGCGCCTGGGCGAACTCCCCCCGGTCCAGGCGGTAGATGCCCTTCGTGGACGCGGCGACCGCGAATCCAAACTCGTCGAGCACCTCCAGCGTGCCGTCGGACATGCGCCAACGTGGCGGGGCAAACATGTCTAGGTCGAAACCGAGCGCCGACATCTGGCGGGTGGCCCCTTTCAAGCGGAGGCGGGCCTCATGGGTGCCCAGGTTCGCAAACTCGCTCCGTCGCCCCTGCACCGGCTGGTCGAAGCCGTTGAGCATCAGGGCGCGGTGCCCCATTTGCTCCGTCAGCCATCCGCGGGTTGTTTTGTCTTTGGCCAGGTGCCATTTCTTATCGATGTGCGGCGCGACCAGCAAAGACACCGGCAGCCCTTCCCGGTCCAAGTCGCGCACCAGGCTGGTGACGTCCCCCAGCGTCGCATCGAAGATTGAGGAGATGGAAACAAGCACGCGCCCAGGCATAGGTGCGATTATCTCACACCAAATCGGTGTCCGCGCGACGAAGCGTGAGCCTGGAAAGCCGCAGCTAAACACTGTGTTATCGAATGTTTGTGCGTATTGAGAGTGGCGGTGTCGGAGCGCGTTCTACTATGCGAAGCCAAGTAGGGATGAAAGGAGGTGCTCCACATGAATGCAACGCTCGACCAATCGATCAACCAAATCGTCGCCGGGCTGCGGTCCCTCGCAGAGGTGATGCGGGCCCCAGAGTCGGTCCACCTCGCTTCTACCCACATAGCCATGGAGCGCCTTCACGCCGCCCTACCGCTATTGTCCGTTGCAGACACCGCATTCGCATTCGTCTGCGAGCGCGACGGCGCTGGCGCCCTCGTCGGCGCCAACCACGCAGTGGAATACCTCACCCGGAGCCTGGGGCTGTCGCGGCGCGAGGCCTTCTCGCTGCTCGAACAGGGCCAGAAGCTCTACGGCGAGCCGGAGGTGCCCGAGCCGGAAGCAAGCGCAGACCAAGCGGACCAGGAACGCAAGGAGCGGGAAGCGGAGGCGCGCCGAAAGAAAGCCCGCGAGGCCCAGGAGCGGGCCCGCAAAGCCGCCGAACGAGCAAACGCCGAAAAGAAGCGCATCATCACCGACGCCCTCAAGCACCTCAATGAGCATGCGGACCCCGGATACGAGGAGATTCTCGCCCAGGCGATGGAAGCGGCCGAAACCCGCACCGCCGAGGAGCTCCGGAAGTTTGTCGGGGACTTGGTCAAGCGTGCCAATAAACGCGGGCGCGAGTACGAAGGGAAGAAAGATCCCCTCGCCGCCTGGAAGAAACGCGGCATCTGGCTCAGTGAGCAAGACTCCGACGGCGGCTCATACGCCAAGGTGTACCTCGATGCCGCCTCGCGCGCCAAGCTGGAAGCCTGCCTTGCCACCGGAGACCACTTGGGGTCGAACATGGAGGGGGATAACGCCGCGGCGAAAGATACACGCCGCAAGCACCAGCGCCGGTTCGACCAGCTGATGCATGTGATTGACCGCTACGGCAACGCCACCACGAAGGCCCGCGGGGGCGTGGGCACGGTGGTAATCACGCTCACCCTCGAAGATCTTTTGGGTGCGGACGCGTTCACGGAGTTCTCCACCAACACCACCGCCTCGCTGACCCCGCTAGACATCGTCCGTCTCGGTCTCCCCGGCGACAGTTTCATCCTTCAGCTCGACTCGGCCACCGGGGGTCCTCTTTCACTGGGCCGCGCCCGCCTCGCTTCCGTGGAACAAAAGATCGCACTGTTGGCCATGCAGGGGGTATGCGCCTGGAACGGCTGCACCAAGCCCGGCGTGGAGCTCGAGGCGCATCACTTGGATTCCTACCTCAGCGGTGGCCTAACAGCAATGGACAACCTCGTGCTGCTGTGCCGCGAGCACCACATGTGCAACAACGACAACAGGGACGGAGCCGGAAACAAGGGACACTTCGACCGCGACCCCGCTAGCGGCGACGTGCTCTACTACCCAGCCAACGGGGACCCGCCCCGGCACACGAGCACCTACCAGTACAGAAATTCACCGGGGCAACGGGTCGCCCAACAGGCGCGCTCACGCCACGGCGGCGAACACAACCGCCCACCGGATCCCGCCCTCTTCGATCCGGACGGCTAAGCCTCCACCGCCCCAGATTTCACCAGCGTCCAGGCGTACTCGAACGCCGTCTGCTTCCACTTCGCGTAGCGGCCGGACACGCCACCGTGCCCAGCGGACATCTCGGTCTTGAGCAGGATTTCGCCGCCCGTGCCCACCTCGCGCAACTTGGCCACCCACTTCGCGGGCTCAACGTAGAGCACGCGGGTGTCGTTTAAGCTGGTCACGGCCAAAATGTCCGGGTAGTCCTGTGCGGTGACGTTCTCGTACGGGGCGTACTTGGCCATGTAGTCGTACACCTCCGGGTCATGGAACGGGTCGCCCCATTCCTCCCACTCCCCCACCGTCAGCGGCAACTCCGGCTTCAAAATGGACGTCAGCGGGTCCACGAACGGCACGATCGCCTGGATACCGGCGAACTTCTCCGGCGCCATGTTCGCCACCGCGCCCATGAGCAGGCCGCCGGCGGAACCGCCCTCAGCGACCATCTGCCCGTGCGTGGTCAGCCCCTCTGCGACCACCGCGTCTGCGCACGCAATGAAGTCGGTGAACGTATTGACCTTGTGCAGCATCTTGCCGTTGTCGTACCACGCGCGGCCCATCTCGCCGCCGCCGCGGACGTGGGCGCACGCCCAAATCATGCCACGGTCCAGCAGCGACAGCCTCGCCACGGAAAACCCCGGGTCCGTGGATGCCTCGTATGAGCCGTAGCCGTACAGCAACAGCGGCGCGGGTCCTGAAACCCCTTTGCGCCGGACTACTGACACCGGCACGCGCGCCCCGTCTGCGGCTGTCGCCCACAACCGGAACGCTTCGTACTCGTCCGGGTCGTACCCGCCCTCGACCTCCTGCTCTTTCAGCAGCGTCAGAGTCCCGGTGGCCACCTCGTAGTCGAGCACCTGCGATGGCTGGGCGTACGACGAGTACCCCACCCGCACCACGGGCGCGTCCCACTCCGGGTTGCCGCCGAGCCCCACGGTGTAGAGCTCCTCGGAGAATTCCAGCTCGGTGAACTCACCGAAGCGATCCCCCAACGGCGCCACCGCCAACCGCGAGATCCCGCCGCGGCGGTACTCCATGAAGGCGAAGTCGCGGTAAGTGTCCACTCCCTCGATGCGCACGGTCTCGGAGTGCGGCACCAGCACGTCAAGGTCGCGCAGAGGGGGCAGCTGGCCGACAGGAGCCGTCGATACGCAGAAGTTCGGGCCGTGCTGGTTGTGGGTGACCACCCAGTGCTCATGGCCGGAAAGGATCGCGAGATTGATGTGGTACTCAACGCCCGACTCGCGCGGCCAGAGCACTTCGAACTCTGCGGTCGGCTGCGCCAACGGCGCCACCCGGTATTCAGAGGTCAGCGACGAGGAGGACACGATCATGAGGTAGCGTTCAGCCCGATCCGCGCCCACGCCGACACCGAACTTCTCGTCCGGCTCCTCGTAGACCAGCACGTCCTCGGACGCCGCGGTACCCAGCTTGTGGCGCCATACCTGGTGCGGGCGCCATGCGTCGTCCACGCGCACGTAGAACAAGTACTCTTCGCCCGCCCAAGTTGCGCCGTAGAAAACCCCCTCGAGCTCGTCTCCCAGGAGCTCGCCACTATCCAGATCCTTCACCCGCATGGTGAAGCGTTCGTCGCCCTCGGTGTCGTAGGAGTACGCAAGTAACCGGCCGGAGGTAGACACTGAGGACGCGCCCAGGGAGAAGAACTCGTGGCCGGCGGCCAGCTCGTTGACGTCGAGAAGCACCTGCTCGCCTGGCATGTCATCGGACACTTTCGGCGGGCGCCACGGGTCGTCGGCGGTGGGCACGCGGCACGATATGCCGTAATCCTTGCCTTCAACCGTGCGGCCGTAGTACCACCACTCGCCCTGACGCTGCGGCACGGACATGTCCGTTTCCTTCACGCGGGATTTGATCTCGCCGTAGATGTCGTCGACGAGGCCGGACCATGTGGCAGTACGCGACTCCGTGTACGCGTTCTCCGCCTCCAGGTGGGCGATGACCTCGGGGTTGTCCTTGTCGCGCAGCCACTCGTAGTTGTCCACGAACTCGCGGCCGTGGAACGCGCGCACAATCGGGCGTTTGTCAGCTACGGGTGGGGTCATGCGTGCTCCCCCGGCCACTCGGAAAAGCGGGCTCCGGAGAGGCGCTCGTAGGCCTCGATGTAGCGGTCGCGGGTGGCTTCCACCACGGAACCGGGAAGCTCCGGCGGCGTGGTGCCTTCCTCCTGGTCCCAGCCGGACTTCGGGCCGGTGAGCCAGTTGCGCACGTACTGCTTGTCAAAGCTTGGCTGGCTGCGGCCTGCCTCGTAGCCGTCCGCCGGCCAGTAGCGGGAGGAATCGGGCGTGAGCACTTCGTCGGCAAGCACGAGCTCGCCGCTGTCGTCCAGCCCGAACTCGAGCTTCGTGTCGGCGAGGATGATGCCCTTGCTCTCCGCGTAGTCCGCGGCGCGGCGGTACACGTCTAGCGTCGCGGTGCGCAGCCGCTCAGCCAGATCGGACCCCAGCTTGCTGGCCATGTGTTCAAAGGTGACGTTGATGTCGTGGTCGCCCTGCTCCGCCTTGGTGGCGGGGGTAAAGATCGGCTCGTCCAGCTTGGACGCCTCAGTGAGCCCCTCGGGCAGCTTCACGCCGCACACGCGGCCGGTGGCGTCGTACTCCTTCTTGCCCGAGCCGGTGAGGTAGCCACGGGCGACGCACTCGAACGGCACCATGTCCAGCTTCTTCACCACCATTGCGCGGCCGAGGACATCCTCGGGGATGCGCTCGTCGTCGATCGGGCCCGCGAGGTGGTTGGGCACGTCTGAGAGCAGGTCGAAGAAGAACATCGAGGTGGCGGTGAGGATCCGGCCTTTGTCCGGAATCTCCGGCTCGAGGGAGAAATCGAAGGCGGAGATGCGGTCGGTCGCGACCATGAGCAGGGTCTGCTCGTCCACCTCGTAGATCTCGCGTACCTTGCCGCCGGAGATGTGTGAGTAATCTGAAAGCTCTGGACGCATGCGCGCTAGTATATTCGTCGTGAAAATTCGCGCGACCGCAGTCCTCCTCCCCCTTGCTTTGGCGGCCTGCGCTGCGCCTTCGGAATTTGACGGGGAGATGCCGCAGTTCACCCCGTCGCGCGACGGTGCCACTTTCCGCCTCGGCCAAACCGCCAAGGTGGTCACCGAAGATGTGCGCTACCACGTGCCGGTCCAGTGGGAAGTCACGGTGGATTCACCCACCACAGCCCGCGCTCCCCGCAGCGCCGAGCACGCCAAAACCCTCGTCTGCTTCCCCGTCGCCTTCACCCCCGTGGCTATCGGGGACTTCTCCAGAGACGTCACGGTCGCGTTGCCGGAGCTCGTGCCTATCGACGGCTCCTTGGCCGCCAACACGGCCGACCCCGGCTACTGCGGCGAGCCCACGCTCACCGGCTACACCGGCGACCTGCGGGAAAACGACACGTACACCAGCTACGTCGCCTCCTGGGCTGGCAGCGCTGACCCGGGGATCGTTGGCACGGGCGTCGAGCTACACAGCCACGACGCCACGTTGACCTGGAAGTAGCTACAGAATGTCGCCCGGGGTGTACGCGGCGGCTTCCGGGTGCGCGTCGATGAGCTTCTGCACCCGGCCAAGTACGCGATCGACCTGAGACTCGGCGGCGCCAATGAACGCGTGACGGTCCGCCAGCGCCTCGTTTAGCGCATCCGCATCCAGCGGCAGCCGCTCATCTGAGGCGAGGCGCTCCACCAGGTTCTGCTCCGCGCCGCGCTCACGCATATCCAACGCCATCGCGACCGCGTTCTCCTTGATCACCTCGTGCGCGGTCTCACGGCCCACGCCGGCGCGCACGGACGCCATGAGGATGCGGGTGGTGGCGAGGAACGGCAGGTAGCGGTCTAGTTCGCGGTTGATCATGGCCGGGAAGGCACCGAACTCGTCGAGCACGGTCAGCATGGTCTCCAGCTGCCCGTCGATGGCGAAGAACGCGTCCGGCAGCGCCACGCGGCGGACCACCGAGCAGAACACGTCGCCTTCGTTCCACTGCTGGCCCGACAGGTCCGCCACCATGGTGAGGTAGCCGCGCAGGATGACTTGGAATCCGCCAACGCGCTCGCAGGAACGCGCATTCATTTTGTGCGGCATGGCGGACGAGCCGACCTGGCCTTCCTTGAAACCCTCAGTCACGGTTTCATTGCCGGCCATCAGCCGGATGGTGGTGGCGAGCGACGACGGGCCCGCACCCAGCTGCACCAAGGCGGAGACGACGTCGAAGTCGAGTGAGCGCGGGTAGACCTGCCCCACCGAGTCAAAGACTCGGTCGAAGCCGAGGCCAGCCGCGATCTCCTGCTCGAGCCGGGACAGCTTCTCCTCGTCCCCGCCCATGAGGTCCAGCATGTCCTGGGCAGTGCCCATCGGGCCCTTGATGCCGCGCAGCGGATAGCGCTCGAGTAGCTCCTCGATGCGCTCCACCGCGACCAGGATCTCGTCGGCGGCGGAGGCGAAGCGCTTGCCCAGCGTCGTCGCCTGCGCGGCCACGTTGTGGGAGCGGCCGGCCATGACCAGGGACTTGTACTCCCCAGCGCGGTTGCCCACCGCCTTCAGCAGGGCTACCGCCTTGTCGCGGGTGAGCTCGAGCGCGCGGCGCACCTGCAGCTGCTCCACGTTCTCGGTCAGGTCGCGCGACGTCATCCCCTTGTGGATCTCCTCGTGGCCCGCCAGCGCGTTGAACTCCTCGATGCGCGCCTTGACGTCGTGGCGCGTCACCCGCTCGCGCTCGGCGATCGACTCGAGGTCGACCTGGTCGATGACCTTCTCGTAGTCCTCGATCGCACCGTCGGCTACCTCGACACCAAGTTCTTTCTGCGCCTTGAGCACCGCGATCCACAGCTGGCGCTCCAGAATGATCTTGTGCTCCGGGGCCCATAGGGTGGCCATCTCCGGGGAGGCGTACCGGTTACTTAAAACATTCGCGTTGTTCGGCTTCACGGTGTTCATCATAAGGAGATGGCCCCCTCGATCGCGGGGCGGGCGATGTCGCTGCGGTAGAAGGACCCGGGCAGCTCGATGCCCTCAATGACCCGGTATGCGTTTCCCACCGCTTCTTCCAGCGTCGCGCCCTGGCCCACCACGCCGAGCACGCGGCCGCCGGATGCGACGTACTCGCCGCCCTCCAACGCCGTGCCGGCGTGCAGCACTTTCGCCGGATCATCCAGCGCCTCGCCGGTGATAGCGCCACCTGTCTTCGCGGCCTGCGGGTAGCCCTCAGCGGCGAGCACCACCATGGCCGCGAAGCCGTCGCGCCACTGCAGCTCCCCTACCTCGGACAGGTGGCCTTCCGCCACCGCCA
The DNA here is from genome assembly GCF_013601005.1 of Corynebacterium wankanglinii. Lineage (NCBI taxonomy): Bacteria > Bacillati > Actinomycetota > Actinomycetes > Mycobacteriales > Corynebacteriaceae > Corynebacterium > Corynebacterium wankanglinii. The sequence continues at coordinate 44,819 of NZ_JABFED010000007.1, forward strand.
GCAGCACCTCCGCGAGCGGGGTCTCCAGCAGAGAGAGCACAGCCTGGGTTTCGGGGTCGCCGAAGCGGGCGTTGAACTCCACCACCGCCGGGCCTTCCGGCCTCCACGCCGCTCCAATGTACAGCAGGCCCTGGTACGGGATGCCGCGGCGCACCATCTCGGCGGCGACCGGGCGCGCGATCTCGTCCACGATGCGTTCCACGCCGCCTTCCGGCAGCCACGGCAGCGGGGCGTAGGCGCCCATGCCGCCGGTGTTCGGGCCGGCATCCCCATCGAACGCCCGCTTGTGGTCCTGCGCCGGCAGCAGCGGCACCACCGTTTCGCCGTCCACGAGGCAGAACAGGGACACCTCCGGGCCTTCCAGGAAGGACTCGAACAGCACCGGGTTGCCGGCCGCCAGCACCGCCTCCGCGTGTGCCCGCGCTTCGGCGCGGTCTTCGGTGACCACGACGCCCTTGCCGCCGGCTAGCCCGTCGTCCTTGACCACGTAGCGTGGACCGTATTGGTCCAACGCGGCCTCCACGTCCTCGACGGCCTCCACGCGGGTCGCCGACGCGGTGAGCACCCCTGCGGATGCCATGACGTCTTTCGCAAACGCCTTTGAGCCCTCAAGCTGGGCCGCTGCCTTCGTCGGACCGAACACGGGGATGCCAGCTGCAATCAGTGCGTCGGCCGCGCCCGCCACCAGGGGCACCTCAGGGCCGATGACGACGAGCTCCGCTTCGGTGTCGCGGGCCAGCGCGACAATCTCGTCCGGGGAGGCGACGTCGACGGAACGTACCGTCGCTAAGCGGGACATGCCCGCATTCCCCGGCGCGACCGTAAGCTCGTGGCCTTGCATTGCATGGAGAAGGGCGTGTTCGCGGCCGCCCGAGCCGATGACAAGGATGCGCATGGGCCCCAATTTACCGGTAGCGTCGGAGACCATGAGCACCGTATTCAGCAAGATCATTTCTGGTGAGATCCCGGGCCGCATCGTGTACCAGGACGACACCGTCGCCGCGTTTCTCACCATCGAGCCAGTTGCGTACGGCCACACGCTGGTCGTGCCGGTGGAAGAGATTGATAAGTGGACCGATATCCCCGCTGAGCTGTGGGCGCACATGAACGATGTCGCCCAGAAGATCGGCAAGGTCATCGTCGACGAATTCGATGCTGAGCGCGCCGGCTACCTCATCGCCGGCTTTGAAGTGCCGCATGCGCACATCCACGTCTTCCCCGCCAACGACATGTCCGGGTACACGCTCTCCAGCGCAATGCGCCACGACGAAACGGATCCGGCGAAGATGGACGCCGCGGCGGAAACGATCCGCAGGGGTCTTACAGCGACGGGATCGAAATAGTAAACGTGGATCCCTCGCCCGGCGCGGTGGTCACGCTCACCGTGCCACCGTGGGCCTCCACGAGGGATTTGGTGATGGCCAGCCCCAGTCCAGAGCCGCCGGTCGCGCGGTTGCGGGAGGAATCGGCGCGGTAGAAGCGCTCGAAGATGTGCTCGGCGTCCCTGGGTTCCATGCCGCAGCCGTTGTCGGCAACGTCGATGACCACGCGGTCGAGGTTGTGCCGGACGGTCACGGTGACCTCGGCGTCCGGGCCGGCGTGCTTGTACGCGTTGGTGATCAGGTTCACCAGCACTTGGTGCAGCCGGTCGGGATCCCCGTTCACCTGCGCCACGTCCGGAGTGTCCGCGATGACCTCCACGCGCCGGTCCGGGAACGCGGCGTCGACGGTGCTTTTCGCGGACAGCACCAACTCGAGCACGTCCGTGGGCTTCGTGTTCAGGCGCGCACCCTCGGCGCGGGTAAGCGCGAGCAGATCCTCGACCAGCAGTTGCATGCGGGCGGATTCCTCGTCAATTTTGCTCAGCACCATTTCCGGGTCGTTGGCCATGCCCTTGCGGTAAAGCTCGGTGTAGCCGCGCACGCTGGTGAGCGGGGTGCGGAGCTCGTGCGAGGCGTCGCCGACGAAGCGGCGCATCTGTTCCTCCTGCGTCTTCGCGTTTTCCAACGAATCCTGCAGCCTGGACACCATGGTGTTCATGGCGAAGGAGAGGCTGCCCACCTCCGTCTCGCGCGACCAGGCAGGTACGCGGCGGTCCGTGTCGCCGTTGGCAATGGCGAGCGCGGTGTTTTCCACGATCTTCAGCGGCGCAAGCGCCCGGGCAACCATGTAGTTCGCGGCCACCGCGATGCCAAGGAGCGCGAGCACACCGACTCCCGCTTCCACCCAGGCGAGGGCGCGGAGCATCTTGCCCTCGGCTTCTAGAGACTTCGCCACGTACTGCACCGTGCCGTCAGGCTCGGCGTGCGCCATCGCGCGCCACCTCATGCCGGTTTCAGAACCCTCCACGGAGGTGATGGTGGTGGGCGTGTCGAGGCGTTTCACCCGCGAGTAGTCCGGCGGGTTGGCGGTACCGCGTCGCGGCACGAGCTGCTCGTGGCCGGGGTAAAGCGTGGCCTGGTGAAATTCGCTGGGCAGGCTGAGAAAGTTGAACTGCCACGCGGGCGTCTGCTGCGCCCAGGTGGCCAACCCCTCCCGCAACTGGTCGTCGGCGCGGTCGAAGAGGAAATGGCGCATCACCGTGGAGATCAGCACCGAGCTCAACGCGATGCCGAGGGTGGAGGCCACCATGACGGCCGCGACAAGCTGGCGCTTGAGCGGCTTTTTCGATGGCGCTGAGAGAACCGAGTACGGCATGGCGGCTACTGGCGCGGGGTGCGCAGCACGTAGCCCACGCCACGGACGGTGTGGATGAGCTGCACGTCGCCGGTGTCCACCTTCCGGCGCAGGTAGGAGATGTAGGACTCAACCACGTTGCCGTCGCCGCCGAAGTCGTAGTGCCACACGTTGTCCAGGATCTTCGCCTTCGACACCACCACCTCCGCGTTGAGCATGAGGTAGCGCAGCAGGTTGAATTCCGTGGGCGAGAGCTCCACGATTTCGCCGGCCTTGGTTACCTCGTGGGTGTCGTCGTTGAGTGTGAGGTCCGCGTAGCGCAGCGTGGAGTCTTCGTTCGAGCCGTCGGTGACGTTGCCGCGGCGCAGGATCACGCGCAGGCGGGTGATCACTTCTTCCAGGGAGAACGGCTTTGTCACGTAGTCGTCAGCGCCGATAGTCAGGCCGTGGATGCGGTCTTCCACCGCATCCTTCGCGGTGAGGAAGAGCACTGGGGCGTCGAGCCCTTCGCTGCGGAGCTTGCTAAGCAGCTCGAACCCGTCCATCTCCGGCATCATCACGTCGAGGATGTAGGCGTCTGGCCTCCAGGAGTGCGCGAGCTCAATCGCCGCGGGCCCGGAGTTCGCGGTCTCCACCTCAAAACCCTGGAACTTCAGGGAGACAGTCAGCAGCTCCACGATGTTCGGTTCGTCATCAACGACAAGCACCTTCAGGTTTTGGGCATTCTCAGCCATGTCATCCACTCCGTTTCAACGTTGTTTAGGGCCAAACACAAGCCCTCAGTACACGATAGAACGATTAAAGCGCACGACTCTGCACGTTTCCTGTACGTCCCCTGAGCACGTCTAGCGGACTTCCCCAAAAAGAAATGGAGCTGGAGACGGGACTTGAACCCGCAACCTACGGTTTACAAGACCGTTGCGCTACCAATTGCGCCACTCCAGCAGTGGTGCAAAATCTTACACGCGCCCCGCGCCTGCGTCACAACCGGCCAACCGTTACTGTGAGCGTGTGGCAGAAAGCAACTCTTTGTGGGGAAGGATCACCGACTCGCGGCAGCGAGTGGCAACTATCGACGAAGCCCGCACCTCGCCGCCGCCGTCCGTACTCGCACCCATCAACCTGGCAGACCCCGCCGAGGTCGCCGCGGTGATGAACATCGCGGCACGCATTGGTGAGATTCTCATCGCGAACGCGACAACATCCGCGGACGCAGCGAAGCAGATCCACACGGTGTGCTCGTCTTACGGCCTGCACTACGTCCACGTCTCCATCACGGTGAACACCATCACGCTGAACACCATTATCGGCGTGGATCAGCGCACCCCCGTCAACGTGTTCCGTGTGGTCACGATGATCAGCGAGAACTACCACAAGCTGCAGGAAGTGGACCGCCTCATCCGCTCCATCCGTTCGGGTGCCACCCCGCCGGAGATGGCGGAAAAGATCCTCAACGACATCGACACCGCCCCCATCCCCCACCGCAACACCCGCAACCTCGCGGGTTGGACCGTGATGGGCTTTTTCGTGGCGATGTTGCTCGGCGGCGACCTGCTCATGATGACAGTCGGCGGCCTGACTGCCTTCCTCATCATGGGATTCAACAAGCTCTTATCCCGCGGCGGGCTGCCGGCATTCTTCCACAACGTCATCGGCGGCTTTCTGGCCACGGTCCCGGCCGCGATCACCTACGATTTCTCGGCCTCCATCGGCCACACGATCGTGCCTAGCCAGCTGATCGCGACGGGCATCATCGTGCTGCTCGCGGGCCTGACGCTTGTGCAATCGCTTCTCGACGGCGTGACCGGCTCCCCCTTAAACGCCTCAGCCCGCTTCTTTTCCGCCATGCTCAACACCGGCGGCATCGTCTCCGGTGTCGCCACCGGCGTAGCGGTCTCCGAGATGGTCGGCATGCCGCTGCCCCCGGTGGAGCTTCTTCCCGGCAGCGCCGCCTACTCCAGCGCTGTGCTCACGATCATCGGCGGCGGGATGGCTGCGGCCTCGTTCGCGGTGACCTGTTTCGCGGAACGGCCTGCGATCGTGCTGTCGTTTCTCACCGCCGCGGTCGGCTCGTCCATGTACTACCTCTTGCTCACGCCGCTCGGCCTGGGCCGGCTGTCGGCCACCGCCGCCTGCGCTATTGCCGTCGGCCTCGTCGGCGGCCTGATTTCGCGCCGGTTCCTGATCAATCCGGTCATCACCGCCGTCGCAGGCGTGACGCCCTTCCTTCCAGGTTCCTGGATTTACCGCGGCATGTACGCGTTGATGAACGAGCAGATGCTTCTGGGCATGATGAACATATTCACCGCCATTGGCACCTGTATGGCGCTGGCCGCAGGCGTGGTGTTCGGCGAGTGGATCGCCCGCCGAATTCGCGCCCCACAGCTGTATGTGCCATACCAAGCGTTCAAGCGTGCGGGCCGCTCCACCTTCGAGCAGCTGCGAAGGGTACGCCGCCGTAGATAAGCTCATCGCGTAGGATGAGAGCCCTTGACGCCCGATGCAAGGAGGAGACCGTAGTGCCACCCAAGATCACCGATTCGCGCCCTACCGCCGAGGCGATGCACGCTGTCGAGGAGCAGACGGCTTCGGGTGCCCGTCGGATCGTGGCAACGTACGCTGAGGATTTCCTTGACGGCGTGACGCTGATGTCCATGCTGGGCGTAGCCCCGAAGGGATTTGTGTACAAGCGCTACGTGGAGGACCTGGAGAAGCAGGCCGAAGAGGAAGCTCCGAAGAAGGCGACCAAGAAAGCCACGAAGAAGAAGGCCACCAAGAAGAAGGCCACCAAGAAGAAGTCGACGAAGAAGGCCACGAAGAAGGCCACCAAGAAAAAGTCGACGAAGAAGACGGCCAAGAAGGCCTAAATGGGGGACAACGAGTTCGTCGTTGTGGCGAACCGCCTGCCGGTGGACAAGGTGGAGGACCACTACGAAGTGTCCCCCGGCGGCCTCGTGGCCGCGCTCGCGCCCGTGCTTCGCGCCCGCGAGGGGTGCTGGGTGGGGTGGCCCGGCAACATCGGCGAAACGCTCGATCCGTTCGAATTCGGCGGCATCGCTCTGCTGCCGGTCTCCCTCGACCAAGACGACTTCGAGGGCTTCTACGAGGGGTTTTCCAACTCAACGTTGTGGCCGCTCTACCACGACCTCATCGTCCAACCGGAGTACAACCAGGAGTGGTGGGAACGCTACGTGGCGGTGAACCGCAAGTTCGCGGAGGCCGCTGCGGAAGCCGCCGCCGAGGGCGCCACCGTGTGGGTGCAGGACTACCAGCTCCAGCTCGTTCCGGGGATGCTCAAGGCCATCCGCCCCGATGTCACCATCGGGTTCTTCCTCCACATCCCCTTCCCTGCCCCGGCACTGTTCCAGCAGCTGCCGTGGCGCAACGAGATCTTGGAGGGCTTGAAGGGCTGCGACCTCATCGGTTTCCAGCGCCACACCGACGAAGACAACTTCCGCCTGCTCACGGAGGAGATCCGCACGGGCACGTTCCCGATCTCCATTGATTCGGGGGAAATTGCGGTGGCGCCGAAGGCGTCGACAAGCAGGCTGCGGGAGGCTGTGGGAGACCCGAAGCATCTACTGCTGGGCGTGGACCGCATGGACTACACGAAGGGCATCCTGCAGCGGCTGCTCGCACTTGAGTCGCTCCTGGACGAAGGCAAGCTGGAGGACGTCGCGTTCGTCCAGCTGGCCACCCCGTCGCGCGAGAGGATCGAGCACTACCGCACCACCCGGCGGGAAGTGGAGGAGGCGATCGGTCGCATCAACGGCCGTTTCGGTGAGGTGGGCCGGCCGATCGTGCACTACGTCCACCGCAGCATCCCCAAAGACCAGCTGGGCACGTACTACTCCGCGGCAGACATCATGCTGGTCACCCCGTTCAAGGACGGCATGAACCTGGTGGCCAAGGAGTACGTCGCCGCACACCCGGACGGAGACGGCGCGCTCGTGCTTTCGGAGTTCGCCGGCGCGGCGGTGGAGCTCGACCAGGCGTACTTGTGCAACCCCTTCGACCTGGAATCGGTCAAAGCCGCGGTTATGGATGCCACCGACCCAGACCCCGCCCGCATGCGCCACATGCACGACTGGGTCATGGAGCACGATGTTGCCGCGTGGGCGCAGTCCTTCCTGGAGGAACTGTGAAGCGGCTCGCGCTGCTGCCGCTTGCCACCCTTGCTGCGTGTGCTCCTGCGCCCGCGTGGCAGGTGGTGTCCGTGCGCACCAGCGAAGCGCAGCCAGCCACCGAAACCTCGCTTGCGCGGGTGCGTATCGACGACCACAGGTTTACCGGCACCACCGGCTGCACCGACGTCACCGGAACGTTTGACGGGGACTCCCCCATTACCCTGTCGGGGGTGCGGATAGGCGACCCGGGCAACTGCTCCGGCTGGGCCCGGCAGACCCACGACCAGCTCGCGCCGCTTCTGGTCGACGGCGCCGAGTTCCGCGTGGCGCGCCCCGCGGATTTCGAGCTCGTGCTGGTACACACCGGCGGCGAAACGATAAGGCTGATGCTGCAGTGAGCTCCCTTTTGATCTGCCTGGACTTCGACGGCACACTTGCCGAGCTGGACCCGGACCCGTACAACGTGCGCATCCACCCTGACGCCGAGCGGGCAATCCGGCGCCTCGCCTCGCTCCCGGAGACCGAGGTGGTACTCCTTACCGGCCGCCACATCGCCGGGATACGCCAGGTCTTGCCTGACGATCTTCCCGTGACCCTCATCGGTTCCCACGGCGCGGAGCCGGGGCCGGAACTCGGACCCGAGGACTTGGATTACCTGGAGCGCATCGAGCAACAGTTGCACCGCATCGCCACCGACGGCGCGTACGTGGAGGCCAAGCCCTTCCAGCGGGTGCTGCACGTGGCGAAAGTGGCCGACCCGGCGCGCGCCGAGGCGATCCTCGCGGCCGCCAGCCGGATCGACACGGGCGGCCGCCCCACAACGCAGGGGCACAACGTGGTGGAGTTCTCGGCGGTAGAGACCACCAAAGGCACGTGGCTGCGCGAGTACAAGAAACGCTTCAACACCACCGTATTCGCCGGCGACGACGACACCGACGAGCACGCCATCGCAGTGCTCGGCCCGAACGACTTCGGCATCAAGGTGGGGCACAAACCTTCCGCCGCCACCCGCCGGGTTCCCAACGTCGACGCCATGGCACAATTGCTCACCCAACTCGCCGACGAAAGGGAAGCATGGAGCGCCACACGCTAGTCCACCAGGGCCGCGAGCGACGTTGGATCGAGATCCCAGGGGACGCGAACACCCTCCTGCTCGTACTCCACGGCTCACTACAGTCGGGCAACGTCATGCGCAACTTCACCGACCGCACCTTCGAGGGCCTCGGCCCCACCGTGGTCTACCCGGACGGGGTCAAGCACCACTTCAACGACCTGCGCACGGGCTTCAACGAGGACGCGCGCCGCCTGCGCATCGACGACGTCGGGTTCCTCACCACCTTGGTCCAGCGATACAACGCCGACGCGGTCATCGGCTGCGGGTTTTCCAACGGCGGGCAGATGATCATGCGCCTGCTTTTCGACGCCCCAGGCCTGCTCACCGGCGCCGCCACCTTCGGCGCGTCCATGCCGACCCCCGACAACACCCTGATCAGCACGCAGCGTTACCAGCCCACGAGGTTGTTATCGGTCCAGGGCACCGAGGACCCGCTCGTGCCCTACCACGGCGGGATGGCCGGCATCGGGGGCAACAACCGGGGAGAAACCCGGTCGGCTACCGGCTCCGCCGAGTTCTTCGCCGGGCTGAACGGGTGTGACGGACACGTCACGTCGACAAGCGGAACGCTCCGCGTGGACGACTGGACCGGCAAACACCCGATGCGGCTTGTCTCGCTGGAGGGCGCTGGCCACATGGTGCCGGTGGACAAAGACCTCGACCCCCGCCTCGGCCACAACCCGAAGACCCCCACCGGCGGGGAGCTTATCCAGCAGTTCTTCTTTGCCTAGCAAACTCGCTTAAGACCACGCCCGCCGCAACCGAGGCGTTGAGGGATTCCACCCAGTCCTCCATGGGCACCGACATGATCACGTCGCAGTTTTCGCGCACCAGGCGCGAGATGCCCTTGCCCTCGGACCCGACGACGATGACCACGTTGTCGGTGCCCTGGTCGAACGTATCCAGGGTGTGTTCCCCGCCCGCATCCAGGCCGACCACCGTGTAGCCGTTGTCCTGGAACTGCTTCACGGTGCGCGTCACGTTGGTCACCCGCGCCACAGGCAGCCGCGCCGCGGTGCCGGCGGAGGTGCGCCACGCCACGCCCGTGACCTGCGCCGAGCGGCGCTCGGGGATAATCACGCCGTTGCCGCCGAACGCCGCGGTGGAGCGGATCACCGCGCCGAGGTTGCGCGGGTCCGTGATGTTATCCAGCACCACGAACATGCCCGGCCCGTCCACAGACTCCAGGAGGTCGTCCAAATCCGCGTACTTGTACGGCTGGATCTTCAGACCAACGCCCTGGTGCATGCCGTTGCCGGTCATCGCGTCGAGCTGTTGGCGCGGCACCTCGTGGACCGGAATGCCTTTCGAGTTGGCCAGGCTGACCGCCTCGCTGAGGCGCTCGTCGTGGCCGGTACCGGCCGCCACGTACAGCGCCTCCGCAGGCACCTTCGCCTTGAGGCACTCCACCACCGGGTTGCGGCCCACCACCATGTCGGCCACTTCGCGGTCGTGGCGGCCCTGCGCGCGGCGCTGCTGCTCCAGCTTGCGCTTGTGCGCCGCGTGGTAGACGCGGTCCTCCGCCTTCGGGGTTGCTCCTTTGCCGCGCAGGCCGCGGCGGCGCTGCCCGCCGGAGCCCTTCGTCGGGCCTTTCTTACTTTTCTTCTGCTTGTCGGGCCGCTCGTACGGTTTTGCCATGGTCTACTCCTTCACCTGCCACTGCGGCCCCTCGGCCGTGTCGGTCACTTCGATGCCGGCCGCGGCGAGGCGGTCGCGCACCTCGTCGGCGGTCGCCCAATCCTTCTCGGCGCGGGCGGTCGCCCGTCGCTCCAGCTCAGCGGCAACCAAGACATCGAGCGCGGTGCTATTGCTTGTCGACGACGGCCACGCCCCCGGATCCACCCCCAACACCGCCGCCATCGCACGCACCTGTGCGGCGTACGGCGTAGCGTCATCCGCCTTGTTGCCCTCGCGCACGAGGTTGTGGATCTCGGCGAGTGCTTTGGGCACAGCGAAGTCGTCGTTCAGCGCCTGCTCGAACCCCTCGGTCCACGTAGTGGGCTCCGGCATGCCGGCGCGTTTCACAAACTCCTCAATGCGGCGGTAGCCTGCCGCCGCCTCCTGCAGCGCCTCCGGGGAATACTCCAAGACGCTGCGGTAGTGCGCGGAGCCTAAGTAGTAGCGCAGCTCCACCGGGCGCACCTGCTCCAGCATCGCGTCGATGGAGAGCACGTTGCCGAGCGATTTCGACATCTTCTCGCCGGCCATGGTCACCCAGTGGTTGTGCATCCAGAACCGCGCGAAGCCGTCGCCGGCGGCGTGGGACTGGGCCTGCTCGTTCTCGTGGTGCGGGAACTGTAGATCCAGCCCGCCGCCGTGGATGTCGAACTCGGAGCCCAAGTACCAGGTGGACATGGCCGAGCATTCCAGGTGCCAGCCGGGGCGGCCGGGCCCCCAGGGCGTGGGCCAGCTCGGCTCTCCGGGCTTGGCGGCCTTCCACAGCGCGAAGTCGGGGTCTTCTCCCGTCATGTCCTCCAGACGGTTGCCGGAGATCGAGCCGTAGTCCCCGCCAGCGCGAACCCAGGCGTTCACGTCGAAGTAGACGGAGCCGTCGCGGGTGTAGGCGAAGCCTGCGTCGATAAGCCTCTGCATGTAGTCGACCATCTGGGTGACGTGCCCGGTCGCCCGCGGCTCCACGGAAGGCGGGAGCACGCCGAGGGTGTCGTACGCGCGGGTGAACTCGCGCTCGTAGGTGGACACCCACTCCCACCACGGGCGGTTGTGCTCACTCGCCTTGGCTAGGATTTTGTCGTCGATGTCCGTGACGTTGCGGACAAACGCGACGTCGTTACCGTTGGCGGAAAACCAGCGTCGGACGATGTCGAATGCGACACCTGAACGCAAGTGGCCGATGTGCGGCTTGGCCTGCGGGGTGGCGCCGCACAAGTAGATCGAGACGTGGCCGGGGCGTATCGGCTCGAAGTCGCGCAGCGTGCGGGTCTTGGTGTCGAAGATGCGTTGATTCACAACACCGCAGTCTACAGAGACGCTTCCTCTACCCTCAGCTCCGAGTAGCGAGCTTCAGGAACGCTGAAATCGTAGGGCGTGCCAATCGGCTCCCACACCTGGTCCGCACTGCACTTCACATCCTGGGCGTCGCCGTCCAGCATGATGAAGCCCCACACGAGCCGGCCATGCTTGCCCGCGTCCAGCGAGTACGGGCCGACCACCTGGTTCAGCGACCACGTCACCTGGTGCACGTACTTCCAGCCGTACGCGCGGGAGACGTTCTTGACCAGGTCGCCCTTCGGCGTGAAGGTACCTGAGACCTCCAAGGTTTGGACGCGCTTTTCCTTCACTGTCTGCTCCACCGGAACTGCACCCTCGGTGTCGTTGCCCACGCTCGCCGCATCGGTTTGCTTGAACCACCGGCGGGTTGCGTCCACGTACGTGTCCGTGCGGCCCGGGGTGGCGCAGTGGCTGCCCGGGGCGAGCTCCTCGTTCCAGCGCTGCGGCAACTCAAACTCGTACGGCGCCGCGTGGGCGGGAGCGGCAGAGAAGGCCAGGCACGCCACTAGCGCCGGCACCAGCTTCTTCATTTACGCACCCCAGTCCATGTTGTCGCGGGTGCTCACTCGGACGTGACGCTCCTTCGGCATCGTTGCGGTGAAGGTGTTGCCGGCGCCCTGCCACTTGCCGTCGGCGCCGCAGACCGTTTCCTGGCCGCGGAAGTCGGACACGATCCAGCCAGCCTGCAACACAGCGGTCTTGCCAGGCGCGATGTTGTACGGGCCGATCTTCTCGCCGACCTCGTAGGACTGCTGGTCCGTGTAGCTGGTGGAGAATGTGAACTGGATTAGCTTGGCCACGTCGAAGCTGAGGCCTGCGGTGACGTTCCACGTCTTCGTCTTGGACTCCGTCACCGATCGGGTGACCGGCAGCGGTTCGTCGTTGTAGTTGGACACGGTCCAGGAACCTGCGGAGCCGTCGAAGTAGCTGCGGACGATCTCCACGGTTTGGCCGCGGTCGCCCGGGTTGGCGCAGGGTGCGCCGATAGTGGTCGGGTTCGTCGCGTCGTAGTTGCGCTGCGGCAGGGCGTTGGCGGCCGGGGCGAGTGCGAGAGCAGCTGTGGTGAGCAAAGCGATGGTGCGTTTCATGGTGTGTCCTTAGAGGTAGGTCTGGGTGGGAACTGGGAGGTTGCGGTACTGATCCGGCGTGACGTCGATGGTCCGTGTGGATCCGTCCTTGCCGGTCACTGTGGCTTCTGCCCAGAAACCGGTGGGGGCTGCGGACTGCGGGTGGGATGTCACCCGCGAGTAGGTGCCGTCGCGACCAGCCGACAGCTCGCGGTAGTTGATCCGCGTCATCGTGGTGCCGTACTCCACTCGGACACGGTCACCCGGCTTGAGGTCGATGGGCTTGAGCGCCGTGCCAACCGGCATGTACGCGCGCTTCACCGCGCCGACGGAGGTGAGCCAGCCTTCCGGCAGCTGCCCGTTCGCGCCCATCCAGTTGAGGTACTGGGCGTTTTCGGCACCCACGACGTAGTCCGTCACCGGGGTGAACGTGTAGTCCCCCTTCGACCAGTTCAAGAAGTCCTGCGAGTACCCGGGCTTACGGAACGTCGGCGACACCGCCTCGATGTCGTACGGGTAGTAGGACATGTCGCGCTTCCGGGCGGGCTGGTTGAGCTGCGGCCAGTTGGCGTCGCGGCGGAAGCTTGCGTCCGGCTTCACGACGACGTCCCGTTCCCCCGCCACCTTTTCCAAGCTGGGACCAGAAACAGCGTTGTACGTCTGGTCATCAACCGGCTTGGAGTTTGCGCCCTGGCTCCGCGACGGGATTTCCATAGCCACATCGGAGACCGAGCCATCCGCCTTAATGATGTAGGCGAATGCGTAGCGCTCCGCGGGGCCTGTTCCGCGAATGACGTTCGCGCCCGGGGCGTTGCGAAGCACCCCGTTGTCGCAGGTGACGAACATGGAGATAAAGTCTTTCTCCAGCACGCCGTAGTCCACCCGGAAGGACTCGCCCGGGCCGAGCTCGATGGGCCCGAATGTCTCGCCTTCGATCCAGCCGTTGGATTCCTTCAGACCGATATCCGTCTTCGCGGTGGTGTCCCACCCACTGGGCAGCGCGGCCTTGGAATTCGCCTCAATCTTGCGGTTCGTGCCCGTTTCCACCGTGGCGGTGTACGGCACCGTCTGATCCGTGCGGTTAGTGAATTGCAGGGTGCCGTCGGCCAGGTACCGGCGTGCCGTCTCGCCGTAGCGCCACTCCGGGGTGACACCGGCATCGCACTTCGTGCCGAAGTTCTCAATCGGGTAGCCCTGCGGCATCGCCGGAATGGCACCCGCGATCGGCGCGTGAGCCACCGCGGCTGCCGTAACCGCAGCAGCGACCGCTGTCATGATCTTTCGCATGTGGTTACGGTAACCCGCGCGTCGACTGCAAGGAAGCTAAAACCGCAGGCAGGGAACTTTAGTTACGCAATCGGGAACTTTCGTTCCACCAGCGCCGTGGCTATCGCCGCCCGGCCCTCGCCGCTGCCAGTGAACCCCATGTGGTCTGTTGTGGTGGCCGACACGGATACCGGAGCCCCCAAGGCCTCCGAAAGGACCCGTTCCGCTTCCTCGCGCACCGGTCCCATTTTTGGGGTTTGGCCGATCAGTTGTGCGGAAACGTTGACCACACTGTGTCCGTGGTTCGCGAGAAGCTCCTTGAGCTCCTGAAGCAGCTGGACACCCTTCACCCCGTCGTACTCTGGACGACCAACCCCAACGAAGGAGCCAAGGTCGCCGAGCCCGGCGGCCGAGAGCACGGCATCGACGATGGCATGGCTGACCACGTCACCGTCGGAGTGGCCCTCGCAACCGTCTTGGCCGTCGTGGAGGATGCCGGCAATCCAGCATTCCTTCCCGGCTTGAATCTGATGGGCGTCGAACGCGCTGCCAACTCGAAGGTTTGTCATGCGTACGACGGTACTTCAGGGTCTCCAAAGTCGTGGTCCAGCGGGTAGTCCCGCACATAGAAGTCCTCGGGGCTGAGTTCAAGATCCCGCAGATGTTCTTCGAGGGCCGCAAGCAGTTGTGGGGTGTCCTCCGGCTCTTTCCTGGGCGGGTACTCGAACGTCATGCCGAACCTGTCCTCCATCGCGCGGATGGTGGCCATACATGTGTCGTAATCCCAGTCGTTTTCGTACTGTTCCACCGCCGAGTGGCAGCGGTGGTAGAACTCCGCCCGGTCCTTGCGCTTCTGCCGGCGCTGCTCCAGCGTCGTCTTCCATCGCGGATGTGCTGGCTGCAGATAGCCAGTGAGGTAGCCTTCCGGCTCCGCGACGTGGAACGTACCGTCCGCGTGCAGCCACACGATCTCCCCTGTAACCGGGTCGGGCACGTAAAACACCCTGCGGTCGGTTTTGAGGTTGTGGTGGTGTGCACACAGGCTGAACAGGTTGGACGGGGTGGTCTTGCCGCCCTCGTCGAACGGGATCCGGTGGTCCAGCTGGCAGTTCTCCGCCTTCACGTTGCAGCCGGGCCAGAGGCACACACCGTCGCGTGCTTGGACCAATGCGCGGATAGCGGTAGTTGGCGCATACGCTTCGGTTTCGGCCTGCTCAGCCTCGTCCAAGTCGACGACGTGCGTGGCAGCGCTCTCTAACATCTCTTCCACCGCTGCCGTGCCCTCCGCGTCGGTCCAGCCGAAGTTGGGAATGTAGTAGGAGCTCCCGGGCGTTTTCGAGGTGAACATGTAAAGGACAACCTTGGGTGTATCCCTGAGCCGGCCGGTGAGGATGGCCTCGAGCGCGTCGTCCTGCGAGAGTTTGTGTTCGCGCGCAACTTGTTCGGTGTAGCGCTCCATCAAACCGATCGTGGCGGCGTCGCCCGAGACGCTCAGACCCGCGTCCCCGTCGTCTTGGCCGTAGAAGCATCCCCGGCATGTCCCGAAGGGGGCGTCCTTCCTCTTCTTGCGGTCCTTGATCTTCTTCTGGCTGGGCGCAAGGTCCGAGTCAATGCGCTGAATCCGCTCACGCAGCCGGCGACGCAGCGAGCTTGGCGAAGGCAACTCCGCCCCCACTCTGCGCGGTGTAAAGACTTTCACCAGATACTCGTCTATATCCGCAAGGATATCCGGCGTGGCCAGGTCATTGAGGCGGTTCAAGGTGGACTCGATGGCAGACAAGCGCCGGACATCGAGCCTGCGAGTTTCTTCCTGCAGCTCACGCAGCTGAGGCAGGTCCGCGAGCACCGAGTACCCCAGAATGCCGGTCTCCGCCCAGTTTTGGCTCTCCCCGGTCGCCAGCGCAATGGAACAGGCCTCGAGTTCGAAATCGTCCACCTCAGCCAGTGGCCTGACGTAGCGGTGGAAGATCTGGAACTCCGCCTCCCGTCGCGCCTGGCCCGCGGCCGCAGCTGGGCAACCCTCCCGCTCGGTTGCGAAATATCCGTCCATGCATCACCCCTCCTTCTATATTTGCAATCGAATATAGTTACGACACAAAGACACTGTCAAGGCTTTTTCTAAACTTTTTCCGCACCTTTTTTCGAATGTAAATTTGGGCAAACCTGCCCATCCATAGCTATAGCAGACGACCCCGACACAGGGGACCTAGAAAGAACCGACCACGCTTTCAGCGAGCTTGAGATCCAGCGGCGTGGTGATCTTGAACGCCATGGGATCCCCCTCCACGGCTATCACCGGCACCCCGAACCATTCCATCAGGGAGGCGTCGTCGGTGGCCACAAACGCAGGCTTTTCCGCCAGGTACCGCCGGTTCGCCTCTCGCAGTAGCCGCAGGTCGAACCCCTGCGGAGTCTGCGCGGCGCGCAACGCGGAGCGGTCCAAGGTCTCGTGAATCGCTGAACCATCAACCCGCTTAACGGTGTCCGCCACCGGCACCACGGGAACCACCGCCGGTGCTCCCCCAAGCACCGTGTCCACCACGCGGTGAACCATCTCGGGTGGGGTTAAGGCACGGGCGGCGTCGTGGACGACCACGCAGCCGTCGGTAAGCGAAATTGTGTTGAGCGCGGCGAGAATAGAGTCCGCGCGCTCAGCACCCCCATGGGCCAGCTCCACGTTGTAACGGGAGAGTATGTCCCGCGCCCGCGCTTCCATGTCGGGGCTCACCACCACAACCACCCTGTCTACGACAGCAGACATGGTCGCCACAGAGCGCTCCAACAGGGTGCGGCCGCCGAGTGAAACGTACGCCTTCGGCACCTGCGCGCCGAGACGGGTGCCTTTGCCAGCGGCGGCGATGACCGCAACTGATTCGCGGCGCAACTTAGTTGTCGTCGTCCTCGTCGTCGAAGGAGAGGTCGTCCAGATCCACCTCGTCATCGTCGTCGATCTGGCCCGGGTCCTCGGAGATTCCTGCCTTCACCTGCTCGTCGATGACGGCCTTGATTTCCTTGTCCATCTCCTCAACCTTGGCCTCGTCCACCGGTTCAGCCAGCGCGAGCTCGCCGACCAAGATCTGGCGGGCCTTGCCCAGCATGCGCTTCTCACCGGCGGAAAGGCCCTTGCCCTGATCGCGGCGCCACAGGTCGCGCACAACCTCGGCAACCTTATTGATGTCCCCGGACGCGAGGCGCTCCTGGTTTGCCTTGTAACGGCGGGACCAGTTGCCAGCCTCCTCCACGTCCGTCTCACGCAGCACCGAGAACACCTTTTGCAGGCCATCCTCGTTGACCACGTCGCGCACGCCAACCAGCTCGGAATTCTTCACCGGCACGCGCACTTCAAGGTCGGAATGGAGGATCTGCAGCACCAGGTAATCGAGCTTCTCCCCGCGCATCTCGCGCTGCTCGATGTCGGTGATGCGGGCCGCTCCGTGGTGCGGGTACACAACCACTTCTCCGACCTTGAATTCCATTGCGGCTCCTTGCGTCGATGGGCGAAGTTCAGACCTCAACACCCTACCACCGAGCATTTTGCTTATCGACGACCAAAGGTCCCCGCTCCTTATAGGGGGAGTAAGTGGGAAAACTTGCTGTGCAGACGCTAGAGTAAGGCGGAGAAAACCCTCGAATGAGTTGATTGATGGAGGACACCCCGTGAAGTCCCTGAAGCGCGCCGCTGTCGCCGCAGTCGCTGGCTGCGCAACCCTGGCCCTCGTCGGCTGCTCCGCCGGCCAGATCACCCAGACCTCGAACCAGGTCGCGGCCGTCGACGGCGCAAGCGGCTCCACCGAGGACGGTGCCCTCGCCGTGCGCGACGTGATGGTTGTGCTTGCAGAGGACGGCCAGGCTGCAGTGAAGTTCACCGCCACGAACCAGGACACCTCCATGAAGGACCACACCCTGCAGTCGGTGGACGTGGACGGCCAGAAGGCAACCCTTTCGAACACCGGCACGATCTCCTACAACTGCGCGCTGGTCGCCGATTCCAGGGACGGCCTGGAGCGCATGCCGCAGGACAAGAACGACAACTGCATCCAGTACACCGCCACCTCTGTGGCGAACGACGGCTTCGCGTACGGCGGCAACATCCCGGTCACCTTCAACTTCGACACCGGCTCCGTGGATGTTGTGGCGACGGTGTCCGCGCCGACGCTCGCTTCCGGTCAGGTTGAGCGTGAGGTCGGCGAGAAGTAGTCCTCGCCTCGTATCCGAAACCGCTGGTTTGACCAGCGGTTTTTTCGTGTTCGAATGCCGTGTCGGGGCGGTGTTATACGGTGTGGCGCATGGCGAAGAAACCACGCGTGATTCACACCTGCACCGAGTGCGGCTACTCCTCCCCCAAATGGCTGGGCCGCTGCCCGGAGTGCGGGTCTTGGGGCACCCTGCAAGAGGAGGCGCCCGTAGCCGCGGGGCCGGTGAAATCCTCGGCGCTGACTCCTGCAGCGCCCGCGAGCCCCATTACGAAGGTGGAGGCTGCCGCTACGAGGACGGTGAAATCTGGCATCGGGGAGCTAGACCGCGTCCTTGGCTCAGGTGTGGTGCCTGGATCCGTCGTGCTGATGGCGGGCGAGCCAGGAGTGGGTAAGTCCACGCTGTTGCTCGAAGTCGCGTCGCGCTGGGCTGCCCACGGGCGTAAGGCCCTCTACGTCACGGCGGAGGAGTCTGCGGGCCAGGTTCGCGCACGTGCCGAGCGCACGGATGCGCTCAAAGACACGCTCTACCTCGCCGCCGAGTCGAACCTGGATGTCGTGTTCGGCCACGTAGAGCAGCTCAAGCCCTCGCTGCTTATCGTGGATTCGGTGCAAACCATGCACGCGGCAGGCGTCGAGGGTGTCGCCGGTGGCGTGGCTCAGTCGCGGGCGGTGACCGCTGCGCTGACCACCCTGGCAAAGACCACGAACATCCCGGTCCTGCTGGTGGGCCACGTGACTAAGGACGGCAATGTTGCAGGGCCCCGCGTGCTGGAACACCTCGTGGATGTGGTGCTGAACTTTGAGGGTGACCGGCAGTCGTCGTTAAGGATGCTCCGCGGCATCAAAAACCGCTTCGGGGCGACGGATGAAGTCGGCTGTTTTGAGCAAACAGCTGGCGGAATCCGGGAGGTTCCCGACCCATCCGGGCTGTTCCTTTCCCACCGCGGGAAGACGCCGGACGGCTCCGCCGTGACGGTGGCGATGGACGGCGTACGCCCCATCCTCGCGGAGGTACAAGCGCTGACCGTCGATCCGGTAAATAAGAGCCCCCGGCGTGTAGTCACTGGCTTGGATTTCAACCGCGTGCCCATGGTGCTGGCGGTGCTGCAGGCGCGGTGCGGGGAACGCACAAACGACAAGGACGCGTACGTGGCCACGGTAGGCGGGGTGAAAATTACGGAAACCGCAACGGACCTTGCGGTGGCGCTCGCCACGTGGTCGAGCCTCCACGACACCCCCCTGCCCGAGAAAACCGTGGTGGTGGGCGAGGTCGGCCTCGCCGGCGAGATCCGCCGGGTGCCCAACCTCGGGCGGCGCCTGCAGGAAGCGGCACGTATGGGCTACACCAACGCGATCGTTCCGGCGGGCGAGGAGGTACATGTCAGCGGCATGACGGTTCACTCAATCTCCACACTGGGCGAAGCGCTGGCGCTGCTGCAGCGGTAGCGTTCTAGGTGATGTTGAACGGGCTGGCGTCCGAGGCATTCTCCCCGATCACCCCGTGGAGGAAGTAGGAACCAGGCTTTACCGTGGGGCGGTTCTCGCACTGCCCCGGCTGGGACGCGGTGCCGGACCAGCGAGCCTCCCAGCGACGCTTCTCCCCGGGAGCGAACTTCACGGAGCCGCCTGCCACTGGCGGGTAGCAGTCGGTGTCGGACCAGATGCGGTCGTTGGAGGCCATGTCGTAGACCTCGAAGCGTAGGAGGTTGTCGTCCAAGTCGATCGTGCACTCGGTGTCAGTGGGGTTCTGCACCTCCATATAGAACACCGGCTGCGTGCCCTCAGCGTACGAGGGTTGGTTGCTGGAGGCCTGGATGCGCAGGTCCTGGAGCTCGCAGGTTCCCTTCTTCACGGGTGCGGCTTCCGCGGTGCTGGAGGCCCCGGTTGCTTCGGTGACTCGCGTCGTCTCGGTGGCTGTGGTGGAAGTTTCGGTTTCACCGGAAAGCTGAACGGTCGGCTCCGTCGCCAAGGTGGTGGACGGCGTCTCGGTGACCTCGGCGGTGGTCTGCGGGGCTTCCTCGGTTGTGTCCGATTTGCCGCTGCGAGCGAACGCGGACAGCCCCCACACCAACAGCGCCACAACAACCAACAGGATGACGAGTGCCGCCACGCGACGGCGCATGTAGATCTCCGGAGGCAGTGGGCGCTGGTTCGACATGCCTATAACTTAATCGCCGAAGTTTTCGTAGGTGGTCTCGACACGGCCGTCCGACAAGCGGTAGCGCGCCCCGACCACGCCGATCTTCTTCTCCTCCAAACCGGCCACGACGGAGGGGATACGGGCTGCAAGGTGCTCTGCGCCGTTGCGGGCGTGCGCCTGCTCGATCTGCTCACCGCGCGTCCGTGCCTCGGCGACGGACGGGGCGATCTTTTCCACGAACAGCCGGGTCAGACCAGCCGGAATTTCGCCAGATTCCAAAGCGCCGACCGCCGCGCCCACAGCACCGCAGGTCTCGTGGGAAAGGAAAAGCACGAGGTCCACGCCAAGGCCTTCCACCGCAAACTCCACGGACGCGGCGACTGCGGAATCCACACAACCGCCGGCGGTTCGGATGACGAAGATGTCGCCGAAACCGGCGTCGAAGAGCAGCTCCACCGGCACACGCGAGTCCGAGCAACCCACCACGCACACAGCGGGGTTCTGTCCGGCGGTCAGCTGTTGCCGGGTTTCGGGGTCGCGGTGCGGGTCGGCGGTGTTGCCTGTGGCGAATCGCTCGTTGCCGGCTTTCAGCAGCTCCCACACCTCGCGGGGAGTGGCGGCGGTTTGGAGGTCGGTTGCGGTAGTCATGCCCACTATTGTTGCATGCATTGTGACCAACCTGCGCCCAGACAAGATCATCAATTGGTACCGCGCTAACGCCCGCGCCCTGCCGTGGCGGCGCGACGCCGTATCACCCTGGGGTGTGCTGCTCAGCGAGGTGATGAGCCACCAGACCCAGGTGGAGCGGGTGGCGCCGATCTGGCAGGAGTGGATGTATCGCTGGCCCACCCCAGCCGCCTTCGCCAACGCCGGCACCGACGAGATCCTGCGCGCCTGGGGCAGCCTTGGCTACCCGCGCAGGGCGCTCCGCCTAAAGGAATGCGCGCAGGTGATTGTGCGGGAATACGGTGGGGAGGTGCCGGAGGACGTCGATAAGCTTCTTGCGCTCCCTGGAATCGGGGACTACACCGCTCGAGCGGTGGCGTGCTTCGCGTACGGCAAGAACGTGCCGGTGGTGGATACGAACGTGCGACGCGTGGTCGCACGAGTGGAGCGCGGCGAGGCGCTTGGCAAGCCGGGGAAAAAAGAGATTGAGCAGGTCGCGGCGCTGCTGCCGGCGGAAAACGGCCCGGAGTTCTCAGTGGGGCTGATGGAGCTGGGCGCGCTCATATGCACCGCCCGCGCACCGAAGTGCGAGGCCTGCCCGCTCAGCGCAGAGTGCGCGTGGCTCGCCGCCGGCAGACCTGCGGCGCCAACGCAGGCGCGTTCCCAGAAGTTTGCCGGAACCGACCGGCAGGTGCGCGGCAAGATCATGCGCGTGCTGCGTGAGGCGCACGGACCCGTCGAGCAAGAGCGCATCGACGCCGTCTGGCACGACCAAACCCAACTCTCCCGAGCCCTGTTTTCGTTGCTCGACGACGGGCTCGCCGAGCAAGACGAGCACGGCTACTTCCACCTGCCGCGGTAGTGAAGGCCGCCCGGCAGCTTGACGTAGACGCCGCCGCGGGAGTTGAAAGTGACCGGCCCGATCTTCTTCGAGGCGGAGACGCCGGATTTGGAGTAATTGAGCCAGCTGTCGTCGCTGATCTTTTGGCGTTTGCGGTACTGAATTCCCATAGCGGGCAGCTTACACTGCTGTTTATGCGTAAAAGTTGGTGTCTTTTTGCTGTCCCAGTCCTGCTCAGCCCCTCGGCGCAAGCTGCGGATCTCAGCGCGGAGTCTCTGTCATCCCTTGCCTCCGTCGGCTCGTCCACCCTCGAGGTCATGGACGACGCGTCGTCCCTGTCCTCCATCCCGGAGATGTCCTCCACCGCACTGGGCGGCGCGGCTGGTCCGACAGCGGGCAAGCTCGAAGCGAAGAAGCGCGTCGCCGGATCAGACGGGAAGCGGATCCGCTACACCTCCGTGAACGAGCGCGGCGAGAAGGTGCCCGTCACCGGTGCTCTCTACGATCGCCCGTTTTCCAAGGGGCTGATCGCGCTCGCCCCCGGCACGCGGGGATTGGGCGACCAGTGCGCGCCCTCGGCGGCGTCGTCAATGCTGTCGTCCATCGAGCGCGACGGCACGGTCAACCTCAACTACGAGGCGCCGATGGTGCAGATGCTCAGGGACGCCGGCTACCGCGTCGTGGTCACGGACTATATGGGGTTGGGCACGGACGGTCTGCACACCTACTTGAACAGGGTGGATCAAGGCCACGCGCTTATCGACGCAGCTCGCGCCGTAGCCAAACCCGACGAGAAAATCGCTTTCTGGGGCTATTCCCAAGGTGGCGGCGCCGCTGCCGCAGCAGCGGAGCTGGTGGGCGACTATGCCCCAGAGCTCGACGTGGTGGGGACCTTTGCCGGCGCTCCCCCAGCAGACCCGCTCGGCGTACTGCAACAGGCTTCGGCACCCATGCTCACCGCGGTGGCCGGCTTCGCTGCCGCCAGCTACTCAGAAACCTATCCAGAGTTCCGCGACGCATTAGAGGAATATCTCACCGACGAGGGCAAAGTCTGGCTTGAGGGTTTGAAGGCCTCCTGCGTGGTGGATGCATCCATGCACTCCCCCAGGTCCTTCGACGACATCTTCATCGGCGGCAAATCCTTCGCGGAGATCGCGGAGGCCGACGAGCGCCTTGGCAAGTACCTCGAGCTGAACAAGCTGGGCAAAGTGAAACCGAACGCACCGATCATGGTGCTCACCAACCTGGACGATGATCTGGTGCCCGAGCCACAGGCAACCCAGCTCGCCACCGACTACTGCGCCATCGGCGCGCAGGTGGAGTACCGCCGCGTAGTGGTGCCCGGTTCCCCGACGCAGCCACTGTCATCCGGCCGCAGAGAACTCACCCCGCGCGCCCCCGGCTCCGGCCACGCGCTACCGCTGGTGCTGCAGACAGGCAATGTTGCGGACTGGATGTCCGACCGCTTCAAGGGCAAGCCCATGAAACAGGTGTGCCCCTCCGACCACCCCGAATATCAGGTGGTGGAGGGGCTCAACGCCGTGGAGATCACCGGCATCGTGTTCTCCCTGCTTGGCGCACTCGGCGCCCTGGCGTGGTGGGTTTACACCGGCTCGGGCCCGTTGCCCTCGTTGCCGTTCTGATCCTGGACGTCGTTGTCCTCTCGCTCGTCCGGGAACTCAGAGGCCTCTGACTCCGGCTCGGTGCGCTCCGGTTCGATATCGCGCACCTCTTCCTCCGGCTCCACGTCGAATGCCTCTGCCGGCAGCGGGCGTGGGCGCGGGGTGAAGGTGAACTTCGCGTCCGGGGCGGCCTTGCCGCGGTCCTTGCGTGCGGCTTCGATGTCGCCGTCCCAGCCCTCTACGTCCACCGTGATGATCTCGCCTGCGCCGATCTCGCCGAAGAGGATCTTCTCGGACAGCACGTCCTCGATCTCACGCTGAATCGTGCGGCGCAGCGGACGTGCGCCCAAGACCGGGTCGAAGCCGCGGACCGCGAGCAGGTTCTTCGCGTTCTCGGTGAGCTCGATGCCCATGTCCTGCGCAGTCAAGTTCTTGTCCACGCGGCCGATAAGCAGGTCCACCATCTGGACAATCTCATCCTGGCTGAGCTGCTTGAACACCACGATCTCGTCGATGCGGTTCAAGAACTCCGGGCGGAAGTGCTTCTTCAGCTCGTCGTGGACCTTGCCCTTCATGCGTTCGTACTGCGCCTCGGAGTCCGTGGCGGTGTCGCCGCTGAAGCCCAGACCGACCGGCTTGGAGATGTCGGAGGTGCCCAGGTTGGACGTGAAGATCAGCACCGTGTTCTTGAAGTCAACGTTGCGGCCCTGGCCGTCGGTGACGTGGCCTTCTTCGAGCACCTGGAGCAGGGTGTTGTAGATCTCCTTGTGCGCCTTCTCAATCTCGTCGAAGAGCACCACGCTAAACGGCTTGCGGCGCACCTTCTCGGTGAGCTGGCCGCCTTCCTCGTAGCCAACGTATCCCGGAGGGGCACCGAAAAGGCGGGAGGCGGTGAAGCGGTCGTGGAACTCGCCCATGTCGACCTGGATCAGCGAGTCGTCGTCCCCGAAGAGGAACTCCGCCAGCGCCTTGGACAGTTCCGTCTTACCCACACCGGACGGGCCGGCGAAGATGAAGGAGCCGGACGGGCGGTTCGGGTCCTTCAGGCCAGCACGGGTGCGGCGGATGGAGCGGGACACAGCCTTGACAGCCTCGTCCTGGCCGATGATGCGCTTGTGCAGCTCGTCTTCCATATTGAGGAGGCGGGAGGACTCGGACTCGGTGAGTTTGAACACCGGGATACCGGTCCAGTTGGCCAGCACGTCCGCGATCTGGTCTTCACCGACCTCGGCGATGTCCTCCAGGTCGTCGGAGCGCCACTTCTTCTCTTTGGCGGAGCGCTCCTCCCCGAGCTTGCGCTCGGTGTCACGCAGGCCGGCGGCCTTCTCAAAGTCCTGGGCGTCTATCGCCGCTTCCTTTTCCTTGCGTACCTCGGCGATGCGGTCGTCCACCTCGCGCAGGTCCTCCGGGGCGGTCATGCGCTTGATGCGCATGCGTGCACCGGCCTCGTCGAGGAGGTCCACAGCCTTGTCCGGCAGGAAACGGTCATTGATGTAGCGGTCCGACAGGGTCGCGGCCGCCTTCAAAGCGTCATCGGTGTAGGAGACGCGGTGGTGCGCCTCGTAGCGGTCGCGCAGGCCCTTGAGGATCTGGACGGTGTCTTCCACGGACGGCTCGTCCACCTGCACCGGCTGGAAGCGGCGCTCCAGCGCGGCGTCCTTCTCAATGTGCTTGCGGTACTCATCCAGCGTGGTCGCGCCGATAGTCTGCAGCTCGCCGCGGGCCAGCTTCGGCTTCAGCAGCGAGGCTGCGTCGATGGCGCCTTCAGCGGCACCTGCGCCAACGAGGGTGTGGATCTCGTCGATGAACAGGATGATGTCGCCGCGCTGGTTGATCTCCTTGAGCACCTTCTTCAGGCGCTCCTCAAAGTCACCGCGGTAACGGGAGCCTGCCACCAGGGAGCCGAGGTCGAGGGAGTAGACCTGCTTGTCCTTCAGGGTCTCCGGCACCTTACCGTTGGCGATGTCGAGCGCAAGCCCCTCCACAACAGCGGTTTTACCAACACCCGGCTCGCCGATGAGCACCGGGTTGTTCTTGGTGCGGCGCGACAGCACCTGCATAACGCGCTCGATTTCCTTGTCGCGGCCGACAACCGGATCGAGCTTGCCTTCTTTCGCAGCCGCGGTGAGGTTGCGGCCGAACTGGTCCAAAACCAGAGAATTGGAGCGCTCGCCACCCTGCGGGCCAGCACCGCCACGGGCGGCGCCAGCACCTGCACCTGCGAAGCCCGGCTGGCCCTGCTGCAGCGCCTCCGGGTTCTGGCCCTCGCCGCCCTCGTAGCCAGAGAGCAGCTGGATCACCTGCTGGCGCACACGCGGTAGGTCGGCGCCGAGCTTGATCAGCACCTGCGCCGCCACGCCGTCGCCCTCGCGGATGAGGCCGAGGAGCAGAAACTCGGTGCCGATGTACTTGTGGCCCATCTGCAGGCCCTCGCGCAGGGACAGCTCGAGAACCTTCTTCGCGCGCGGGGTGAACGGAATGTGGCCGGTCACAGGCTGGGAGCCGTGGCCGATAATGTCGATGACCTCGCGGCGCACGTCGTCGAGGTTAATGCCCATGGACTCGAGAGCCTTGGCGGCGACGCCCTCGCCCTCCTTGATCAGGCCGAGCAAGATGTGCTCGGTGCCCATGTAATTGTGGTTGAGCTCGCGCGCCTCCTCCTGTGCAAGGACGATGACGCGTCGGGCCCGGTCGGTAAACCGCTCGAACATGTGGCTGACCCCTTCTTTCCTAAATCAGTTGTCCCCCACCATAACGCCGGGGTCCGACATCACTTCCCCGGTTACGAGGTTTCGTACCGAATGGACGTCGATAAGCGCAGGTAACCGCCCGTGTTCACCCTTAGCGAACGGGCTTGAAGTAGGTGTTTTCGTGCAGCTTGCACCCCGGATTGAAGGGGTGGCGGCAGGCGGGGCAGGACGCGCCGTATTCGGCGTAGGTCATCATGTGCCCGCACACGCCGCACATCACAGAGCGCAGTTGCCTATCGACGGGCTCGAACCTGTGGTCCGCGAGCGCTTCGTGGCACAGCGCGCACGCCCACAGCTTCCCGCATGCGCCGCACGTGTTGGCCACGACGTCGCGCTCCGAGTGCCAGTGGGCACAACGCCCGTGCTTATCGACGTCGATTCCGTGGATCAGAGCAGATCCTTCAACACCGGATCGGCGAGGTTGAACACGGCCTCGCGGGCACCCGCAGCGGTGCGGGCGTCGACGGCGAAGTTGGCCATCTGGCGGCAGGTGTCGAAGTCGTGCAGGCGCAGTGCCGCACGCACCGCACGTACCTTGCCAGGCGCCATGGACAGCGACTTCACACCCAGGCCAACCAGCACGAGGGCCATGAGCGGGTCGCCGCCCGCCTCGCCGCACACGCCGATCGACTTGCCTGTGGCCTCCCCGCCCCGGCACGTCTCGCGGATCATGGACGGCACGGCAGGCTGCCACGGGGACAGCAGCTCGGCGAGCTCACCCTGCATGCGATCCGCGGCCATCGTGTACTGGGACAGGTCGTTGGTGCCAATGGAGGCGAAGTCCACCTCCTCCAGCACCTGACGGGCGCGGATCGCAGCGGCGGGGGTCTCCACCATCACACCAACCTTGGCCAGGCCAGCGGCGCGGGCGCGCTCGGCGAACCAGTTCGCCTCCTCCACGGTGGCGACCATCGGAGCCATGACCCACAGTTCCGCGTCCGGTACCGCTTGGCCTGCGGCTGCTAGCGCCTCCAGCTGGTCGGTCAGCAGATCCTCGCGCGCCTGGGAAAGCCGCAGGCCGCGGCGGCCCAGCGCGGGGTTTTCTTCTTCCCCGAGGTCCGCGAACGACAGCGGCTTGTCCGCGCCCGCGTCCAGGGTGCGCACCACCACGCGGCGGTCGCCGAAAGCGCGCAGGGCTCTGGTGTAGGTTTCGGCCTGTTCTTCCACGCTCGGTGCGGCCTCGCGGTCCAGGAAGAGGAACTCGGAGCGGAACAGGCCGGAGCCCTCGAGGTCCAGCTTCGCCGCCTTCTCCGCGTCCTCGGCGGTGCCGATGTTGGCCAGCAGCTTCACTTTGTGCCCGTCGCGGGTTGCGCCCTCGCCCGAAGATCCGGCCAGGGCGGCCGCACGGCGGCGGGAACGCTCCTCTAATTCCGCTACATCGGATTCGTTGGGGGAGACGATGACTTCGCCCACGCCGCCGTCGAGGGCGACCGAAGGGGCGTCGATAATCGCTTCGGCAATACCTTTGACCTGCACCGCGCACGGGATGCCCAGCTGCGCGGCCAGGATGGCGGTGTGGGAGGTCGCGCCGCCGGCCTCGGTGATGATGCCCAGCACCAGGTTCTGGTCCAGTGTTGCGGTCTCAGCCGGCGCAAGGTCGTGCGCGACCAGGACGGACGGCTCCGCCATATCCGGGATTCCCGGCTCCGGCAAGCCGCGCAGGCGGGCGGTGGCACGGTCGCGGATGTCGTACAGGTCGGTGACCCGCTCGGCCATATACCCGCCGAGCTTGCGCAGCTTGGCGGCGTAGACCTCCACCGCGTCGTGGATGGCCTTCGTGGCGCCGGCGCCCTTCTTCAGCTCCTTGTCCACGCCACGGATCAAGCCTTTGTCGTTTGCCAACGCCGCCGTCGCCTCCAACACGGCCTTGGAGGCGTCGGAATTCGCGTGCTCGGCGCGTGCGGAAAGCGACGCTGAGACGTCTTGCAGCACACCGCGGATGCGCTCGCCGTCTGCCTCCGGGTCGACGGAGGCCGGTTCGTGTTCGTCGATGCCCACGGCGGGCGTGACCACGGCGACGGGGCCGGACGCGGTGCCGGCGGAGACGCCGATGCCGTGCAGGACAGTGCGGTTAGACATGTTCTTCCACCTTCGGAACGACCTCGAGGACAGGATCCCCGGCGACGACGGTGCCGTCCGCCACGTCGTTGACGCCGCCGAGCTTCTTCGCATTCACCACTGTAGTGATCACGGTGGTGTCCACGCCGTTTTCTGCGATAGCGGCGAAGTCCACCTCCGCCAGCGGGTCGCCGGCAGCGACGATCTGCTTCTTCTCCACCAGCGGGGTGAAGCCCTCGCCGGCGAGCTTCACGGTGTCGATGCCGATGTGCACGAGCAGCTCCACGCCGTCGTCCGTCTTGATGCCGTAGGCGTGGCCCGTCTTAGCCACCGAGATCACCTTGCCGGCCGCGGGTGCGACCACGGTGAGGGTCTCGTTCGCAGGCGTAATACCGACTGCCTGACCGAGCGCGCCGGACGCGAAGGCTGCATCATTCAGCGCCTCCATCGCCACGACCTCGCCCGCGATCGGGGCTACCACATTGCTTTGCGACGCCTGCTCCGCCGCAACCTGCGCCGGAGCGACCTCTTCAGCCTCCTCGGTTTCGTCGTTGCGGGCAGCAGCCGCGCGGGCCAGGGCCTCGGCCTTCTCCTCCGGGGTGCGGTAATCCGTGATGAGGATGATGAAGAAGGCGGTGAAGAAAGCCACGGCGATGGCGACCATGTACACCCACATCGGGTCGAACACGAACATGGTCGGAATGGAGGTAAACACGAACGCGTCCGTCTTCACACCGCCGTACGGGTTGCCCAGGATGGCGATGGTCAAGCCGCCTGCGAAGCAGCCCACGAGCATGCGCGGGTAGATCCTCTTGTAGCGCAGGTGGATGCCGTAGAGCGACGGCTCGGAAATGCCGCCGAGCAGGCCCGCCGCCAGGGCGGAGCCGGAGGTCTGGCGCATCAGCGGGTCGTGGTCGCGGATGGACAGAGCCAGCACCGCGGCGGTGGCGCCGAAGCAGGCGAAGTTCCATGCACCCATCGGGCCCTGGATGAAGTCGTAGCCGAGCGTGTCAATGTTGACCAGCATGAGCGCGTTGAGCGGCCAGTGCAGGCCCAGCGGCACCAGGAACGGGTAGAGCATCGGGATCAGGAGCGCGAAGACGAACGGGGCGTTGCCGTTCATCCACGCCAGGCCGGTGCCGATCCAGGCGCCGAGTAGGTAGCCGAACGGGCCGATCAAAAACGCGGTCACCGGGATCATGACCAGCAGCGTCAAAAACGGCACGAAAACCATGTGCACCGCGGACGGGATGATCTTTTGCAGGCCCTTGTAGAGCAACGCAGCGACCGCGGCCATGATCAGGGGCACGAACACGTTGCCGTTGTAGGCGTTATGGATCATCGGCAGCCCAAAGACGTCGACCACGTTGGTCGGCTCGCCGAAGATGTCCACCACGCGGGCGTCCGGGTGCTCCTCCAGCGTGGTGAAGTCAGGGGTGAACAGCGCCAACATGACCGCGGCCGGCACCCACGGGTCGATGTCCAGCTTCTTGCCCGCGTTGTAAGCCACCGCGACCGGCAGGAAGAAGAACACGGAGCTCCACATCGCGTCCACGAACTGCCAGCCCGGGGTCTTCACCTCTGCGCGGAAGTCCACAATGCCGAACGCGTCCAGGAATGCGGCGAAAGCGATGATCAGCGACGCGCCGAGCAGCACACCCAAAATGGGGCGGAAGGAGTCGGAGAGGTACTCGAAGAACGCGTCCAGCCACGGGACCTTGCCCTTGGCCTTGTCGCGCTGCTGGGCCTTCAGGTCCTCGTTGGACACGTCGCGGCCGGCCATCTCCGGCAGGCGGTTCATTGCGTTGTACACCGTGGCCACGTCGCCGCCGACGATGACCTGGTAGTGGCTTCCGCCCTGCGGGACGGCGCCCATCACCTTCGGGTTCGCCTCGAGGCGGTCCTTGTCCGCCAGTGAGGTGTCGTTTAGCTCGAAGCGAAGACGCGTCGCGCAGTGCGTCATGGACGCGATATTGTCCGCCCCGCCGATGCCGGCGAGGATATCGGCAGCCTGGTCCTCCAGGCTTGCCTTGGTGGTTGCCATGGTGGCGCTCCTTCCAATCACAAAAGATTGATCGCACCAAACTTTAGTTGGTTATAACCACCAGCTCCAAGCGGAGCGCTCCAGCTACGCCTCCGGCTTGACCATCGGGAACAGCACGGTCTCGCGGATGCCCAGGCCGGTCAGGGCCATGAGCAGGCGATCTACACCCATGCCGGTGCCGGCTGTCGGCGGCATACCCTGCTCCATGGCGGCCAGGAAGTCCTCGTCGAGCACCATGGCCTCGTCGTCGCCGTGGGCGGCCAGGCGGGCCTGGTCCTCGAAGCGCTCGCGCTGGATGACCGGGTCCACCAGCTCGGAGTAGCCCGTGGCCAGCTCGAAGCCGCGCACGTACAGGTCCCACTTCTCGGTCACGCCGGGCTTGTCGCGGTGGTCGCGGGTGAGCGGCGAGGTCTCCACCGGGAAGTTGACCACGAAGGTCGGCTCGTAGAGCTGGTCGGAGCACAGCTCCTCCCAGATCTCCTCCACCAGCTTGCCGTGCAGCCAGCCGGCGTTTTCCGGCACCTTCAAGCCGATGGCGGCGGCGATGCCCTTCAGCGTGTCCACGTCCGTGTCAATGGTGACCTCAGGTTGGCCCGGGAACTTGCGCTGCAGCGCCTCGTTGAGCGAGGGGTACATCTCCAAGACCTGCCACTCCCCACCGAAGTCGTACTCCGTGCCGTCCGCGAGCGTGACCTTCTGGGAGCCGAAGACCTCTTCCGCGCAGAACTGCACTAGGCCCTTGATGGTGGCGGCGCCGTCCTTGTAGGTGCCCCACGCCTGGTAGGTCTCCAGCATGGTGAATTCCGGGGAGTGGGAAGAGTCCACGCCCTCGTTGCGGAAGTTCCTGTTGATCTCGAAGACGCGCTCGATGCCGCCAACGACGGCGCGCTTGAGGTACAGCTCAGGGGCAATGCGCAGGTACAAGTCGATGTCGAGCGCGTTTGAGCGGGTGACGAACGGGCGGGCTGCCGCACCGCCGTGCAGCGTCTGCAGCATCGGCGTCTCAATCTCCACGAAGTCCAGGCCCGTCAGGTACTTACGCACAGCCGCGATGACCTTGATGCGGGTCATGGCATTCGTGCGGGCGTCCTCGCGCATGATGAGATCGGTGTAGCGGCGGCGCACCCGCTGCTCCTCGTTCATGTCCGCGAACGCCACCGGCAGCGGGTTCAGGGCCTTGGAGGCCATGTGCCAAGACGTGGCCATCACGGACAGCTCGCCGCGCTTAGACGCGATGACCCGGCCACGCACAGAGACGATGTCGCCGAGGTCGGTGTCCGCCTTCCACTGCGCCAGAGCCTCCTCACCCACCTCTGCGAGGGAGAGCATGACCTGCAGCTGGGTTCCGTCGCCCTCCTGCAGGGTGGCAAAGCAGAGTTTGCCGGTGTTGCGCTGGAACATGATGCGTCCAGCGACGGCGACCACATCCTGTGTTTCGTCCCCGGGCTCAAGCGTGCCGTCGTACTTCGCACGCAGGTCCTTCAGAGACGTGGTGCGGTCGACCTCAACGGGGTAGGCGTCCCGCCCTTCGTCGATAAGCCTCTGCCTCTTCTCCCGGCGGATCTGCTGCTGCTCTGAAAAGTCCTGCGTAGTCACGGCGAATAATCGTAGCTTATTCGCAGACGGGGAGGTCTAGGCGCTGGTTCTCCGCGTCGTCGCCATTAACGATGAAGAGGTACTCAGGCTTGTCTTGAGGCGTCATCACAAACGCCGGCGGGGTGGCGTCCGGCAGTTCGTAGGAGTAGATGGTGCACTCCCCAGACCCCAGAACAACGGCCTCGCTCGGATCCGGCACCGCATCGTCGCGGTCCGCTTGGGTGGCGTACTGGGCCACAGACACACCGAGACTCTCGTTCGCGCAGCGGATCTTGCCCACCTGGTCGACGTCGGCGGAACCGGACTCGCACGTGAGGTCTTTCCAACCCTTCAGTCCGGCGCGCTCGGAGACAACCTTCGGGTACGCCTCCGCAATCTGCGCCTCGGCGCCAGTCCACTCCTCGCCGCGGTGGGTGCTCCAGTACCAGAGTGCGCCCAGGGCGATCAGCAGTAGTGCGAGAATGGCAATGATCCACGGCCAGGGTGTGCTCTTCTTCGGCTCTTCCGGGCGCGCGTAGCTGCCGTCCGCGCCGTACGCGTAGGGCTCCGGCGGCTTGCGGTACCCGTCCTGCGGGCGCGGTGCCACCGAGTCGTCGGGGCGCTCAATGTCCACCTGCTCCGCCGGCGCGGTCTCCAACACACCGGCGCAGGTGCGGGCGCCGTCACGCGGCTGCTCCCCCGTCATCAGCGCCACCACGTTTGCGAACTTCTCAACGTTGGCGCGCGCCGCCTCCTCGTCGCTGCCCGCCGGGTCCGTGCTCGGCCCCACCAGGGTGAGCTTGACCGGCGTGCTGGACCACTGCGGCTGCACCAAGAGGCGCTCGGGGGTGATGGAGCGGGCGACGAAGCCGGACAGGCCCTTGAGGTCGTAATCGTCGATCGCCTCTGCAACAGGTGCGAGCAGGTCGCGCACCTCTTGGGCCGTGAACGTCGCACCCTTTTCCGCGATGAGATCTGAAAGCGGCGTACCAGTGGGGGCCTCACGCAGGACGAACAGCTTTCCGTCCTCGGTGGTGCCGACGCTGCGCGGCTGGAACGCGCCCGGGTGGGCCGCAAGTGCCAGGCGGGAGTTCAGGGTGTTGACTTCCTCGCCGACCGCGGAATCGACGGGAGTGCCGAAAACCTCCACCTCCACGCCGTGCCCCGTGTCGTCGGTGGCGGTGTAGAGGGTGGACGTCTCGGTACTCCCGGTCTGCTCAACCTGCTCAGGCGTGAAGGTGAACCCGAAGCGGTCGGCGAGCATTCCGGCGATAGTGGCGTTGGACATGCGCGAAAGTCTACCGGGTGTCAAGCCTCGACGTGTTTGAAGCCGACCCCCAGCGGCAACCCCACGTTGTCCGTCAGGTGCACACCCCCAAGATCCACGGCACCAAGCAAACGGGCGTCGCCTTCCTCGGGCGCCTCACGCATGGCTAGATCCCGCAGCTCCAGGTACGCCGGCTCCACTCCAGCCGCCTCAAGCACCCCGCGGGCGGTTTCCAGAACCCGCGCCTTCCCGTGCTCCGCGGCGTGCGCCCCGGCGGTCAACGCGGCCGAAAGCGCGAGCGCAGCGTCCCGCTTATCGACGGCTACGCGCGCATTCCTGTTCGACAGCGCCAACCCGTCGGGTGTGCGCACCGTGGGCACGCTGTGGAGCTTGCACTCGACGCGCAGTCCGGACACCGCGTACTGGGTGGCCACCAGCACCTCGAAGTCCTTTTCCCCGAGGACCACGTCAGTGGCGTGGGTAGCGTTAATGGTGGCCAGGATGCGCGCCACCTCGCGCTGCGTGTCTTCCGGGTTCTCCAGCGGTTCCACGCCGGAATCCACGCGCACCGACGTGGCGAGCGCGCCGTGGAAGACTACGTCGACCTTTTCCTCCGCAAAGACCTCCGGCACGTCCTTTCCGGAGTAGGTCACCACCACGTAAGAGCCAAGAAGCGACTTCGCCGCGCGGATCAGCTCCACGTGCCCGCCGTGGATCGCATCCCCCAGCGGCACGACGACCACAGATTTGCCGATCTTGCGGAATGCGCGGCCGTAGGTGGCAAGCAACTTCTCGTCGGTGACCACCACAGCTTGGCCTGGTTCAAACGCCATTTATCCTCCCTCGTACTTATGTATCGCCCACAGCTCCGTGTCGGTGTCGCCGTCAACTTCACCACGCCGGCGCACCAGGTCCACAAACAAACGCTTGGCGCCCGGGTCCGGCACCGCCGCGACGAGCCGCTCCAGGTGCTCCGGGTCGTGGGCGCTGCGCTGGCCGTGCGGGGCGCTCAGGAACTGTTGCACAACCGCCTCGAAATCCGGCACGGCGTGCGTGAGCAGCTCCATCGCGTCGTCGCGCACCACCGACTCCATGGCGCGCAGCTCCTGT
The DNA here is from genome assembly GCF_013601005.1 of Corynebacterium wankanglinii. Taxonomy (NCBI): domain Bacteria; kingdom Bacillati; phylum Actinomycetota; class Actinomycetes; order Mycobacteriales; family Corynebacteriaceae; genus Corynebacterium; species Corynebacterium wankanglinii. Next base: position 78,347 of record NZ_JABFED010000007.1, read on the forward strand.
GCTGCGGCGATCAGCGGCCGGGCTTGGTCGTTGATGCGCAGGCTCACCCCGCCAATTTCCGTGATGAGCAACCCCACAACCGTCTCCCCCAGCTCGTCCGCGGCAGAGGTCACCCACACGTTGTCGAACAAGTTATGCGCGCACATCGTGATGGCATGTGAGGTCTCCACCTCGTCCAGCAGCTGCTGGCCCTCGTCCAGCGCCGTATGCAAGAACATCTGGCGCGGGCGGGCGTAGTCCGCCACGAGTTCGGAGGCGGTGCGGATGTCGGCCAACGGGCCGTCGAGAAGCACGAGGTCCACATGCGCGACCGCACCGGGATCCTCGCGCACGTCCAGCGGGCGGACGGTGTGCCCGGCGCGCTCGAACTGCTCCGCCAGCGGCGACGGGCCGAACACCGCGCCTACGAGCAGGCGTGGCGGCATCTACTTCCCCTGGCGCGCGAGCAGCTCAGCGACGGACAGCGCGCCGTCACCGCGCTCGTCGCGGCGGCGGCGTCCCGTGCGCTGCTCGGTCTGCGGTTCCGGCACCGGTTCGGGTTTCGGTTCCGGCTTCGCCTTTTCCGCTTCGCGCTCGTTGATCAAGTCGGACAGCGGGTTGCGCGCCGGGCGGGAGGACGGCTGGGTGCCGATGCGGCCGGCGATCGCGTCGGAGCTCGGCGCGCCGGTGGGGCGGGACGTGCCGGTGGGGCGCACGCGGCTAATCACCACTGTGTCGTCCGTGGACGGTCTCGGGGACGGTTGCGGCTCTGGCTTTGGCTCGGGTTTGGGCTCTGGCTTCGGTTCCGGTTTCGGCGTCGGCTCGAGCTCGCTGATCCGGCGGGCGGAAGCGCGCACGGCGGCAGGCTCGTATTCGAAGACGCGGCCGTTAAGCTCCTCCAACTGGGTGCGCAGCGCCTGGATCTGATCCTGCAGTTCCCGCAACGCCTCCACGTCAACCGGCTGGGCCGCAGGTTTGGCCGCCAGCGCTTCCTGGTGGCGCTCCTCCTGCTCGTGCATCCGCTTCTCCGCGGCCGCGGCCTCCGACGCAGCCGCATCGCGGTCGCGGCGCACTTTAGCGTTGACCAGGATGCCAGCTGCACCAGCCCAGAGGGCGAAGATCAGGGCGACCTTCAACGCGTTGGCGGAGTTGGTAAACAGCATGACCACGGTGCCGATCACAGCGACCACGAACGGCACGATGACCCACAGGCTCGTGCGGTCTGGGGACGCATTCTGGGCACTCATGCCCATCACTCTAGCTAACGCCCTGCCCCTCGTTGGGCGGCGACACCTCGCACATTTTCTCCAGCACGATGCCCGCCACGCACAGCGCGAGCCCTCCCAGCGACCCGGCGACCAGCGGCGGAACATCCCCCGGTGCTGCGGCCAGCACTTTGAGTTTGGTCAGCACGTAGCTCAGCGTGCCTGCGTACACCCCACCAGACACAGCCCCCGCCCACGCGCAGGCCTTGCCAAAGACCATAAAGTTGGCCGCCTGCATGGGGTTGAGCTGGCTGCGGTCCAAGCCCACCTTGCCCTCCTGCCTGCGCTTGCGCACCACCCACGCCAGCCAGCCCGCGATCGCCGCCATCACCCACAGCGACAGCGGCACCACCATGTCCAGTGACTCCAGCAGGCCGTAGAACCGCCGCACCAGAATCACCGCCGCGGCCGCGAAGAACCCGGCGACAGCAATCAAGCCTTCGTACGGCGTGCGTTTCATAGCTTGCGCACCCCCTGGTCGCCGAGGCCGTCGAGGAGCTCGCTTATCCGCACTCCGTCGAGCACCGCCTCCGGATCCACCTCAAGCCAGGGCGCGAGCACGAACTGGCGCAGGTGCGCGCGGGGGTGCGGCACGGTCAGCTCCGGGTCATCGGAGGTGTAGCCCTCTATCCAAACTATGTCCACGTCCAGGGTGCGCGGTCCCCACCGCTCCTCGCGCACGCGGTTTGCACGCTGCTCCAGCTCCTGGCAGCAGGCGAGAAGCTCACGCGGTGAATTTTCTACCTCCACGAGCAGACTCTGGTTGAGAAAGTCCGGCTGGTCCGTCTTGCCCCACGGCGCCGTGGCGTAGAGGGAGCTCGCAGCGACGATCTCGCCCGCGAATTCGTCCACCACCGACTGCAAATGCGCGCGCGCATCCCCCATGTTCGACCCAGACGACAGCACCGCGCGCATGACTACATCCGCTTCCGCGAGCGCCGCGCAACCACCGCGACGTCCTCGAACACGGCCGGAATGGGCGCGTGCGGCTTGTGCAACGTCACCTCGATAGCGTGCAGCGCGTCGTAGTCCCGCATCGCTGTCTCGGCGATCTCTACCACCACGGTCTCGATCAGTTGCCGCGGCGTGCCGGTCGCGATGCGCAGCGCTGTGTCGGCGAGCTCGGCGTAGTTGACGGTCTGCGTCAAATCGTCGTCGCGCGCCGCGTCGGCAAATTCCAGCCAGCACGTGATGTCCAGCGAAAATGTCTGGCCGAATTCCGCTTCGTGTTCGAGCACGCCGTGGTTGGCGTGGAACTGCAGGCCCGTGAGTTCAATGCGGTCAGCCATGTCGCCACCTCGCTGCCACGTCCACCGCGTCGCGCGAGACCGCCACCTCGTGCACCCGCACACACCAGGCACCAGCCTGGGCAGCAAGCGCGGTGACGGCTGCGGTGGCGGGATCGGCGTCGAGAGGCGAATGCTCGAGGCCCCTGTCGGCGCGGATCTCCACCAGGAAGCGCTTGCGGGAGGCGCCGACGAGGATGGGGAATTCGCCGCCGACGAAGTCCGGCAGCGCATGGAGCAGCGCCCAGTTGTCCGCGGCCGTCTTTGCAAAACCGAGGCCGGGATCCAGGGTGATCTGGCTCTGCTGGACGCCAGCCGCCGTCGCCTTATCGACGAGCTCCGCAAGCACCTCGCGCACATCTCTCACCACGTCCCCGCCATGGTCCGCCGCGCCGGACGCGTTGACGAAGGCGTCCGCGCGCCAGTGCATGAGGCACACGGGCAGGCCGGTGTCGGCCATCACGCGGTACATGTTGTCATCCGCTAACCCGCCCGAGACGTCGTTGATCAGGTCCACGCCCTCTTCCGCGGCGGCCAAGGCGGTGGAGGAGCGCATGGTGTCGACGGACGTGCGGATGCCGTCGGCATGCAACGCCCGAATCACGGGGCGGATGCGCTCGGCCTCCACCTCCGCCGGGACGCGGGTGGCGCCGGGGCGGGTGGATTCCGCGCCGACGTCGATAATGTCCGCGCCGAGGCGGACGAGTTCGTGCGCGTGGGCGATGGCGTCGTCCGCGGCGAGCCACTTGCCCCCGTCTGAAAACGAGTCCTGCGTGACGTTGACAATGCCCATCACAGTGGTGCGTCCGGGCGCGGTCAGGTCGGCAACGGTGGTCATGGCTTATCCCCGAATCAGGCTCAGTACTTCCGCGCGCGAGGCCGCGTTGTTTTGGAAACCGCCGCGCACCGCCGAGGTGGTCGTGGTCGCGCCCGGCTTGCGGATCCCGCGCATGGCCATGCACAGGTGCTCGCATTCGATGACAACAATCACTGCGGAAGCGTCGAGCTTCTCCACAATCGCATCTGCAATCTGAGCGGTGAGCCGCTCCTGCACCTGCGGGCGCTTGGCGTACATGTCCGCCAGGCGCGCAAGCTTGGACAGGCCGGTGACCTTGCCCTCCGGGCCAGGGATGTAGCCGATGTGGGCGACACCGTAGAAGGGCACCAGGTGGTGCTCGCACGTGGAGTAAATGGGGATGTCGCGCACCAGCACCAATTCACGGTGGTTTTCGGCGAAAGACTTCTCCAGGTGAATCTTGGGGTCCTCGCGCAGGCCCGCGAAGACCTCCTCGTAGGCGCGGGCGACACGGGCGGGTGTCTCGGCCAGCCCTTCGCGGTCCGGGTCCTCACCTACCGCAATGAGCAGCTCGCGCACCGCAGCCTCCGCGCGCTCGCGGTCGAAGTTCGCGTTAGTCATTGTCCCTCCTGTGCCTCGGCTGGCGCTCTTCGCGCGGCAGCTGGGTCGTTTCCTCGTCCGGGGTCGCCGGAGTGGTTTCCGGCTCTGGGCCGCGAGACGCGTGGTCCGGGCGCTCGTGCTCCGGCAGGCGGAACCCGATCTGCTCGGTGTTTTCGGCCGGGTAGTTTTGCGCACCGGGGTGCTGCTGCGGAGCGCCCTTATACGTCCACCCCTCCGGCGGCTTGGGGCCACCGTAGTTCGGCGCGCCTGCCTTCGGCTGCTGCCAGCGGGTGGAGCCCTTCTTCGGCGCCGGGTTCTGCTCCGCCTCGCGCTCGGCGCGGCGACGTTCACGGGTCGCCTTGGACGCCTCCAGGATGGAGAAGCGCTTCGGCGGCTCCTCACCGCGCTCCTTGGCAATTTCCACCGGCGTCTTCACCGGCTCGCGGTTGTCTTGGCGGCCGAAACGGGAGTCGTGGGCGGGAAGCACCGGGCGGGTCGGCTCAACGGTGTCGAAGATGGCCTCCAAGTCACCGCGGCGCAGCGTCTCCTTCTCCAGGAGCTTCGAAGCGAGCGTGTCCAGCTCGTCGCGGTAGCGCTCGAGAGTGGCGTAGGCGACCTTGTGCGCTTCGTCGAGAAGCAACTGCATTTCCTCGTCGATCTTCGCCGCGACAGCCGGCGAGTACTCCAGCGAGCCTCCGGCGCCGCGGCCGGAGAAAGGATCACCTTGCTCCTGGCCGTACTTCACCGCACCGAGTGCGGAGGTCATGCCGTACTCGGTGACCATGGCGCGGGCGATCTTGGTGGCCTGCTCGATGTCGTTGGACGCGCCGGTTGTGGGCGCACCGAAGACGAGCTCCTCCGCCGAACGGCCGCCCATCGCGAACACCATGCGGGCGAACAGCTCGTCGCGGGTGTACATACCTTTGTCGTCCTCGTCCGCGGTCATGGCGAAACCGCCGGTGCGCCCGCGCGCGAGGATGGTCACCTTGTACACGCGCTCGATGTCTTTGAGCGCCCACGCGGCGAGCGTGTGCCCGCCCTCGTGGTAGGCGGTGACCTTCTTCTCGTGCTCCGAGATGACCTTGCTGGAGCGGCGCGGGCCGCCAATGACGCGGTCCGTGGCCTCCTCCAGCGCATCCGCCGTGATGACGTTGCCGCCGATGCGGGCGGTCAGAAGCGCGGCCTCGTTGAGCACGTTGGCTAAGTCGGCGCCGGACATGCCGGCGGTGCGCTTGGCCAGGGCGTCCAGGGAGACATCCTCGGCAAGCGGCTTGTTTTTCGCGTGCACCTTGAGGATCTGCGCGCGGCCCGCCAGGTCCGGGTTGGTTACCGGGATCTGACGGTCGAAGCGGCCCGGGCGCAAAAGGGCCGGATCCAGGATGTCCGGGCGGTTCGTCGCCGCGATGAGGATCACGCCTTCGCGCCCGGAGAAACCGTCCATCTCCACCAGCAGCTGGTTCAGGGTCTGCTCGCGCTCGTCGTGGCCGCCGCCCATCCCGGAGCCGCGCTGACGGCCCACGGCATCGATCTCGTCGACGAAGATGATGCACGGGCTGTTCTCGCGCGCCTGCTTGAACAGGTCGCGGACACGGGAGGCACCCACGCCCACGAACATCTCCACAAAGTCGGAGCCGGAGATGGTGTAGAACGGCACGCCGGCTTCGCCCGCGACTGCTCGCGCCAGCAGGGTCTTACCCGTGCCGGGCGGGCCGTACAGCAGCACGCCGCGCGGGATCTTCGCACCGAGCTTTTCGTAAATGGACGGATCCGTCAAGAAGTCCACGACCTCCTGCAGCTCGTCCACCGCCTCGTCCGCGCCGGCCACGTCCGCAAACGTGTTGGTCGGGTTGTCTTTGGTCAGCTGCTTTGCCTTGGAGCCGCCGATGCCGAACGGCCCACCGCCGCCGGCCTGCATGCGGTACATGAAGTAGAAGATCAGGCCGAAGACCAGGACCATCGGCAGCATGAAGCCGAGCATGGACATCAGGAAAGATTCCTGTGTCACATTCGTCTGGTACTTGTCCGCCTCCGACTCGCGCACCGCGGCGAAGATGTCCGGGGTGGTGCGGGCAGGGTACTGCGCCGAGATGGACTCCACGCCTTCGCGCTCGTCTACGGTGATCGGCTCACGCAGGTCGATGCGGACGCGCTGCTCGCGGTCGTCGATCTGCACTTCTTCCGCATTGTGGTTCTGCAGCTGCTCTATAGCTACAGACGTGTCCACGCGTTGGTAGGCGCGGGAATCGTCCCCGATCAGCGTGAGCAGATAGAGGACGATGAGCGCGATGGCGCCGATGATGCCCCACCGCAAAACCTTTGTATTTTTGCTCATAAACCCTTGTTCTAGTCAGCGTCTGCGTACACGCGCGGATGCAGCGTGCCCACATACGGCAAATCCCTGTAGCGCTCGGCGTAGTCCAGGCCGTAGCCGATGACAAACTCGTTTGGAATATCGAAGCCGATGTCCAGCAGGTCGATCTGCGCCGTCTGCACGTCCGGCTTGCGCAGAAGAGTAACGACTTCGAGGCTCTTCGGGTTCCGGTTACGCAGGTTGCGCAGCAGCCAGGACAAAGTCAGCCCAGAATCGATGATGTCTTCGACCACCAGCACGTCGCGGCCGGCAATCTCCTTGTCCAAGTCCTTCAGGATGCGCACGACGCCCGAGCTGGTAGTGGAGTTGCCGTAGGAAGACACGGCCATGAACTCCATCTCAGCCGGGATAGCGAGCTTGCGGGCGAAATCAGTGAGGAAGAACACGGCACCCTTGAGCACGCACACCAAAATGAGGTCTTCCTCCGAGTCGCGGTACTTCTCGGAGACCATGTCCGCCAGTTCCTGGATACGGTTTTGCAGCACGTCCTCCGGAATGAGGATCGCCTCCACGTCATCGCCGTAGCGGTGCGGTGGGACGTTGTAGTCCTTGGTGTCGTGCAACTCGGTCATGGGCTGGCCCTTCCCTCTCGCGGTTCTTGCGCGTCAGTTTGCGTTCACGTGCGCGTAACTTCCACATCTTGCCACCTGGCTGCGAGAAGGTACAACCACCTGCGGGGTTTGGCCTACGTAAGCGCCAACGTGCCGCCGTCGCGCACCACCTTTCGTCCGCCGGCAACCGCGACCGGGCCCTGTCCATGCCAATCCACCACCAAGGCTTCCACCGCCGCCAACTGATCCCCCTGCACTGGCACGCCCTCGCCCAGAAGCCACGCCGCTAATCGACGCCTCCGGACCGGCCCCGCATCCGCCCGCAACTGCGCACACGAGGTGGTGGGCGTGAGGTCGGTCAGCGACGCAATCAGCGCCTGGTCCGCCGCGATCCGGTCGGCGGTGGCGGCGAGTGCGGGCACGGCGTCGCCGCCAAGCAGCTCGCTTAGCAGGGGCAGCACCTGGCGGCGTACGGCCACGCGCCGGAAGGCGGGGTCCGCGTTCATCGGGTCGTGCCAGGGCTCGAGCCCCAGCTCCTCGCACGCACCGACCGTATCCGCGCGGCGCACCCCCAGAAACGGCCTTACGACCCGGCCGTTGCGCGGAGACATCCCCGACGGGTTCCCGCGCAAGGCGCCAAGGACGAGCGTCTCGGCCTGGTCGTCGGCGGTATGGGCGACCCACACATCCTCCCCGTACGACAGCAGCGTGGCGTAGCGAGCCTCGCGGGCGGCGGCCTCGAGGTTGCCCGCGCCGACCTCCACGCGTGCCACGTCGGCGCGCAACCCGAACCCGCGGGCAGCGCGGGCTGCCTGCCCGGCTACCTGCGCCGAGCCGGGTTGCAGGCCGTGGTCCACCACCACGCAGCGCACGTCCTTGCCTTCCGCAGCGGCGGCCGCGGCCAAGGCGAGGGAGTCGGGCCCGCCGGACAGGCCGATCACCGCAGGTGCGTCGAACGGCCGGACGGCTCGTCGACAAGCGAGAAAGTGCCGCGAGCGACGCGGCCAGAACGGTTGCATCAGAAGTTCCGCAGCGCCGAGGTGAATTCGTCCATCGCCCGGCGCGCCGCCAGCACGTCGGCGTCGTTGCAGATCAGCGCGAAGGTGTAGACGTTGCCGTTAACGCTGGTCACCGTGCCAGCAAGAGAGGCCGTGCCATCGAGCGTGCCGGTCTTTGCACGGACCCATCCGCGGCCCGGCAAGTCGCCGAAGCGGTCCTCGAGCGTGCCCTCACCCGCGGCGACCGGAAGGGCGGACAACAGGGGCCGCAAAGCGGGCTCGGCCACGGCGTCGTGCAACAGGGCGTTGAGAAGCTTTGGCGCGATGCGGTCCTCCGTGGACAGCCCGGAGTTGTCGCGCAGCACCACCCCAGAGGTGTCGTAGCCGCGCTCCTCCAGCACCGACAGGGTCGCACCCGGCCCGTCCTTCGTCCCGCGCTCGAGCGCCACCTCGCGGCCGATGGCTTCCGCGTAGACGTTGTCGGAATTCTTCATCATCAGCTCCAGGCGCTGCACCAGGGTGGGCGACTCCACCGCGGCGACAACCTCCCCGTCCGCAGGGCCCAGGCCGACGGTCTGCGCTCCGACGCGGTCCGCCAGCGCCTGCGCCACGTCTAGAGCAGGGGCGTGGGAGCGCGGCACGTCGCCGGTGGTCTCCCCGCCTAACCTCCCGCCCGAAAGCATCGCCGGCTGCAGCGGCGCGACAAACCCGCCGTCGATGTCCAGCGGGTTCCAGCCGGGCAGCATCTCGGCCATGCCGTCCCACGCGGAGGTGTCGATGTACACGGCATCCGCGGTGCCAACCTGTTCGGCCAGGTCGTCGAGCGCTTCAGCGTCGAGCCACACGTCGCCCGCAGCTTTGATGGTCACCGCGCCCGGGTCCGCGCCACGCACCACTTCGGTGGTGATTCGGTCCTGCGCCCCCAAGCTCAGCAGGGCCGCAGAGGCGGTGAGCACCTTCGTCACACTCGCAGGTTGCAACGGCTCGTCTGAGGCTCGGTCAAACACCGTCTCGTTGTCTGCCGTGGACACACGGCCGTGGAAGGTGCCCAGCGCAGGATTGTCGGCGAGGGTGGCCAGGGTGGTGCGCAGCGAAGCGTCGTCGATAGGCGAGGGCGTCGCGGGCTCGAGCGCTTGAGGGGCGGACTGGAGCCGGTACGGAGGTTCGTGCGTGATCTCGGAGAGCTGCTCGTGCGCCGCGATGCCGAAGCCCGCCACCCCACCGACGGCGGCGAGTGCGACGGCGCTGCCGACCCATGTCCATACCTTCATCGGCCAAGATGGTAGCCGAAGTAAGATGGCGTGCGGTCATTCACCGAACTCAGACACCGAACGAAGGAGAAGTTATGGCTATCGAGGTCATCATCGAGATCCCCAAGGGCTCCCGCAACAAGTACGAGGTCGACCACGAGACCGGCAAGGTCTTCCTCGACCGCTACCTGTTCACCCCGATGGCGTACCCGGCGGACTACGGCTTCATCGACAACACGTTGGCCGACGACGGCGACCCGCTCGACGCACTGGTCATCTGCCCGGAGCCCGTCTTCCCCGGCGTGACCGTGATCGCGCGCCCGATCGGCGTGTTCAAGATGACCGACGAGGCCGGCGGAGACGACAAACTGCTCTGCGTCATCGACGACGTGCGCTACGAGAACTACCAGGACATCTCCGACGTCTCCGACTTTGTCAAGGACGAGATCGAGCACTTCTTCGTGCACTACAAGGACCTCGAGCCGAACAAGGAAGTCACCGGCTCCGGCTGGGGCGACAAGGCTGAGGCCGAAGCGATCCTGCAGGCCGCGCTCGACGAGTTCAAGCGCGTGGGCGACAACTCCCGCGAGGGCCTCGAGGCCGAGAAGGAAGCCAAGACGGAAAACTAGGCTCTTGCCTATCGACGTCTAAAGCCGGGCCCGCTCCTTGCGCGGCCCGGCTTCTTTTGTTCCCGGTCTTGGCCTTCGCTGGCCTCGGGTCTGTGCCCGCTGCCCCGGGTAGGTTGCTCTGACTCGGCTGCTCTGACTTGGCTGACCTCTGCCCCCTGCGCCCCTCTGCCCTCCCCTTGCGCCCACGTGGTATAGCAGCGCGCCTCGCCTGCTATACCACGTGTGAATAATCGACAACGTTTTCCAATATAACCTGGGAAAACCCAGTCGCTCGCCGCGGGCGGTATAGCGGGCTGGAGCGGACTGCTATACCGCCCTTGCCGAGCACCCCAGAATCGACAATCGCGCTACTTTCCGCCACATTCCCCTTCCGCGTCTGCGCGAGGCTTAGAACAAACCGTTCATGTGCGCCCAACCTGTAGCACCGAGCGCCGCGAGCAGCAGCGCGACAACGGGGATGATGATCGCAGCGACGGGCGATCCACCGTTCGTAACAGCGTCGCCCTCCTTCACGTCGCGTTGATCGCCGTTGGTGACGGTGATGTCCACGTTTACCGTGCTGGTTTCGCGGGAGATCGCAGGAGCGGATGTGCTCGACTGAGGTTGCGTTGCGGCTGCCGGCTCGGTAGAAGTCGTCACCTTGGTGGTAGCCACGGGTGCCTGCTTCGAAGTCGTTTCTGGCTCGCGGCTCGTCGTCGCACTGCTCGGTGCCCGAGTCGGCCCCACTTGCATCGTGGTAGCGCGGTGCTCCCCGGTGATCTCAATGACGTTGCTCGGCTTCGAGGTCGAAGTGTGCTCTTCACTTATCGAAGCCACGGTGGTCCCCGCCGCCTCCGATTCCCGCGGTTTCGTGGTGCTCGCGGAAGTCGAGGAGGTCAAGGAGTTCGCAGACGTTGTCGCCGACGTCGAGATCTCAGAGGAGCTCGGCATCGTCGAGGAGGTCGACACTGCAAGTTTAGTTGCCCGCGTCGCGGTCGGAGTCGCCTGCGGCGCGGGTGTTGCCGCTTGCACTGTCGATAGCGCCGAAGTCGCTGCAGCCTCCGACGACGCTGGCGTACTGCTCGACGACTGCGCCGGGGTGCTCACAGAGATTGAGGTCGTCCTCTGGGGCGTGCTGGAAGGCGCCATCGAAACACGCTGCGTCGTGGTCGAGGAGGTCGACACTGCAAGTTTAGTTGCCCGCGTCGCGGTCGACTGCTGCGCAGCCGTGCGCGTGGTTGTCACGGTCGAAGTCGTTTCCTGCGCGGGAGTTACGGCTTGCACCGTCGATGGCGCCGGAGTCGCTGCAGCCTCCGACGAAGTCGGCTGCTTGGTCGAGGACTGCGCCGGGGTGCTCACAGAGATTGCGGTCGTCTTCTGGGTCGTGGTCGTAGACGGCGCCTGCGAGGGTTGTTGCGTGGACGTTGCAGCTCCAACCGGAGACGGGGCCGAAGTCGGCACAGTTGACGACGGCGCAGGCTCTTCGCTCGAAGGCGCGGAGGTTGTCGTCGGTGACGGTTCAGATGGTGCTGAAGGCTGCTGGTTTGAGGTGGTTTCGAGCACCTCATCCGGGTGGGCGGCGATGTATTCTCGCCGGTTCTCGCTCGCCTGACCGTACGCGGCCAGGGCGTTTGCGAACTCTTCCTGGGCCTTGGCCAAGCCGATCCCTGTGACCCGTGCGACCTGTAGCGCGTCGAGTGCCGCTACGTACTCGGCCTGGGCCACCTCGAAAGCTTGCTGCGCCTCGCGGAGGGAAGTCGGCTTCGGTAACGCAACCTGGGTGTCAGACGTAGTCGGCTCAGCCTCCGAGGATGTGGTCTCTGGCGTCGGCTCATCTTCCACCACCACCGTGGAGGTCACGGGCTGCGGGGCTTCGGAGGTGGGCTCAACGGTCGGCTCTGGGGCGGGGACGGTCTCGGTGACGTAGACGATCGACGGCTCAGAGGTCGTCGCCGGTGCAGCGGTCTGCACTGCGGTAGTGGGCGATGCCGTGGGAGCCTCGGGCGCCGGAGTCGGCGAGAATTTCTCAACGAGGGCCTCTGCGGACTGCACCGCTGATTGGGCGCGGGCAACGCGCCCCTGTGCAGCGTTAACTTCCTGTTCAGCAGCTGTTTTGCTGAGAATCTGCCACGCCGGGATCGCGTCGTACTTGGCCTGCGCGGCGTCGAGGTTGCGCTGGGCGGCGGTGAGGGCGGAGTTGGCGTCGGCAAGCGCTGCCTGAGCTTCCTCGAGCGTCTGCGGCGCGGGCGCTGCAGTCGTGGTTGTCGCCGGGCGGCCGCCGTACTGGCGGAGGTTGTTGGCCTGGATGAGCACCTGCACGTCCAGAGGCTGCAGTGTCGTAGCCACCTTGCCGCGGTTCGAGCCGTCTTTCATCAGCGCGCCGTCGCAGGAGTGCGCAAGCCCCATGGCGTGGCCGAGCTCGTGGGTGATGGTCATGACCAGGCTGTCGGTGTAACCGTTGCGCAAGATGTCCGGGTTGAGCAGCAGCTGCATGTTGTCCACCGTGCCCTGGACACGCCCCACGACGTAACCGCCCAGGTTTGCCTCGCGCACGGTGACAACCTTGTAGCCGGGCTGGTTCACGTACTCGAAGCGGATCAGGCCCCCGGTTGCGCTCGTCCATTGGTCGGTGGCTTTGGTGACGTACGGCTTGTACTTGTCGGGGGCGTAGATGCGCACGAGGTTGCCGTCGATGACGTTCTCGTTGGGGCCGAAGACGAAGTTGCCAATGTTGGGAATCGGCTGGCCCAGTTTCGCCGCGGCGGTGGCAGCTTTGCACTCGCGGCCGATGGGGTCGACGGCCGCTTCCGCCGGTGCGGCTACAACGCCGAGGGTGATCGCGGAGGCGCAGGTGGCGGAAAGAAGATGTCTATAGTTCACGGGGCCAGAGAATACCATTGGTCTGGCCCCGGCCAACCGCGGTGAATGCGCTGAACCTAGACAAGGCGGCGGCGCGCGAACGCGAAGAACGCGGCGCCGAGCGCGGACGCGAACACGAGCGCGAACAGGGCGCGCACGAGGGTGTTCGAACCGGTTTCCGCCTCAAGACCGCGGGCAGGAGCCGCATATTGCTTGTCGACGTCCGCTTCGCCCCCCGCCCTTGCCGCCTCGAGCCCCTGGCGCCCGACCTCGCCGGTGTTGGCCGAAACCAACGCCTCTGACGTCGCCGCCTCCTCCGGGGTGACGTCGGCGTTGACACGGGTGACGTCGGCAACGAACGTGTGGCCGTCCTTGTTCAGGAAGTAGGTGTTGCCGTCCAGGGTCAGCACCGGCGGATACTTGATCAGCCCGTTTGCCACCGGCGCCTCGACGGATGGGTCGACGTCCTCGGCACCGAGCGGCTCCTCGGGAGCGTTCTCCGGGGCCGGGGCGTCCGTCGGCTGGTCCGCAGGCTGGTCGCGGATAACCCCGGAGTCGATGAGACCTGCGACCGCCGCGTCCGCGACAGCAACCGCACGCTCCTGTTGCGAGGCGTCCAGTTGCGCGTACGGCTTGGCCGCTTCCTGCGCGCTGCGCACGTAGTGGGTACCTTCCTGGTTGAGGAAGTACTGCTCGCCGCGCGCGTCAGCGGTCTGGGTGGGCAGGTCCTGCGCTGCGGCGGCCACAGGTACAGCAATCAGCACGGCGGCCAGGCCTGCGACAACACGGGTGGGGCGGTTCATTGGGGTCTCCTCGGGGGTTTGACGGCTACACCAGGAAGCGGCGACCTGCAAGGAAGGCGGCGGCGCCCAGCACGGACGCGATTACCAGCGCGAACAGGGTGCGCGCGACCGTGTTGGAACCGGTCTCGGCCTCAACACCACGGGTTGCAGCAGCAGCCTGCTGTGCCGCGATCTCCTCAGCGTGCTCTGCGCGGAGACGGTCGGAAGCGGCCTTCTCTTCCGGGGTCGGCTGCTGGTTCACGCGGTCGGAGGAGCCGACCAGGGTCTCGCCGTCCTGGTTGAGGAAGTAGGTCACGCCAGCGATCACGATCGGCAGGCCGACAGCCGCGGCAGCGATGCCCGCGATCGCGGCCGGGGACAGGGCAGCCGCAGCGTCACCGGCGTCGTCGCCAGCCGCAGTGTCGACGAACACGCAGTCATTCTGCACCGACTCGGGGGTGCGGACCTTGGCGTCGGCGGGCAGCTGGGCAGCGTCCACAAGCTTCTCATCCGCCACGTACGCCTTGCCGTCCTTGGTCAGGTACCAGGAGTCCTTGCCGCATTTCGCCTCGGCGACGCGGCCAGCGGCACCGGCGCGGGTATCAGTAACACCCTCGACGACGGCATCCACGTTTGCTGCCTGGTCGCCCTCGACCGCGATGTCCACGTTGCCCGGGAGATCCGCCAGGGCCGTCGCCGGCGCCGGGTCTGCGGGCTGGGGGTTGACGCCACCCTCAACCGAGAAGCTCCCGTCGGCGTTCTCCACAATCTTCGGCGCTGCTGCGACGTCTGCGGCCGTCGCGGGCAGCTCCGACTTGACGTACTCGCCGCCAACCAGGCGGTAGTAGTTGCCGGCCTCGTCGGTGAAGGCCTCGGGCAGGCCCTGTTCGACCAAGCGGGCGAGCTGGTCCGGCTCGATGGCGTGTGCGGCGGGGGTGGCAGAGAACGCGATCGCGCCAGCCATGGTGGCAGCGGTCAGCGTGCGAATGGTGCGCTTCATGCGGGGGCTCCTATCGGGAAGTCTTAACCTCAAGTCGAGGGTTACGCCCCAACAGTAAACTGGTTTCACACAGGTCTCAACAAAAACTTCAGACTTTTTGGAAAACGCCTGGAAAATCGCACGCTACCGAGGTTCGAAGGCCGCCTGCACCTCCTCTCCGGTGACGACCCCAGCCAGCTGCCACCCCACCACGGCGTTGCGCACACTGTCCGCGAGCGGATTCGCGGGCTGGATACAGGAGATGGTGAGCAGCCGCCCCGGCATCGGGCCTGACCCCCAAATCTCGGCGTTGCCCGCCAGCGCCCCCTTGTCCGGCTCGTGCAGGTCGGTCGCCGTGTACTTCAGCCAGTCCTCCCCGGACGATTCGGTACGCATAAATAAGGTGTCGCCTTTGGCCACGTTGTGGTGCTCGGCTTTGCCGTCGTAAAGCTTGTTAAACACCGCGTTCACGCCCGCGCCCGTGTGGCCCGCCACCACCACGATGTCGCCCGCGTCCGTGCCGGGCAGCGCATACGGATAGCCCTCACCCGTCAGCGCACATGCCTTATCCATGGTCTTCGGGTCGATCTTGCCGTCCACCACGCGGCAGTCCGCTTGCTCGAAACCGGCGCGCAGACCCAGCACCGGCACAACCATCTCCACGGGTCGGGCTTGGGCAATTGAGCTGGCCGCTTGCCGGCGGGGCTCCGCCGCGACCGACGTGGTCTGCGTGGGCTCGGGCGGTGGCGGGTCCGAAGGGGCGTCGTGAAGCAGTGCCTTCGCACCCGCGCGGATGACCAGGATGACAATCAGCAGCGCGACAAGGCGTCGGACGTGGTACTTCACAGCGGTTATCATACGAGCCATGAAAGAAGTTTCTGTCACCGAAGTCCCCGCAGGCGCGCAGCTTATCGACGTCCGCGAGCCCGACGAGTTCGCCGCCGTGCGCGCGGAAGGCGCCGTGAACATTCCCCTGTCCGTCTTTGTCGCCCGCGCCGACGAGATCGATCCGGACCAGGACATTTACCTGATCTGCAAGTCCGGCGGGCGCAGCGCCCAGGCGGGCGAGTTCCTGGAACAGGCGCGCGGCTGGGACAACGTGATCAACGTCGCCGGCGGCACCACCGCCTGGGTGGAACAAGGCCTGCCCCACCAAAGTTAGGTAACGCCCATTGTTGGGCGCGGTCAGACAGTTAAGATAGACCCTATGTCGACGCTCCCCGAACTGCCGTCCGCCCTGGCCAAGTCCCCCCACTTCCAGATCGAACGCGTGCGCAGACACACGAAAGACGAGGTGGAGCGCGCACTGGGCAACCACGACTCCACCATGCGGGAGTACTGGATCCTCACCTGCGTGGACGTGCAACCGATGAGCCAGCGCCAGCTGTCGGAGTTGCTGGGCATCGACGCCTCGGACATGGTGCGTCTCGTCGATTCTCTGGAGAAGAACAACTGGGTCACCCGCGAGCGCGACCCGAAGGACAGGCGGCGCCAGATCGTCGCCGCCACGAAGAAGGGCTCGAAGGCGTTGACCAAGCTCGGCGGCGACGTCGCGGAGGCGGAGGACCGCGCGCTGGAGGCGTCATCCTCCAAGCAGCTGAAGAGCCTGCGCAAACTCTCCCAGGCGTTGGAGGCGGAGGACTAGACGGGGTTGCCCGCGCGCGGGTTTTTCGTTCGCCCGTTTTTCCGCCCGCCCCGTTTTTCACAGATCCAGCTAGTAGGCCCCAGCTATCAGGGCTCCAGGGGCGTGATAGCTGGCACCTACTAGCTGGATCCACCTCAAGCCCCGCCAACCCGAGCCCCCGCTACGGCCGATACCGCGTCGCCGGGACGGTCACAGGTCCACGGCGATCCGCGCGCGCCTTCGCTTCGACCACGCGACGGATGCATTCGGCCTCCTGGAAAAGAATTTCCACCGGAAACAGATGGAGCACCTCGTAGCCCTGCTCCTTCAGCCAGTTTTCGCGCCGGGTCATCTTCATCACCTCGGCATGCGGCATGTCTTCGAATTTGATGTAGCCGTCGATTTCGATGATTAGGTTGCCCCACAACAGATCGACCCGGAAGTGCCGGCCCACCCACATCTGCTCCAGGACCTCAATGCCGTGTTCGGCTAGGATGATGCGGAAAAGCGACTCCATTGCGGATTCGGATTTCGCCGAGCTGAGCTCCAACGCCCGCCTAGCCTGACCCACTCCCTTCTTGCCCGTAAGCCGAGTGATCGTGGACGAAAGCGCCGCCTGGACGGCATCGATCTGAAGTGGAGTTTTGTCGCGGTAGAGGCCGTCTATGGCCACGACGGCGTCGCGTACGCCGTGGAAACGGGCAATGTCTACAGCAGTGCGCGACATCGTTGTGAGACGGAGCTGGCCGTCGCCGCCGGCAGGGTCGAACGCGTCGAATTCCCTGACGTCGATGTCGGGGACGGTGATGTTGCGGTAGATCACGCCCTCGGGCCACTGCGACTTGGACGGCGGGTGCCCGTTTCGCTGCGCCAGCTCAACAGTCTCGGCGTCTTTGCCCACGACCCACATGCCGTACACCCGTGCTGCCGATCTGCCCATCAGCACCGCCTTATGGGCGCTCACCCCGTGCGCGTAGCAGCGGAGAAACTCCTGTTGGTAGCGTTTCAGACCCTGCCAGTGCGCTAGCGGCACAAATTTCGTTGCGGATAGCTGCACGCATTCTTGCTCGTCCACGTCCCCGCGCGCCACTAGCGGCGCCACCAACTGTGCGTGATCCATGTTCCCCCTTGGAGCGGCCTCTGCTGAGGCAGCGGCTCTGAGGTTAGCGGCGTCCTCGGGTCCGCGCATGCCATAGCAGATCCAGCTATCTAGGCCCAGCTACCAAGGCTCTAGGGGGCGGTTAGCTGGTTCTTGGTAGCTGGATCCGCGGGGGCGGCGGTCTCAATGGGCGCAACCAAATAGTTGGCGTTTCCCACGATTTGCGGATTCTTCCGGCACCATTAGCCTTATCCGCATGTCTCAGCCCGACAATCCCCTCCTCCGCAGCCACTTGGCGCCGCCGGAGCGGACGCTTATCGACGTCCTCACGGCCACCGCCGCCGAGCACCCCGATGCCGCCGCCATCGATGACGGCGGCGCCAACTCCGCCGACGACGGCGTGCTCACCTACGCCGAGCTGGTGGAGGAAATCGAGCACCGCGCGGCTGGCATGCGTGCCAAGGGCGTGCGCGATGGGGGTCGCGTGGGGATCAGGATGACGTCGGGAAGCAGGGAGCTCTACCTCGCCATCCTGTCCACCATGCGCGCGGGCTGCGCGTACGTGCCGGTGGACGCGGACGACCCGGACGAGCGCGCGGAGACCGTCTTCGGCGAGGCGGACGTGGACGCGATCTGGACCGACGACGGCCTGCGGGTGCTCAAGCCCGCGCAGCCGGGCGAGCTCGGCGAGGTTACCCCGGACCACGACTGCTGGATCATTTTCACCTCGGGCTCGACGGGCAAACCAAAGGGCGTGGCGGTCACGCACCGCTCCGCGGCCGCGTTCGTGGACGCGGAGGCGCGCCTGTTCTGCCAGGACAACCCGCTGGGCCCGGACGACCGGGTGCTGGCCGGCCTGTCCGTGGCCTTCGACGCCTCCTGCGAGGAGATGTGGCTGGCGTGGGGCCACGGCGCCTGCCTGGTGCCCGCCCCGCGCGCGCTGGTGCGCTCCGGCCAGGACCTGGGACCGTGGCTGATCCGCCGCGACATCACGGTGGTCTCCACCGTGCCCACCCTTGCCGGCCTGTGGCCGAAGGAGGCGCTGGATAACATCCGTCTGCTCATCGTGGGCGGCGAGGCCTGCTCGCAGGAGCTGACGGACCGCCTGGCTGCGGGCCGCGAGATGTGGAACACCTACGGGCCCACCGAAGCGACCGTGGTGGCCAGCGCCAAGCAGCTGTCCCCGGGTGAGCCGGTGACCATCGGCTGGCCGCTGGACGGATGGGATCTCGCCATCGCAAGCGATGGCGAAGACGGGCAAGGCGAGCTGATCATCGGCGGCGTCGGGCTGGCCCGCTACTTGGACCCGGAGAAGGACGCGGAAAAGTACGCGCCGATGGGCGAATGGGAGCGCGCCTACCGCACCGGTGACCACGTCAAGCTCACCGACAACGGCCTGGCGTTTATCGGCCGCGCCGACGACCAGGTGAAAATCGGCGGACGCCGCATCGAGCTCGGTGAGGTGGAGGCCAACGTCGCCGCCCTCGACGGGGTGTACAACTCCGCCGTGGCGGTGCAAACGCTGCCGAGCGGCGACAAGGTGCTGGTGGGCTACGTCTCCCCCAACGAGGGCGCGGAGCTGGACGTTCAGCAGATGCGCGAGCGCCTCGCCGAGGTCATGCCGGCCGCGCTTGTGCCGCGCCTGCACGTGATGGACGAGCTGCCCATCCGCACCTCCGGCAAGGTGGATAAAAAGGCCTTGCCGTGGCCGCTGCCCGCCAGCGTCGACGCCGTGGGGCTGACCGACACCGAGGCGTGGGTGGCCCAGCAGTGGGTCGAGGTCCTCGGCCTGGACGTGCCGGGCCGAGACGCGGACTTCTTCGAACTCGGCGGCTCCTCGCTCGCGGCCGCCGCGCTGATCACGCGCCTGCGCGAGCGTGTGCCCACTATCGCGGTGCGCGACCTCTACGACCACCCCAGGTTGGAAACGCTTGCCTCGCTTATCGACGAGCTCACGCTTTCCCACCGCACCGCAACCCGCGAACGCGACGTGGCGCCCGTCGGCGCTGGTACGAGGATCGCGCAGACACTGCTGATGGTCCCGGTGATGACCCTGAAGGCCGCCACGGCCGTGACCTGGGTGGCCATCGCCGCGAACCTGTTGGGCTTGACGCAGCTGAGCTGGGCGTGGCTCGCCGCCGCGTTTGTGGTGCTGTGCACCCCGTTCGGCCGCATCCCCATCGGTGCGCTCGGCGCACGGCTGATCCGTGGCCGGGTGCAACCCGGTGTGTACCCGCGCGGAGGCGCGCAGCACGTGCGCTTGTGGGCCGCCGAGCGGTGGCTTACGGCATCTGGCGCGCTGAACATCTCCAGCGCCAACGCCGCCAAGATTACCGCCCGCATGCTGGGTGCGACGATTGGCAAGGGCGTGGACATGCACACCTTCGCCCCGGTCACCGGCCTGCTCACGGTCGGCGAGGGCGCCGCCATCGAGCCCGAGGTGGACTTATCGGGCGTGTGGCTCGACGGCGACGAGCTGCATGTGGGCGAGGTGCGCATCGGCGCGGAGGCCCGCGTCGGCGCGCGCTCCACGCTCATGCCCGGAACTGAGATCCGCGACGGCGCGCACGTGGAGGCCGGCTCCACCGTCACCGGCGAGAAACCCGTGAAGAAGGGCGCGCGCTGGGCGGGGTCGCCTGCCCGCAAGGTGGGCCGGTCCAAGCACCGCTTCCCGGACGAGCGCCCGCCGCGCCGCCCGCTGTGGGCGCTGGGCTACGGCCTGACGTCGCTGGTGCTGGCGCTGCTGCCGGCGACGGCCGGTGTCGCCGGCGTCGCCGCGACGGTGGGGCTGGCGCGCCTGGTGCAGACCACGTCGGTGTGGGGCCTGCTGGTGTTCGCACCAGTCGGCGGTCTGGTCTACATCGCCGCTGGATTGGGTTTGACGTGGGTGGCCGTGAGGTTGACGTCGATAGGCGTAAAGCCCGGCGTGTTCCCCGTGCGCAGCTTGCATGGCTGGGCGCTGTGGACCGTGACCAGGCTTATGGACGACGCCCGCACCCGCTACTTCCCCATCTACGCAGGCATGGCCACGCCGGTGTGGCTGCGTTCGCTCGGCGCGCAGATCGGGGAGAACGCCGAGGTCTCCACCGCCGTGATGGTGCCGAAGCTGACCGAGGTGCGCGACGGAGCCTTCCTCGCCGACGACACCATGGTGGGCACCTACGAACTCGGCGGCGGCTGGATCCGCACCGACCGCACCGTGGTGGGCAAACGCTCCTTCGTGGGCAACTCCGGCATGGTCGCGCCGGGCCGCAAGCTGGCGAAACAGTCGCTGGTGGCGGTGCTGTCAGCGTCGCCGAAGAAATCCAAGGCGGGCTCGAACTGGTGGGGCTCGCCGCCGGAGCGCATGCGCCGCGTCGAGGTGGAGGCCGCCGGCGAGGCGACCTACAAGCCGTCCGCGTCGCTGATGCGCAAGCGCGGGTTTGTGGAGACGTTGCGGCTGCTCGCCCCCATGACGCAAGCCGTGCTGGCGGCGGTGTTCGCCGCTTTTGTGGTGACGCTTCTGGAGCGCTTCGGCTTCTGGCCGTTCCTGCTCGGCGGCCTGGTGTGGATGGCCGTGGGCGTGCTGGCCGTGCTGTCCGCCGTGGTGGCGAAGTGGGTGCTGGTTGGCCGCCACCGCGCTGGCGAGCACCCGCTGTACTCCTGGTTTGTGTGGCTCAACGAGCTGCAGGACCAGTTCGTCGAGGTCGTGGCCGCGCCGTGGTTCTTCAACTGGGCCTCCGGTTCCGGCGAGATGAACCTGGCGCTGCGCGCGCTGGGCGTGCGCGTCGGCCGCGGCGCGTGGATCGAGTCCTACTGGTTCCCGGAGACGGACTTGTGCGTGGTGGGCCGCGGCGCGTCGGTCGGCCCGGGCACGGTGGTGCAGACGCACCTGTTCCAGGACCGCGTGATGTCCCTGGACACGGTCTCGATCCTGGACTCGGCGACGCTGGCCGCCCACTCGGTTTCCCTGCCAGGCTCCGTCATCGGCGCCGGCGCGACGGTGGGCCCGGGCTCGCTGGTCATGCGTGGCGACGAGGTGCCGGCCATGACCGTGTGGCAGGGCAACCCGGTGGAGCCGCAGTAGGGGTTTACGGCCCTACGATCTGCTCAATCCCCTTCATCGGCAGCAGCAGATGCAACGGCTCCCCCGGTATTTCGTGAAAATCGGCGTGTCGGAGGTAGAAATCCTTCGCCTGTTGATCCAACGCGTGGACCACGACGGCCGCCGCCCCAACCGCCGCGGCAGCCGTGAAACATCGCGCTAAAGCATCGCGCAGCAACGCTCTGCCGACACCTTTGCCCTGCGCATCCACGTCCACAGCCAGTCGAGCAAGAATAATTACGGGAATCGGATCCGGCCGACCTTTTGCGAAGTTTCCCGGCGCCGCTCCCTTTTCCAATCCCCCGGTGCAGATCGCGTAATATCCGGCGACCCGCGCGTTCCACGTCGACACATAGACAGCGCAGTTTTTCGCACGCTGATTTTGTAGTGCATACCGGTGGAACCACAAGTCCAAGGAAGCGACCCCACACCGAAACGACGCCCGATCATCGCTCTTGACCAATTGCCGCGGTGACTGAAGGACTCCGTCAGCCACCAAAGCTGAATTCCTTCCCGAATGGGCTTTCGCCCGCAAACAGCTCAGCCAACTTCCCAAAATCTGCTGGCCGCTCTAGAAGTTTCTCTACATGCGAGAAGTTCTCTTCACTCAGAACGAACCAGCGCTGATCAGCGAGCACCATTTCAGCTCGCTCAACCGCACTCTCCAACACAAACTCCGAGACTGACTTATTGGTCGCCTCTGCGGCCTGCCTGAGCCGATCATCTTGCAGTGCCGTGGTCCGAAGGTTCAATCGGCGATCTTTCACTGTCATTTTGACTCTCCCCTCTCATGCGTACGCACATTGTACACACGACAATTCTTCGCGCAACCGCTTTCAACAAGCGAAGGCCCCGCCTTGCGACGAATCGCAAAGCGGGGCCGACGATCTCAGAGCACTTCGGCGCTATAGAGCCTTAGACCGTCTCGCGGCGGCTGAAGGCGTAGCCCGCAGCGCCCACGATGGACAGGATCAGCAGCGCGACCAGACCGGCGGGCAGCTCCGCCACACCGGTGGAAGCGTTCATGCCGCGCTCGCCGTTCGCTGCGGCGGCGTTGCCGGCACCGTTCGCCGCGGCGCCAGCGCCAGCGTTACCTGCGTTGCCAGCGCCGGCGGCCGGGGCGCCGCCGTTGGCCTCGACCTGCTTGGCGATCTCATCGCCGTGGTCCTTCTTCACCTGCTCAGACTCGGCCTTCTCTTCCGGGGAGGCAGGCTGGTCGACGCGGTTCGGGTCCTTGACCAGGTCACCGTCCTTGTTCACGAAGTACTGCACACCGGCGATGATCAGGCCCAGGCCGGCGAGTGCACCCAGGGAGCCGAGCACGATCGCGGCAGTGTTGTCCTTGGTGGTCGGCGTGGCGGTGGCAGTGGCGGTACCTGTCGCGGTCTCCGTCGCAGTTGCCGTCGCGGTGCCGGTGGCGGTGCCCTCAGTGCCCGCGGCAGCGCCCGAGTCGCCCGCCGTTGCCGTTGCCGTTTCCGTGGCCGTCGCGGTAGCAGTGGCGGTTTCGGTCTCGGTCGCAGCCTGCTCATTGGAACCCAGGGAGTTCGACGAGGCCGGCTCCGAGCCCTCCGGGGCGCCCGGAAGCAGCTGGTCGTTCGGGTTTTCCGGGGCGTTGCCGGTCGCCTGCGCGGCACCGTCGCCAGTGCCGTTGCCGAAGATGCTCATATCGGCATCGTTCGGGCTGTCGGTGGCCTGCTGCACGCCGTCGTCGAGCTTCGGCGCGTTGCTCTCCTGAGCACCCGCAGTCGGGATTACGCCAGCACCAAGTGCAGCGGCGGTCGTCAGTGCGATTGCAGTCTTGTTCAAACGCATTGTCTGCTCCTTCACTTTCGGTTGTTTATCCCACCCACCTAATGCATCGGCCAGGTGGCGCGGTTACGTTACAACCGGACCCTCCACACACCCTGTCAGTTCGATACGAAATCCACGCACGATGGGCGCCGCGAGCTATCCCCGGGGGATGACTGGGGCGGGTTCGGCGGAGCCGTCGATAGGCCCGGCGACACCTGCAAACTGCCAGCCCACAACCGCATTTCGCACCGACTGTTGGTAGAACGGCGGCTGGATGCAACTGATTGTCAGCAACCTGCCAGGGGTGGGGCCGTCACCCCAGATGGAGGTGTCGCTGCTTAGTGACGCTTTCACCGGGTCGTGGAAGTCCGTCGCCGTGTACTTCAGCCACGCCTCGCCGGAGGCCTCGGTGCGCAGGTACAGCACGTCGCCGGCGCGGACGGTGTGGTGGTCGGCGGAGCCGTCGTAAAGCTTGTCGAAGACTGCCTCCACCCCGGAACCTGTGTGACCCGCGATGACCACAATGTCCTCGGCCTGCGAGCCCGGCAGCGCGTACGGGCGGTCGGGTGAGGTGTACGCGCACGCGAGGTCGAGCGTGGCCGGGTCGATGGTGCCGTCGTGCGCGCGACAATCATTCGGCTCGAAGTCCGCGACCAGGCCAATCGCGGGAATGTACATCTCCAGCGGGCGGCTGTCCGCGATGAACGGCGCCTCTTGCTGCGGCGCCGGCGCGGGGGCCTCGGCGGCGGGCGGTTCGGGCGCGGGCTCGTCGGTGGGCTGGTCGTTGCCGGTCCACCACAGGTATACGAGGGCCAGCAGCGTGACGACGACCAAAGGTCCAACCACGGACCGCCCAGAATGTGATGCCACGGCGTACTCCTTCCCAGTTCAATGACGCGATAGTAGTCCTGCTGGGCACCAAGACAATTTTCGGCGTTCTAGAGCTTCGGCGGCGGGAGCATCGGCTTCAAAGGATCAGGAACTCCGATTTCGCCTTGAGGACGCAGTCTCCGGATCTCGGTTAATACCGCTTGCCAGTGTCGGTCAGAAAGCGGTCCCCAATTCTCCATGTGACTGAGGTAGTCGCTGGAGAGCACGAAATTAATCGCCTTGCGCTCCGACTTGGTGAGATTGCGCTTCGGCTCAGTGACTGATGCGCAAGCGAGAAGCGCTAGGGAGTCTTGCACGTGCCGCTGGCGGTTGGCGTCCGGCTGGCGTAGTGCCCACCCTTTGATTGCTAGAGCGGACCAGACATTGGGGATACGGACGCTCCGGCCCTCGCCCACATCTACCTCAAGAATCTCTTTTTGCTTGCCGTCCGAATATCGCCCCAGAGCGGACTTTGACCCCGGGCACTTTACGACGCGAAACCCCAACCAGCGATCAGGCGTGAGGTTACTGTCTTTCCCCATAACATCGATGGCGAAACCGTTCTCCCGTTCGAAGCGATGGAGAGCCCCACTGCTATGCAATTGGTCGACTCTTTCGAAACCGTTCTTTTCAAGGCATGCCGCAACTCCGATTAGCGTCGAATCTCGAACAGGATCCACGACAATATCCACGTCGGATGTGGGGCGCTCGTAGGTGACCTCCCCTAAAACGCAGTGCACCTGGGTCATCGCCCCTCCGACTAACAACCAATCTTGTCCGTCGAGGATTTCAGCAGCTTCGGCCACGTGCTGGAAAATATTCGCTGCCATTGTTAAGCAGCAGTATTGGAGGCTGAAGCGAGGTGAGTCCGAATCGCGGTCTGAACGCGTGTATCTCCAAGCATGTACGCATCCGCAAAAGCCTGCATTTCGCTGGTGTCTTCCTCCCGGATGAGGAAACCGTGAGAGCTAACTTGATCGGACAATTCGGTAACTCCAGCGGAATAAAGCGCCCCGAAATCAGATACCTGGTAAAACTGCCGTCCCCCAGGCACGATTCCGAATCTCTCGATACCCAACAGCCCCGTTCCAGCTTGCACAAATCGCGCGCAGGGCACGTTGGTCATTCCGGTGAACACGAGGTCGAGGCCGGGCAGAGTCGCCGAAGCGCCGAACAAAGCCTCGAACTCGTCCGATACATAACGCGACATCGCTTGGGCTAACAGGTGGTTGACCGTCCCGTTCGCATCCAGAGCAACCAACCCTTTATCGACGATGCCTTGCAGCAACGACGCATCCACGCGATATCCAGATGCGGCTTGTTCGATGGTAAGTCTCACGGAACTCCTCCTCCCTGTAGCCCAGTTCAACTAAGTGTGAGCATATGCCGTTGATTAGGGCATTGCTACCCCGGGCAGTTCCGTCGAAACGCGCGCTGCAACCCCTCAGCGCTACCGAAGCCCCGCGATCGGAGCCGGGAGCAACCCGCGCAACTGGTCGCCAAACTGCGAGGCGATGAACGCGAAGGCCCCGCCAAGCGCCGCGACGATGCCGATGACCAGGGCGGCCTTCGCTCCGGCAGAGGAGCCCTCCGCCGAATCAGAATCAGCATCAGCGTCCGGGGTGGGCTCTGCCGGGGGCTGTACCGGAGGCGTCGATAGGCGGTGCTGCTTTGAAAAGTCCTGGTACTTGAGCATCTTTGCCTCGCCGTCGGGGTTGAGTAGGCTGCGGCCGTCCTTGAAGTCCCAGGCCTCGACGCGGATGCGGTCGTCGTAAACCTTCACGCGCAGGCCGGTGGCGGCCTTGTCGTCCACGATCTTTTCGTCGTGGTCGCCGTCCGGCAGGTACTCGTTGAGGATCGCGCCCGTGTTCACCACGGGGAAGCCGATGGCGCCTTGCGGGGTGCCGTCGTAACGCCTGGTGCCCCACCAGTTGTTCTGCTTCAGCGAGGAGTGCGAGTGGCTGGTGAACGCCACGATGTCGTTGTACTTGGACAGCACATCCGAGATGGCCTGCTCGTCCTCGAAATCGTTCTGGTACCAGGCGGAATGGCTCATCGACACCGTCCCCGGCAGCAGCGGGTGCGTGAACACCAGCGCGGTCACGCCCTGCTTATCCCAGTGCGCGAGGCGCTCGTCCAGCCACTTCAGCTGCTCGGCGGAGATGCGCTGGAACGGCTCCTTGCCGTCGCGGTCGACGTCCGAGTAGTACTCCGTGTTAATGCTGATCAGCGGGGTGTCGTCCACCACCACCTCGTTCCACGGCTTGTCCTGCCCGGAGTATTTGAGGAAGCGCTGCATGTGCACCTCCGAGGTTTCCTTGCCGTACATCTCGTGGTTGCCGATGGTCCACAGCTCCACGCCCGAATCGTGCGGGACCTCCTTGCGCGCGGCGAGGAACTTGTCCCACTGCTCCTGGCTGCCGTTATCCACCAGATCGCCGTTGATCACCAGCGCGCTGGCCTTCTCCGGCATGGCGTTGAGGCGCCGGACAGCCAGCTTGAAATCCTCCGGGTCGTCCTGCGTATCGGAGATGACGTCGATGACGGTGTTCGGCTTCTCCGCGGCCTGGGTGAACGGCGCGCGCACCGCGACGTTGTCCACTGCCCACCAGTAGTCGTCGTTGCCGCCGAGGTAGCTAAACGTCACCTGCATCGTCTTGGCGCCTTCCGGCACGTCGAGCTCGAAGTACTCGTGGGAGGAGTAGCGATCGCTAGTTAGCCTATCGACGACCTCCGGTTCCCCACCATCGAAACCCACCGCAACCCGTGCGGTTTGCCCCTTCTTGCCCTGCCGGTAGTGCTGGTCGAACTCGAGCGCGACCTTGCTCTGGCCGGCGATGTCGATCGGCTCGGTGGTCATGCGCGCGTCCATGGAGTCGCGCTCGGCGAGGCGCTGCTGCTTCGAATCGATGATGGCGAACTGGTCGTGCCCCTGGGTGAAAAAGTGGCGCTCGTCGGTGCCGGCGGCCCAGGTCCAGTGGCGCACGTCCGAGACGGTCCACCCGTTCCAGCGGGCCTCGCCCGAGGTCACGCCGTCGACGTCTTGCGACCAGCCCTTGGGCAGGTCGTGCGTGAAGTGGGCGGGGTTGTCCGCCCCGTCGAAGCTCTGGAAGTACAGGTACGGGCGGGTGGATTCGGGGAACGCCTCCGGCTGGGAGGCGTTGGCGGGAACGGTTGTGGTGGCGGCTGTGGCGGTGAAAACGGCAAAGGTGGTGACGGCGAGTGCGCGGCGGGACATCATGCGTCAAAAACTAGCGCCACCTGAGAGATCACGCAGCGCGAACTTGGAGGTTAGGCGAGCAACGTTCACCTTCCGTATTCCTGAAACTGGTTTTAACCGGAGATTGCGACAACCATTTTTGAACTACCGGGGGTTCTCTCGCCAGATGAAGGTGTCGCGTTGCTGAGCGACGCTCTCACCAAAACGTTGACCTACGGTGGTTGCCCCCGCACACAAAGAATCGGAAACCCTCAGCATCAGCAAGCGTTGCACCACACTAAAGTACGCACCCTGGAGACAATCATGCTCATGGGAATTTCGCTCCGATCAATCTGATGGTGTGGCCAATGCGCGAGAGTGCGCGCAAGGTACCCCTGCAGTTGATGTGGAGCCACTACCCGACCTCTCGTTGAAGGCGCGCCGGGCCGAGCGCTACTCGATACCCACCACACCAGTATTAACGAAGTGGCCCAAACATTTTCCAACACGCGCTATCCAGTTCCCCTAAAATCATAGCCATCGACCGAATTTAAGACTCCTTTCGTTTACGGTATGAAGTGAGGAAGAATGACTTCGCCAGCCCTAAAAGATCCAGCCGGTTTTTCTGGACAAACTTGGTTAACTCCTAGTGAATGGGAGACCTACAGGAAAGAAGTACCACGGAGGTTTTCAGGTAAGCGGCGCGAAGCAATCATCAAACGTGACGGTGAAAAATGTGCACACTGTAAAGGCAAGACTGGAATATTGCAGGTCACCCATATCGTTCCGTTTGACATTGGCGTGGTGGATTTCGGGCTCACACCTTGGTGGCTGACTCAAGATGAAAATCTCGCTCTAGCACATAAAAACAATTGCAGCTCGCACGTGAGACTGGGCATCGAAGCTATTCCATCTTATCTGACTACCAAGGGGCTTAACTTGTCAGATAGCCCCGCAGCCAAATCGGGCAGGCTCAAATTCGTCACTGTTAACGGTACGATCCGGCCAGAATTCACGTAATGCCTTCTGCGAGCAGGAGTACACGAGAACTTCCCAGCCCCAAGGTCTGCAACAACTTTGCATAGGTTTTCTTCTCTTATCCAGACGGTTTCTAAGCGGAAAGCCACACCAAGACGCCCAGCTAATCATTGCTGATTAGCTGGGCCCCCACGACGCTCGGTTAGACCGCACTCCGGTGCTTAGGCTGTGACCTTGCGCCTGCCCATCAAGGCACCCGCGGCGATGAGCGCACCGCCGATCAGGATCGGGAGTTGGACACCCACGCCACCGGTCTTCGGCATGTTGCCTTGGCGGACGTTGGCGACCTGGAGGTATCCGGTGGCTGCGTCGAACTCCTGCGGACGCTCAGTCCACAGTCCGGCACCGATCAATTCCGATTTCCAGTCCTCGCCGTCACGAATCTGGACGACGTATCCGTTTTCACCGGACACGATTTGGAACTCCACCGGCGCGACGAGCAGGGAGTACTGCTGGCCATCCTTGGTAGGTGCCTGCGTCTCGACGAGGTAGTACGTCTTCGCGGAACCGAGCTTCGCCTCAGTCTTGTACGTCTGCGAGTCCTCGTCCCAATTGACTGCGAACGGGCCTTCACCTTTCCGTTCCGAACGAACTTCAAACTTCGCGTTCGAAAGCGTTGACATATCGGTCGCATCGAGCTTCTCAAGCTCGAGCTTTACGAACTCGTCCTTGGGCTCGTAATTCGAAACGACACAGGTCACATGACTGAAAACCGGCACTTCAACCTTGAAGCCAGCATCTCCATCGTTAACCATAGGGACGTCCGCAACGAAATCCCCTACAGACTGGGTGCACTTCGCGTTTGCTCCATTTATCGGGAGCAGTTTGTAGCCATCTTTCAGCGTCTCAGCCACCTCAATGTTAGTGGCTTCCTTGGACTCGATACGCCAAGATGCGAGACCATCCTGGTTTGTTGTCTTGGAGGAGTTTGCAGTAAGAGTTCCGTCGCCCGGGTCGAGGACTGAACCAGAAGTACTCAAAGTGTTGAAAGTCCAGTCAGAAGCACCTTCTTCAAGCAACTTACCGTCTTGGTCGACGATATTCTTTTTGACGGTGAAGCTACTTTCGCAGTTCTCCTTCAACTTCGAAGCGATCGCGTCTAGTTCTTTACCGAGCTGTGCGTATCCACCCGCCACCCTTATGGCGTCGCCATTACCGGAGATATCTTCACCCATCGTCACGACACTGCGGTAGCCGTAGGTCCACAAACTTTGATTGGAAGTAATTTCGCGGTCGTCCTTGATATAGAACTTCAAATACTTTCTATCGACCGCTTCTTTGGCGTTCACTACCGTATCCAAACCATTCCCCGGGTACACCATGCGGTCATCCTCGGGATAACGGAGTGACCTGGTAGAGCTCATGCCAAGCGCGCCTTTCGGTGCCGCCCAGTTAGGTATAACGTCCTTTAACACGTAATCGCCTTCGACCGTGTTTCCGGCTCGCAACTTCAGATCGACCATGAGTGGCACCACTCTAGTTCCGTCTGCCTTAAGCTCGTTAGCAGCGTGAACGGCATTCTTTAGAGATGTTGCCTGCACAAACGCACCGGAATTCATCTGACCTTTACTCGCACTGAGCAGCGGTTGCCATCCACTGTCATCCCAGGTAGGCATGCCATCCGTTATGAAATATACGGCATCATAACCTTTGCCGCCGACAAGAGACAGAGCTGCCTCCCAGTTTGTCGCACCACCATTCTGCTCCGTCCAAGAGTTGATGGCATTTTTTACCTGGTTCACTCCCTGCTGTGTCTGGATAGATACTGCACCGCCGGGAGTCTGGGTCTGAGCGGTACGAGCAAAGCTGTAGACCCCTACTTTCGTCGTGGTGCCGGCGAGCTTGTCTACCAAGGATTTGGCTGAAGTTCTGGTTTTCTCGAAAGCGTCGACGCCATCAGCATATTGCAACGACGTCGAGACGTCTGCAACAATTGCGATCTTCAAACCGCACTTCTCTGGAAGCGCCGGATTCGGCACTCGTCCGGGAAGAAAATTGGACCGATCCGGCTCGGACACAGGCTCCGTCGCTTCCGGCGGCCGCTGAACTGAAGTTCCGAAAACCGTCACTTTTGCGTCAATATCAACTGGTCCGTCACTAAACCTTGTCGTCAGTTTCAAGTTCGCACCCTTTTCTACAAGGGCACTCTCAACACGCTTACCATTCTTGACTGGGTAGACCTCGAAAGTCACCGAGTTGCTCGACGCCGAAATTACACGACGCTCCAGAGTGACTCCGCTCTCGATAAGATCGATCGTCAGACCGTAGTTTTCCACGGCTAGGAAGCTGTTGGGCGCACTCACTTCTACGAGTGCACGCTCGAAATTTGTACGATCGTCGAAGGAAGAAGTGGTGGTGTAAGGGTTGTCTCCCTCTGTCCGCGCCGGGCTCAACTTAACCGAGCCGTTCGGGTCAGCAACCACATTGAATCGTTTACCACCGCCCGACTCGTACGACCCATACAGCTCCATCGTGTAATCCGACTGTGCGTTTCCGGTCCCGGGACCACTGAAATCAATCTCGATGTTGTCGCCTGATCCTTGCCAAACGGCGATCTGGGGATCACAAGCGCTCAGGTCAATAGAAATGGAGTTAACCGACCCACCATTCGCTGCGGAACGACGGCTCAACTCGGTGACCTGATGCGGCTGGACCGCGCAGGTTTCGGTACCACCGTTCTTACGAATGGTGATCGGTCCGGAAAGTGAGTACTTCGCAGAGGTGTTGTTGTGGGTCAGCACCAGCTCGGTCAGATACACGTTCCTCGCAGCGTACTGACCGCCGATACTCGTTTTGAGCGTGCCTCGGGGCGCTGTATCGCCGTTCGGACCGGAAATACCACTGTAGCTCTTTTGGTTTAGCGAAAGACCAATCCGTGAATTACCTTGCGTCGCAGCACGCGCCATACCAACACCTTCCGGATTCACGGTCGCCGCAGCCTGGTCGGTGCGTCCGTACCCGGTTTCCGAAAGCTCACGGGCGGTCGGTACCTCGTCCGGCTCCGCAATTGCGTACTCGCCGGCCTCGGTGGTTTCGACCTCGATCTCGATCTTCATCGGCGGAATCGTCCAGAAGGCGTCCTCGTCGATACCGATGACGTCAAAGTCCTCGCCGTTGACGTAGCCGAAGTACTCAGGCTCCAATTCTTCGCCGTCGGCGACAACCTTCACGATGCGGGTGATGTCGCCATCACCGATACGCTTCACGCCCCAGATGTACTCGTCAGATGCCTTGCGGCCGGAGTCCCAGGGGTTGTCATCTGTGTCGCGAATGGTGATGTGGTCGACATCGCCTTCACGCTCGACCGTCACAGAGTTCGGCTCAGCCACGGCCGGCTTAGGTGTAGCAGAAGACGTTTGGGAAGAAGACGGAGTCTCGGTCGCGGTTGTCGTGGAAGCAGTAGTTTCGGCAGCACTCGTCGTTGTCTCAGCCGCAGTCTCCTGCGCGTCCACCGGGTACGAGCCCAGACCGGCGGCGAGTGCCACGGAGGCAACCACGGCAGCAACGCCGCGGACCGAGCGACGTGCGCGCGAGCTAGCAGTTCGCGCTGCAGGCTTCAAAATCTTTCGCATAATCGTTTTCCTAAATCCGCTGTTCTACCGTGATTGCTCTACGTTCTTGCTGCGCCGGGCCAGGACAAACCCGACCAGGATCAGCAGGCCGCCCAGGCCCGCCGCCCACAGGACGTTCGCGCCGGTGTAGGCCAGGTCGCCGCTGCGTTCTTTATCTGCTGGCGGCTGCGTCACCGTGGTGACGGAACCGTTCGGCTGCGTGGTCACGTACGTCGACGGCCGCGTGGTGATCACCGTGGTCGAGCCGTTCGGCATCGTTGAGGTGATCGTGGACTCAACCGGGGTGAACTCCGTGGTGCGCTCGGTGGAGGTCTCGGTGGTTTTCTCCGTGGTGTTCTCGGTCGTGCGCTCCGTCGTCGTCGACGTCGATGGCGACGGCGTCGGGGTGGAGGTTGGCGGCTCGCCGCCGTCGCTGCCATCCCACTTGGTCACCACCACGTTCTCATACTTGAACTGGGTGCCACGCACGTCACCGAGCGGGAGGATGATCAGCTGTGGGCTGGACACGTGGTACTCGTGCCCGTCGTCCGGGGCGTCTTCCTCCAGCAGGTAAAGCCCGGGCTTCAGGTTGTCGAAGCCGGCTGCGCCCTTCTCGCTCGTCTGGGCGGTGGCGATTGGGGTGAGGCCTTTGGCTTTAGCGTCGTTAAGCGAAAGCTTCTTGGCACCCGCGCGCCCTTCATCCGTGGTGACATCCACGCCCTTGACCAACGACAACTTGAACGTCGCACCGGCGATGGCCGGCGGCTTCTCCCCTGCCGGCACATCGTCGTACGGGTTCGTCGCCGCTTTCTTCACCATCAACGAGATCGGCTGGGTGGTGTCCACGCTCGCCGCCGGGATGTCGCGGTCATTGCCGCTGATCACCTTCGCGTCGGCAGCGGGGCCGAAGAACCCGCACGCAAGGACTGACGCCGCGCCGAGCGCCGCCACAAACTTCGAAGTGCGCATTAGGACAGAACCTCTCTAGTCATGGCGTCCTTGCGGTCGCTTTTCTTCTTCTCGCGGATGATCCACCAGATCAGCGCCAGCAGAACAGTGAGCGCCACGGCGCCGAGCACCCACATCCACCACTGGACGGTGGAGGTGGACTCGTCGAGCACCTTGGCTTCGTCCGGATCCAGCGGCACGCGCTCGGCGTGCACCAGCAGACGGTGAGTGTTGATGCCGTACGGGGTGCAGGTCACCAGCGTGAGCAGGTCGCGGCCGGCCTCCGCGCGCAGGCTGTCGGTCTCGTCCGGCAACACGACCTCGGTCTTGTACACCTGGTACTTCAGGCGCTTGCCGAAGGTGGAGATGTAGATTGCATCGCCTTCCTTGACGTCCACGAGGTCGTCAAAAAGCGTCGCGGTGGTCAGGCCAGTGTGGCCGGTGATCACGGAGTGGAACCCTTCGCCGCCGGTGGGCAGCGCGGAACCGTACAGGTGGCCGAGGCCCTTTTGCAGCGTGTTGTCGCTGGTGCCGTGGTAGACAGGCAGGCGAACGTCGATGGACGGGATCGCCAGCTGCGACATCGCGGACACACCTGCGAGGTGGCTTTCGTACTCCTTGTACTCCGCGTTGTCCTCGCTGATGCGCGCCAGCCATGGATCCAGGATCGGGCCGTCAGTGTGCGTGCGGTTGTACTCCACCGCTGCCTCGTACGCGCGGTTGACCTGCTCCGGCGGCACGACCTGCAGTTTCTCCTCGTACTGCTTGGCCACTTGCTCTTGCACGTGGTTGTTCCACTGCGTGGAAATCACCGGGTACATCAGCACGATCAGCCCAACGAGAATGATGAGGACAGGCAGGCCGACGCGCTGGAAGAACGACTTCTGCGCCGGCTGCTGCCGGTGCTTCGCCTTCACTGCAGTAGTCACCTGTCGTGTCCTCTCTTTGGGGTCATCGCCTATCGACGACCTCAGGTTTCAAACTGGGGCAGGAATTTTTCGCCCTCCTGCCGGCGGGCGTGCGCGTCCCGGTCGGTTCGCCGGGGCGGCGTCCGGCCTAGCGCTTGCTAGCAGCCACTAGACCTAGGTCCGCGCTTGCGCCTATGCGGACTGGGAGTTGCGGCGTGCCGCGTAGACACCGCCGCCGATGATCGCGAGGCCAGCCAGCGCGATGATCAGCACACCCATGCCACCGGTGGAAGGCAGCAGTGGCGGGGTAGTCGTATCCGGCTTGTTAGGCACATCCTTCGCAGCCTCGATGACGAGGTTGCCATCCTCACCCGCTTCAACGCCTTCCTTCTTCAAAGTGAACTCGAAGACGTTGGGGTTCAGGATGTAGCCTGCCGGGGCCTCGGTCTCGACCACGCAGTACTTCTTGTCAATGGCCTCAGTGTCATTCTGCAGGTCAGTGACGTGGAGACCGTTGAAAACCAGCTTGCCGTCCTTATTAGTCTCACCAGTGCGGATCAGGTTCGCCGAATTAGTGTCAGCGGTCAAGGCTGCCTTGTCGGTCGTATCGCAGTTCTTGTACAGCGCGAACTTCGCACCCTTAAGAGCGCCCTCGTTGCCGTCCTTAGCACCGTTCGAGTTTTCGTCCTTGAACTTGTTGATGACAATGTCGCCCTTGTAGGTGTTGACCGTCACCGGCGGCACCGGCGGTTCGTCCGTCGGCGGAGTGTCACCCGGCGGGGTGTCACCCGGCGGGGTGTCCTCCGGCGGGTTATTCGGATCCCAACCTTCCTTCGGGGTGATCTCGTTCGCGACCAGGCGCACCGTGTTGTTAATGTGGTCATCTGCGCCATCAAGGAGGTTGGCACCCGTGAAGGTCACGGTGACCTCGGAGTCTGCTTTCAGCATCCACGGCTCGTTGAACTTGATGTAGTAGCCGGCGTTAACCTTTTCAGCCTTGTTGTACGACTTAGCCTGCTCTTCGGTCAGCTCGATGATCTTGTAGTCGTCGGCAGTAACGGCCTGACCGTTCCGCAACGTCGCGTCAACGGTGACCTTATTCAGGTCAAACTTAATCTCGGTTTTGTCGTAGGTATCGATGAAACCGAAGTCATTCAGCGCCTGGCCTTCTTGGGCGGAAGGCACGCGAGACTTCAGGGTGTAGGTGACATCATCCGCTTCCTTATCGTTACCTGCGGTGTTGTCATCTGCATCCTCAACAGACTTGTCGAGCTCGAGGTAGGTGTTCTTCGGGAAAACGTGAACATTGGAGTTCCAGCCGGTGCCCTCATCGTTTGTCATCGGCAGGAATACGATGAACGGAGCGCTCTTCTGGTACTTCTGCGATCCCTCAACATCCGGAGTCTTAGTCTCGCGAACCAGGTACGCACCAGCCGGCAGATTAGCAGTCGCAACGCCCTCGCCCGCAGTCACCATCGTGGTAGCAGCACCAAGGGCAACCTCACCAGTTGCGCCGGTGAAGGAGTAGTCCTCCGCGGTACCGGTGACACCCAGCTTTGCGAGCTCGTTGAAGTCTGCCTGGGTGTGAATATCCTTGTTCTTGCCGCCAATTGCGGTGATCCGCTGAACCTCGAAAGTCACACCGTTCAGCGCCGAGCCAGATGCAGCATCATTCTCAGAGCCAGTGGCCGGCCCATAAGACTGCGGATTCTGCTTCTTGTGGATGGTGAAGTTCACCGTGTCAGGAATAGTCGCCGCTGCCGGTGCAGCCGCGGAGGTCTCCTGCGCCAGCGCGTCCTGCGCGGCGATGCCAGTCGAGCCGGCGAAAGTCAGGCCCGCGGCGATCGCGATCGCAGCGGTCTTCTTGATGGCAATTGCCATGGGGAATCCTTTCGGAAGTTCGGAGTTCACTGGGCCCGTTTTTGGTCAGCGAGAAGAGGATTTTCAGTGGCCGGGAGGGGTTTACCCCCCTCCCGTTGAATTGGCCTCTGGGCCCAGCTTGGGCGCCGCTGGTAAAAATATCGACAATCGCAAGCTTTGTAAAGAGGTTT
Source organism: Corynebacterium wankanglinii (assembly GCF_013601005.1). Taxonomy (NCBI): domain Bacteria; kingdom Bacillati; phylum Actinomycetota; class Actinomycetes; order Mycobacteriales; family Corynebacteriaceae; genus Corynebacterium; species Corynebacterium wankanglinii. Next base: position 113,834 of record NZ_JABFED010000007.1, read on the forward strand.
TGTCCGCGGTTTTCCAGGTTCTCAGCAGGTTATCAGCGTTTTTCATCCAGCCGAGCCCGGTTTATTCACCGCAATCCCGTGGAAAAGGTCCGTAACCAGTGGTCACGCAGTTTTGATTAGTCGCCATTTATACGGCGTGTGTTTCTAGCCACTTTTTCACTACACACCTCTCGCGGTTTTCTCAGTAAAGGGTCCAATTGCGCTGATTGTCGGCATCGAACCAGGTCAGTGCCAAAATCGGCCGGGTGCCCCCGAGGGGTCGCGTGGGTGGCCGGGGGTGACGTCCAAAAGCAAAGGCCCCTAGTCGGCGGTCTGCAGATCCGCCTCGCGGCGCCGCTTCTTCCGCCGGTCCCGCCAGCGTTTCCACAGGATAAGCAGGAGCACCAGCAGGATGAGCACGAGCACCGCGATCATCCACCAGGACCACACGAAGGCGTCCACGGTGGGCTCCGGGGTGTCCGGGTCCAGGGGCGCGCGCTCGGCGTGCACGAGCAGACGGTCCGTGTTCAGCCCGTACGGGGTGCAGGTGATCAGCGTGATCTTGTCTTTGCCGGGTTCGTAGGTCACGGCGTCGTAGTCGTCGGGCTTGACCACCTCGCGCGACGTCATGCGGTAGCGCAGGCGCTCGCCGAGCACGTCGATGAATATGTCGTCGCCGGGCTTGAGCATGGGCAGCTGGTCGAACATCGCCGCGTTGACCATGCCGGTGTGCGCCGAGATCACCGCGTTAGTGCCGTCGCCGCCGACGGGCAGGGTGGAGCCGTACATGTGCCCGGCGCCGTCGTAAAGCACGTCCGGCCTGGTGGTGTGGTACACGGGCAGGTCCACATTGATGCGTGGAATGCGCACGCGCGCCATCACGTGGTAGCTCTCCGGCAGGGTCAGCTGGGACATGTAGTCGTCGAAGCCGGGGTCCTCGTCACGCGGGGCGCGCGCGTGGGGGCCGGCTGCCAGCAACCGGTCGTTGTACTCGTGGGCGCGGGCGAGCTCGCGGGCCTTGGTGTCGTCGCTGAGCTCCTGCACCGCGCCCGCGTACTCTTCGTTCTGCTTAATCTGCCGGTACTGCGCGGACAGCGTGGACGCGATCGGGTACAGCAACAGCAGCGCCCCCAAGATCAGCACGATCCAGGAGACGACGTTGCTGCCGCGCTTACTCTTCTTCTTCGCCATTACGCCTGCGCAGAATCAGTCCGAGGATGATCAGCAGCACCGCCACGCCCGTGATGCCGATGACGCCCGCGCCGGTGTACGCGAGGTTGCCTACGCGCTCGCCTATCGACGGCGTCCCGTCCCCCTCGCCCCTCCTCACCACGGTTTCAGTCACAGTGGCCATGGAACCGTCCGCACGCGTGGTCTCCCGAGTGACCACCTCGGTGACGGTGGCGTCGGAGGGGGCGGCGCTGGTCTGAGTTTGGGCTTCGGTCTCGGTCTCGGTGCTGGGCTGGTCGTCGTCGGTGACGGTGGTGGTTGCGGCGGCAGCGTCGAAGCACTTGCCGCGCTGCACCACGTTGATGTGGTTGACGTGCTCGACGGTGACGGGCGCGCGGGTGGCGTCCATGCCGTCTGCCGTCAGCGTCGCGGTGGCTGCGAGGTCCCCGAGCGTGGCGTTGCGTACCGGGCCGCTGCCCCACGGCTTCTTCTCGTTCGCCTTCGCCGGCACCCAGGTCTCAACCGTGGTGGCCGGATCCAGCGACTTCGCGCGGGCGAGCTTGGCCAGGCCCGCGCTGGTGAGCGTGAAGGTCGCCTCGTCGTTGCCCTGCTGCTGCTCGTCGTAGTCCTCGCCGCGCTTCAGCTCGGTTCTCTCGCCCGCGCCGTGGATGGTCAGGCGCGGGGCCTGCAGCTTGGTCACCGGTTGGTCTTTGCGCGCCGTGCCCGGCACCTGCTTCGAGGTGGTCGCCGCCGCTGCGTCGAAGCGCAGCACCTGGTCGCCTCGCGCCACCACGCTGCGGGGCCCGTCATTGTCCCACTGCACGGTGTGGCCGCGCGAGAACTCCAAGGTCAACGCGTACTGGTTCAGCGTGCCGTCGGTGGACAGGTTCGGCACGGTGGAGACGAAGTCGTACTCCACGTACGTGCCGGGGGCTGCAGCGTCGCGCCACTCCGGGGTATTGCACGCCGTCAACGGGTCCACGCTAATCCCCAGCTCCTGCGCCTTCGGCGCCACCACCTGCGCCGGCTTGTCCGGGGTCACCGCCACCACGAACGGGGCGTACGACACGCGCGCGTCCTGCGTATCCGGGTTGTCTGCCACCCGCACCAGGTACACGCCGGTGTCAAGGCCCGTGAAGGTGGCGGTGCCGTCCGAGGTCGTTCTGGTGCCCACCTTGCGCAGGCGTTCAGGGTGGTCGCGGGTGATCGCCGGGATGTCCAGGGATTGGAGGGTTTCGGGGGTGGGCCGGAGGTCGTCGATAAGCAACAGCTCCACATCGCGGTCCCCGATGCGCGCGAACCAGTCCGCGCCGACGCTTTCGCGGAGATCGACCCGGAGGTCGGCGGCGGATGCGGCGGGCGCGCAGGCAAGGAAGGCAGCGGCGAGCGCGACGGCAAGCCTGGGTGCCCTGCGTGAGTGCATGGTGTCCTTCCTTGTCGTGGTGGGGGCTTGCGTGGGCCACAGATGGTGAATGGCAGATGGTGAAAATGCGCCTTCGCCGGGCATATTCACCATCGGTGTTTCACCATCTGCGCGGTTTAAGCGTTGCGGCGGCTGAGCTGGTACGCAGCGCCACCACCGAACAGCACGAGGCCGAGCGCGAGGATGTAGAGCATGGTGCGCTCACCGGTCGCGGGCAGGCGGCCCCAGATGTTATCCGTCACGTCGTTGGTGGTCACGGTGTACACCGGACGACCGTTCACATCGTCGCCCTTGACGAGCTTCTGCGGCTCCGGGTTGACCAGGTAGCCGGCCGGCGCCTTGGTCTCCACGGCGCAGTACTCGGTCTCCGGGTCGAACTGGAGCGCAAACGCGGTCACGGACGCCGGAGCGGAATCGTCGCCGCCGACGGTGGTGAAGGTGTTGCCGGCCTGGGCCTTACCGGCCTCGTTCGCAGCGTTGAGGGCCACAGCGTCGTTGGAAACCTTGCCGTCCGAGCACGGCACAACCTGGAACTCGGCACCGGCGCCGGTCTTGTCGTTGTCCTTGTTCTTGTCGTTGACCGTCTTGGAGAACACCACGTTCACGTACTGGGTCTTGGTGTCGTTGGTTGTCTTGTTGCCGTCGATGATGTCCCGCTCCGGCACGGACTTGATCGACCCATCGCGGTTGGGCACATACACCTCGGCGGTGTTGACCACGGTGCCGTTCGCAGGGATCGTCTTCACGGTGGCGCCGAAGACAACCTGGACCTGCAGCTCCGGGTTGTCTTTGCGCAGGTTCGCCAGCTTCGTGCGGCCGCCATCAGTGAACTTCACCACGAGGCGGTTGTTTTCGTAGGTGACGGTGTAGTCACCCTCGGCCAGGGTTTCAGTGCTGTTCAGGACGGTGACCTCGGCGGAGCCGTCGTTAAGCGTGAATGCCGCGGGCACCTGGTCTTCGATGCGGTAATCGGAGATGGTGCGAGATCCGTCCTGCAGCACGTCACCGGCCGGGACCGGGGCCTTGACGGTGTAGGTGACGGTGTCGCCGACGTTCTTGTTGGTGTCGGAGACGGCCTTGGTCGGGTTGATCAGCTGGTTCTTCGGCGTGATCGTCGGGTTGTAGTTGATCGTGCCGTCCTCCTGCGTCAGCGGGAGGGTGACCAGGAACGGCGCGGCGACGGTGTAGTCGCCGTTGGCCAGCTCGGTGACGCGGTACAGGCCGACCTCGAGGTTGTCGAAGGTGACGGTGCCGTCCGCGCCGGTGGCCTTGGTGCCGATGGTCTCATCAACGGTCGCGGCAGTGGCGCCGCCTTCGACGATCTCGTTGGCCTCTTCCCAGCCCTTTGCGGTGTTCAGGCCGTTGGTCATCTTGATGCGTTCGACCTTGAACTCGGTGCCGGAGATGGCTTTCTGGTCCTGGCCCGGGGTGTTGTCCTGCTTGGAAATGGTCAGGCTCACCGGCTTCGACGCATCGATAGCGTTGTTGGCTTGCTGCGCGATGGCGACAGGCGCGAGGTCCGGGGCGACGGCGAGCGGGGTGGCGGTTGCGAACGCGGCCGCGGCGGCCAGCGCGAAGGTCTTCTTGGTCAGGTTCGACATGGTTCAGAATCCTTTTCTGGGAGTGGGTGTGTGGAGTTGGTTTTCGGAATTACGTGTGCCGGATTAGGAAAGCCCGTACACCGTCCGCTTGTAGCGGGCGAACTTTCTACACCTCAACGAGCTCACCGCCTTCCGCGCGCTCGTCGCGGCGGCTCACCCGCCATGCGCCCCAGCCGAACAGGACCAGGCCGAGCAGCAGGAACAGCACCAGGGTCTGCTCACCGGTTTCGGGGAGCAGCATGCTTAGCGACGCCGAAGGTTTCAACGCCCCCTGCGCATCCTTCGCCGCCACCGTCTGGGTCGCCCCGCCGGCGTTCGCGGCGGCGATGACGGTCACGGCGGCGTCGCCCTCGGCCGGGTAGCGCCAGGTCTCGTTGGCGCTTGCCGGGATGGAGACGTTGAAGGTGCAGGAAAACTCCCCGCCGGCGGCCAGCTCGGTGGTCGGGCAGATGCTGTCCGGCACGGCGCCGTCGTCGCCGATGCGCGTAACCACCCCGCCGCGGGTGACGTCCAGGCCGGCGAGCGACGGATCCGTCACCGTGAAATCCTTCAGCGGGAACTCGCCGGTGTTGGTCACGGTGTAGGTCATCCGCATGGACGTGGCGTCGTGGCGCAGCAGCGTGGTGCCGAAGGCGTCGCCGGTGAGCTGGCCCAGCGGAGTGCCGCCGATAGTCTTTTGCACCTTCAGCCCGGGGAAGGTGTTCTTGGCTGTGAGCGACCACCGGTCGCCGGAGCGGGCGAGGTCTGTCGGGTCGGAGACCGGCTGCGCGGTGAACACCACCGAATCGGTGTCGCCCTCGAGCGGGGTGACCAATTCGCCGTTAGACACCACCTGGAACACGGACGCGGCGTCGGGGTTGCCGTCGTCGACCTCGTCCACGGCGCAGTCGCTGTCCACCGGCACGTCCGCGATGGTGTGCGTCTCGCCGGCGTGCAGCTGGAACTCCTCACTCTGCGCCGAGCACGACTGGTGGAACGTGAACGTGCCGGAGCTCGGGCCGGCGGCGGTCTTGGTAAATGCGACGTCGTAGTGGGCGCGCGGGTGGTAGATGTCCGCGCCGACGGTCAGCGCGGTCTCCGCCGACGGCAGGTTCGCCGCGGTGGCAAAGGTGTACGAGTACGCCTTGTCGGAGCCGTTCACCTCGTCCGGGGCGAGGTTGGACAGCGAGCCGGTGGGCAGCGCGGGCGAACCGCTCCCCCACGTGGCGTACTGCGCCAGCGGGGTGCGTGCGCCGTCGGTCACCTCGAGCTGGCCGCGAGCGGCGAGCGCCGCGCTGCCGGCGAAGTCGAGCGTGCAGTTCGCCCCCACCGGCAGGTCCACGACCTGCCCGCCCGCCGGGGCTTCGAAGCTGCGGGGCATCTCCGATCCGGACAGGGCGGTCAGCGGGAACTGCCTGGTCACGGCGGTCTGCGCGGGGTTGTCGCAACGCAGCTGCGCGGTGTAGCCCGCCTCATCCGCGCCGACGAGGTAGCCGGAGTTGAACACCGCCAGACGCACCGGGGTGGTGCGCCGCTCCACCTTGTTCACGAAGTGGAGGTCCACCGGCGCGGTTACGCCCGGGTTGGGGGCGTAGCCGCGCACGACCTTCTGCTCCGGGGTGATGGTCAGCGCCTCCGGCACGTTCGACGCATCCTGTTCGTTGAACGTGCACAGTGACCCGGCGGGGACCTTCGCCTCGCCGGAGACGAACGCGCTGTTACTGAAGTCGCCCTTGCGGATGCTCGCCGGGATGACGTAGCCATCTGCCGGGCGCAGCTTCTCCGGGATGAAGGAGGTCTCGCCCACCGAGCTGGTTTGGTAGCCGATCGCCTTGCACTGCAGCGTGAAGTTGAACGTGTAGTCGTCCGGGATCTCGCTGAGGTTGCCCGCCGCGCCGGCGAGGTCCTTGCGCAGACGCACCGCGGAGGTCTCGTACTCGTAGTGGTTGTCCAGGCGGACGTGGTTCTTCGCCGGGTCGTCCACGGTGAGGAACACCGGCGACGTGGTCGTGTCGTTGTCCAGCTTCTGGTCCGGGTAGGCGTTGCCGCCTTCGCGGTCCACAACCCAATCCACAAAGGCCGGGCGCAAGAACGCCTTCAGGTCGTCTTGCCCGTCGTTCATCGCCAGGGCGAGGGAGCCGAACTTGTCTCCGGTGAGTTGGCAGTCGGCGCCGACCGGGACGCCGTCGAAAAGCGCAGTGCCCTCACCCTTGATGGACTTCTGCTGCTCCTGCAGCACCGCGGTGTCACCCGTCTCCGGGTCGCGGCACACGAGGGTGAACGAGTGGTTGTACAGCGCGTCCTGCAGGTCCTTTCCGGCATTCGCGTACTGGGTGCGGATGCTGTCGGTGGGCAGGATCGCTTTCTTGTCCAGCTGAATCTGGGTGACTCGGCGGGAGTAGGTGTTGATGAACAGCAGCGTCGTGCCGCCGTCGCTGACGACGAAGTCGGCGGAGCCGCCGTTTACCTGCGCACCGTTGACCGCCATGGACTTGTCCAGTGTGATGCCCACCGCGGTGGAGGTCTCCCCCTCGGTGGCAGTACAGCTGGAGCCGACCGCCGCTGTCGTGCCGCCGGGCGCCTGGCCCTGCTGCACCGTGGTGGACAGGCGCGGGCCTTCCGTGCCGTCTGGGTTGGTGCACGTCAAGGTCACCGGGAACACGCGGTTGGTCTTGATGTCCCGGCGCGGCTGCGAGATCAGGTTGTTCGGGTCGTTGAACCGCACTTCCTTGGTTCCCTGCACCGGCGCCTGAATGAGGTTGTACTCGTGGTGCACGTCCATGGTGGACTGCTTGCCGATGGTGAACTGCCCATTCGCCCCCACATCCTTGCTGCCACCAGCGTCAGCGGCGTAGAGATACTCGGACGTGCTGCTGATCGGGTACTCCCGCCCGTCCTTCGTCGTCCGGGTCGCGCTGTCACCGCTTTCCGCGAGCGTGCATTGCGTGCCCTGCGGCACCTGCCCGGCAGTGAACTCGGCGCTTCCGCCGGGTGCGAGGTCAAAGCGGTCGGTGAAGCCATTGTCGCAGGTGAGCTCATAGCTTAACGACGATGGCGCCAGCGTCGTCCGACCACCAGTGCGCAAATTGACCGTCAACCCATTGCCCGCCGGAGCGAACGTGTTGGTCACCGTGGCAGTGGTGGTGTCCTGGGAGATCGTCGGGGTGATGCTCTGCACGTCCGTGCTGAACAGGATCCCGCCCGCGACCTGCGGGGTCTCCTCCGTGAAGGTGCACGTGTTGCCGTAAGGCACTCCCATACTGCCGCCGAGGTCGTTTGCCGCGGCGTCGTCCGCCTTCAGCGTGACAGTGCCGTTCGCCGCGACGGTCGCGCGGCCGGCGAGCTCCACGGAGCGGGACTGCCCCGCCACACCGGTGTTCACGTTGCGCGTGCCGCAGCGGAACGAGAACGCATACGTGCTGGGGAGCTTGCCCGTGACGGTGGAGTTGACCACCTTGTTCAGCTGTACCGTGCCCAGCTTCGGGTCGAAGGTGTTGATCACAGTGACCAGGTTGCGGTCCGTGCCGGAGACCGGCCGGATGGTGTAAATGGCCCGGTTCTTCGCCTCCGCGTTGGTCAACGTGGTCACTTGGTCGCTGGCGTTGGACGCGCTGACCTTCGCACCGACGAACTTCGTGTTCGCGGTTTCGCCGGGTTCGTCCTCCCACACCTTGCACGCGGCGCTGGCCGGGACGCTGTCGATAGCCGCCTCGCCGTCGGAGCCGGTTAGTGTGACGGTCCCCTCCTTCGCGGGACGGCCGGCCACCTCGCACCGGTAGTGCACCGTGTACGTCAGCTTGGCGACATCCGGGTCGCCGGCGGCGAGGCCGTTGACCTGGTTGCGGATGTGCAGGGGGAACGTGAGGTAGGCGTAGCTCGTGGTGAAGTGGAGCTCCGGCGTCGTGCCTTCGTGGAGCGTGAAGTGGTATTCCGCGCCCGACGGGTTCAGCGGCGCGCCGGCGAGCTGGGCATCGCGGCCGGTGAACTCGATGGTCTTGCGTTGCTCCTCGGTGAGGTCCGTCAGCGGCGTGATCGAGCAGTCCCGCTCCACCGGGATGTTGTCCAGGGTGACGGCGTTGGACGGCTTCGCCTGGGTCAGATCCAGCGTGAATTCTCGGCTGATGTTGGTCCCGGCGCACGTCAGGTTGAAGCGGTAGGTCCCGCCAACCTTGCCGTCTGTGACCGGGTCTCCGACGATCGTCTTGCTGAAGACGAGCTTGCCCGGCGTGTACGTGTAGGAGTTGTTGGCGTTTGCCGAGCCGATAGCTGTGGGAGCAGCCGCCGTGGTTGGCAGCTGGACCGTCACCGGTGCCGAAGCGGACGGCGCAGCCGTGCCGTTCCACGACAGGGTGAGTTTCGTTCCGGCAGGCGGCGCCGGGACCTTCTCCGTGATGGTGCAGGTGCTGCCCTGGGGCAGGTTGTCCACGCTGGCGGAGCGCCCCTTTTCCACAACAACGTCGTCTTCGAGCTTGACGCTTGGATATGCAGTTTTGAACCCTTCGGGCACGGTGCACTTGTAGTGCAGCGTGTACTTCTGCAGGCTGTTTTCCGCGAAGTTCGCGGCGTTGCCGTCCACTGTCTTAGCCAGGTTGAGCTTGGCGGGTTTAAACTTCGATTCCCAGGTGACGGAGCAGTTTGGGACACGGGTTTCGGCCGCAGGGATCAGCAGCGTCGACGTGCCAGTCTGGGCGTTTTCCGTCAGCGTGTAGCCCGTAGGCACCGCCCCCTTGCGGATGAGGTAGGTTTCGCTGTTCGTTCCGCCCGAGGTGAGGGTGCACTTCCACACTGGGTCGTAGCGGTCGAACGCGCGGTCTGCTGGGTCGAGCGTGGAGGTGTAGCCCAGCTGGTCAAGTGGGACGCCGTCGGATCCGACGCGGCGAAGCGCCGTGGTCGAACCACCCGCCGGGGTGGATAACGTGGTGCGGTTGGAGCCGTCCTGCAAAAACGCCGAGTAGCTGGCAGTTCGCGCGGTGGGGTCCGCCACCTTTTCAAAGGCGTTCTGCACCGTGGCGGAGCCTTCTTTGTCGAAGGCGATGCGGCTCAGCGCGATGCCGATAGCCACGCCCTGCGTTCCGGTGCTGTTGGAACCCATGCTGACCTGCAGCGTCTTCGGGTTGTCAACGCCAACCACCCACGTGCCGTACGTGCCGGTTGAGCGGGAGAAGCACACGAACCCGCGGGAGCGGCCGTCGGACATGCTGCCCCAGTTCTTCGGTTCGTTCCCGGGACCGAACTGCGGGTCCCTGCCGCCGGTGCAAGCATCTTTCGCGTTCGGCGGGGTAAGGCGGACCGCCTGTCCCACCGTTCCGCCATCGACGCTGATCATCTCGCCGTTTCCGCCGGCACCGGTGGACTCGCCGTCCACCACGGCGAAGCGGTACGACGCGAGCGGATCGGCCACCCCGTTTCGCTTCACCACAATGTCCGACAGTGTGAAACGGGCGAACGGGTCACCCGCACCTTCCATCTGCAGAATGTCCTGCGACGTCGAGCTTGGGTACCGCTCGAAGAACCCGGTGTTCGTTTTAGCGAATGCCGTGCCGGACCAGCTGGGGTTGGAATTGGCGGTGAACCGGGTGCTGGTGTTTTTCGTTTCAATCCCGAGGTTGAAGGTGATGGTGTAGTCGCCCACCTTCTTCGTCTTCGCACCCGGAGTGGTCATGTCCGACACGTCGAGCCAGCACATCTGGTTGGCCCATGCCTCAGCAACACCGGTGCCCCTGCGGAACGAGCAGTCCCCAAAGTTCACGCCGTCATTTGAGGTAGTTTGGGCCTCCGCCTGCTGCACTCCCGGGGACACGACACCCGCGACAAGCGTCAGCGCGGCAAGAATCAGCGCTGCCCAAACCGCCACTGCGCCATGCTGGCGGCGGCTGGATGTGGGGTGGACAGTCTGGGACATGCATCCTCGGATCATTGTGAACTTTTCAATAACGTCATGGATGCTACGCGGGAAACGTGAAGATGAAAACACGGAGAAATCAGCATTTTAAAAGTTGGACACGCCGGCTCTTCACAGCCCTCTCCCAGCCCCTCGGCTGGGCAGCTCATTTCCGCACGTTAAGAGATTATGCAACTCACGTCAGAGCTCTGCCTTGAGGGGACGACCCCCTTCGCACGCGTCCCATCGCCCACGTGTTTTCCGTCACCACCCGCTGAACACCCCAAAGATTTCGAGTTCCACCTTTCGAAGATCAGCCCAATTTCCATGGTTTTCGAAATCCGCTCTTCGAAACCTTTGGGCAGCCGCCCCCACGGATAGACAGCAAAACGCCCGGCTGACGGAATCAGCCGGGCGTCGAAAAGCGATAGGCCCCTAGTCGCCGATCTGGTCGCGGCCGCGCTTCACGATGAGCGGGTCCGGCTCACCCACAACCTCGTGGTCCTTGTTTGTGTACTCGAACTTGCTCAAGATGTAGCGCATCGCGTTCAGGCGCGCGCGCTTCTTGTCGTTGGACTTGATAGTGATCCAGGGGGACTCGTCGGTGTCCGTGTAGCGGAACTGCTCCTCCTTGGCGCGGGTGTAGTCCTCCCACTTGTCCAGGGAGGCAAGGTCCATCGGCGAGAGCTTCCACTGGCGCACCGGGTCCACCTGGCGGATGGCAAAGCGGGTGCGCTGCTCCTTTTGCGTCACGGAGAACCAGAACTTGGTCAGCGAAATCCCGGAGCCCAAGATCATGTTCTCAAGCATCGGAACCTCGCGCAGGAACTCCGCGTGCTGCGACTCGGTGCAAAAGCCCATAACGCGCTCCACGCCGGAGCGGTTGTACCAGGAGCGGTCGAAGAAGACGATCTCGCCAGCTGCCGGGAAGTGCTCGATGTAACGCTGGAAGTACCAGGACGTGGACTCGCGCGGGGAGGGCTTCTCCAGCGCCACGGTGCGGGCGCCGCGCGGGTTGAGGTGCTCGTTGAAGCGCTTGATGGTGCCGCCCTTACCGGCGGCGTCGCGGCCCTCGAAGAGGATGATGTGGCGCTGGCCGGTATCTTTCGTCCAGTTCTGCCACTTCAGCAGCTCGATCTGCAGCGCGCGCTTCTCCTTCTCGTAATCGTCACGGGAGAGGCGCTCGTCGTACGGGTAGTTCTCCCGCCACGTCTGAATGGCGGTGCCGTCCGGCATGAGCAGGACAGGATCGTCCTCGTCGGTGTCGTCCACAACCCAGCCCTCGGTCTGGGCGAGGTCGATCATCGGCAGTTCGTCGTCTTTATTGTCAGCCATGACTTCCAGTGTATTCGGCGCGGGCGAGCTCTGCCCAGATATGTCGGAATGCAAAAAGGCCCCGCCGCTTTACGACGGGACCTTCGGCTAGCGCGCGCTACTTACGCAACCAGGCCGATCAGCTTGGAAACAGCCTCAGCGAGCTCGCCGAGGTTGCCCAGCAGCTCAACGAGAGCGCCCGGAACCTTGGTGACGCCGTTAGCGCCGGTGCCGGAGGAAAGTGCGACCCAGTTATTCAATGCTTCCATGATGATTCTCCTTTAAAAGTTTCTTTGTTGGGTGATGCGAAGGCTTACTTGGAGACCTTGTCGGCGAAGTCCTTGAGGGTCTTCGGGGTCTTGGTGAAGAGCTTGGAGAGGTTCTTCGCGAAGGTAGCGAACTGGTCCAGAGCCTTCTTAGCGGACTTGAGATCGAAAGGCATTGATTTCCCCTTTTCGATAGGTGCCAGTGGTTGTCTGGCAAAACTTGACAGGTACTGACACCCAGCGGGCGTCACACGGGATATTTTGCCACACCGGCCAGCTGCGTCAAGGGCTTCCTGAAAATCCAATTTGTGCCGTGCAGCTCACATACAGGTGTTATGCGTTCACCGAAACGTAACCTTTTCGCGACCGGGCCGATAACCTGCCCCGACCAATTGTCGAAAGTTAACACCAATTGAATATCCGCCAGAATGCGTAACTCAATCGGACCCCACAACGATCTGTACACGCTCAAAAACCCACGGCGTCGGTACCGCTCCACACCATTTCGGGGGTGGCCGAAGGTGACGTCGATAGATGCAAAAAAGCGCGCCCCGAAGGACGCGCTTTTTAAGCCTCAGGGCCGATTTACATCATGCCCATAGCCTCCGGGTCCATGCCCGGGTTTGCACCAGCCGGCTCCGGCTTGTCAGCCACGACAGCCTCGGTGGTGAGGAACAGCGCGGCGATGGAGGCGGCGTTCTGCAGTGCGGAACGAGTCACCTTGGCCGGGTCGGCGATGCCGTTGGCCAGCATGTCCACGTACTCGCCGGTGGCGGCGTTCAGGCCCTGGCCGTCGGGGAGGTTGGCAACCTTGTCGGCCACCACGCCCGGCTCCAGGCCAGCGTTGAGCGCGATCTGCTTCAGCGGTGCGGAGAGCGCCTCGCGGACGATCTTCACGCCGGTGGCCTCGTCGCCCTCGAGACCGAGGTCGTCGGACAGCTCGTTCGCAGCCTGCAGCAGGGCCACGCCACCGCCGGCGACGATGCCCTCCTCCACGGCAGCCTTGGCGTTACGCACGGCGTCCTCGATGCGCAGCTTCTGCTCCTTGAGCTCAACCTCGGTGGCGGCGCCAACTTTGATCACCGCAACACCGCCAGCCAGCTTGGCCAGGCGCTCCTGCAGCTTCTCGCGGTCGTACTCGGAGTCGGAGTTGTCGATCTCGGCGCGGATCTGCTTCACGCGGCCGTCGATCTGCGCCTGGTCGCCGGCGCCCTGGACGATGGTGGTCTCGTCCTTGGTCACAACAACCTTGCGCGCCTGGCCGAGCAGCTCGATGCCGGCGGTCTCCAGCGACAGGCCGACCTCTTCGGAGATGACCTGGCCGCCGGTGAGGATGGCCAGGTCCTGCAGCATGGCCTTGCGGCGGTCGCCGAAGCCCGGGGCCTTCACAGCCACGGACTTAAAGGTGCCGCGAATCTTGTTCACCACGAGGGTGGACAGGGCCTCGCCCTCGACGTCCTCGGCGATAATCAGCAGCGGCTTGCCGGACTGCATGACCTGCTCAAGCACCGGCACGAGCTCCTTGACGTTGGAGATCTTGCCGGAGACCAGCAGGATGTACGGGTCTTCCAGCACGGCCTCGCCGCGCTCCATGTCGGTGGCGAAGTATGCGGAGATGAAGCCCTTGTCAAAGCGCATGCCCTCGGTGACCTCGAGGTCCACGCCGAAGGTGTTGGACTCCTCCACCGTGATCACGGACTCCTTGTTCACGGAGCCGTTGCCCACGGCGTACATGGCCTCGGCGATCTTCTTACCAATCTCCGGGTCGGAGGCGGAAATGCCAGCGGTGGAGGCGATCTCCTCCTGGGTCTCCACTTCCTTGGCCTGGTCGAGCAGGTACTGGGAGACCTTGTCGGTGGCGGCCTGGATGCCGCGCTTGATGCCCATCGGGTTGGAGCCAGCCGCGACGTTGCGCAGGCCCTCGCGTACGAGCGCCTGAGCGAGGACGGTGGCGGTGGTGGTGCCGTCGCCCGCAACGTCGTCGGTCTTCTTCGCAACTTCCTTGACCAGCTCTGCGCCGATCTTCTCGTACGGGTCCTCGAGGTCGATCTCCTTGGCGATGGTCACGCCGTCGTTGGTGATCGTCGGGGCGCCCCAGGACTTCTCCAGCACCACGTTGCGGCCCTTGGGGCCCAGCGTGACCTTCACGGCGTCAGCCAGCGTGTTCAGGCCGTTTTCGAGGCTGCGGCGTGCTTCCTCGTCGAATGCAATCATCTTTGCCATGTGAGTGTGTCACTCCTTATATATATAGGCGTTGGTGGACGTTCACTCAGTTCGTCTGTGCAAGCAGGCGCCCGCGACGGCACGGCTGACGAGTGGTCTCAGCCTCACCCGCTCTTCTTCGTTTTATCTGGCACTCGGTTTGGGTGAGTGCCAGCCCCATTTTTAGCACTCGTCAGAGTTGAGTGCAAGGCACGCAAGCGGTGATGCACGCTTTCCAGACCGCTATCGCCGGCGCTGCTAGCGTGGGGCCATGACTGACAACGCCGTACGTACCACATACCAACCCCAACGCGACCGAATTTTCGCAGACCTGTCCACGCTGGTCTCCTTTAACTCCCCGCACTCCACCCCGGCGCTGGCGGACCAACACGAGGCTGCCTGCGCATGGACGGCGAAGGCCCTGGAGGGCCTCGGGTTGGAGGTGACTCGCTATCCAACGGTGGATGACGCGGACACGATCGTCGCTAAGCGTGAGCCCAAAAACGGCGCGCCCACAGTGCTGCTGTACTCCCACTACGACGTCGTCCCGGCGAACAACCCCGAGGCGTGGACGAACGACCCGTTCGAGCTGACGGAGCGCGACGGCCGCTGGTACGGCCGCGGCGCCGCGGACTGCAAGGGCAACCTGGCCATGCACCTCGAGGCGCTTCGCATGCTGGAGGAAAACGGTGGCACGGATCTCGGCTTGAAGGTTGTGGTCGAGGGATCCGAGGAGCTCGGCGGCGACGACGGCCTGGGCAAACTCATCGAGGAAAAGCCGGAGGTCTTCGAGGCGGACGCCATCCTCATCGCGGACTCCGGCAACATGGCCGTCGGCGTGCCGACGTTGACCACGTCCCTGCGCGGCAGCGCCCAGGTGAAGGTGACGGTGGAGACACTGGCCAACCAGGTCCACTCCGGCAGCTACGGCGGCGCCGCCCCGGATGCGGCCCACGCGCTGATGGTGATTGCAACGTCGCTTTTCGACGAACACGGCCGCACCACCATCGACGGCGTGGACGCCACCGCGAAGTGGGACGGCGACCCGTACGACCGCGAAGCGTTTCGCGCCGACGCCACCGTGTTGGAGGGCGTGCAGCTACTGGGCACGGTTGACGACGAGCCGGCGGACCTGGTCTGGGCACGGCCAGCCGTGACCATGATCGGGTTCACCTCCACCCCGGTCGCCGAGGCCATGAACGCTGTCAACGCCCGCGCACAGGCGCAGTTCAACGTGCGCGTGCCGGCAGGCCAGAGTGCCGCAGAGATCGCACAGAAGATGGAGGAGCACATCAAGGCCCACACCCCGTGGGGCGCGAAGGTGGACGTTGAGGTCAGCGGAGTCAACGAGCCGTTCTCCACGGACCCGAAGGCGGGTGCCGTAGCCACCCTGGGCAAGTGCCTGAAGGAGGCGTACGGCGCCGACAATCTCGCCGTGATCGGCTCAGGCGGCTCCATCCCGCTCACGATCACGCTGCAGAACACCTTCCCCGACGCCGAGATTGCCCTGTTCGGCGTGGAAGAGCCCCTGTGCGGCATCCACGGCGTGGACGAGTCCGTGGACCCGACGGAGATCGAGCGCGTCGCCGTCGCTGAGGCGAGCTTCCTTCAGCGATACGGCAAGTAGCACCAGAAATCGCTAGAGTTACTTTCCAACGGCCGCGCCACCGGTGTTGACGCGTAGATATGTCTGTGCGAACTCAATGAGCTCCCCCGCTTGCGGCGCGGTGTGCCCCACACGCACACGACAAGAGGAGGGCCGCGCACCCCGTGCTGATTCTGCTCATCGCACTTACCGCCGCCACGCTGGCTGGCCCCGTGCTTTTGCGCACGGTGGGCCGCGCCGCGTTTGGCATCCTCGCACTCGTCCCACTGGGCGGGTTCATGTGGGTCGCCCGTCTCTTCGCCAGCGGGGTGTTCCGCGACGGCGGTGAGGTAAAAGCGGCGTTTACTTGGATGCCGTCTGCGAACCTCAATTTAGAATTCCGCCTGGACGCGCTCGCGGGCTTATTCAGCCTGATTATTTTGGGTGTCGGCGCGCTCGTGCTGCTGTATTGCTGGGGTTACTTCGATTCCAACCCGAGGCGGCTAGCGAAGTTCGGCTTCGAGCTGACGTTCTTCGCCACCACCATGTACGGCCTGGTTATCGCCGACAACTTCCTGCTCATGTATGTGTTCTGGGAGCTGACGTCGGTGCTGTCCTACATGCTGGTGTCGTATTACGGGGAGCGGGCATCGTCCCGGCGCGCGGCCATGCAGGCGCTGATGGTCACCACCATGGGCGGGCTTGCCATGCTGGTGGGCATCAACCTGCTGGGCAACAAGGCCCAGATTTGGAAGCTATCTGAGGTTTCCCAGATTGCGGACATTGAGAACACACCGGCAATCTCAGCCGCGATCGTGCTGATCATGCTGGGCGCGCTGACCAAGTCGGCGCAGGCCCCCTGGCACTTTTGGTTGCCCGGCGCGATGGCCGCTCCCACCCCTGTGTCCGCCTACCTGCACTCCGCGGCGATGGTGAAGGCGGGCATCTACCTAGTGGCCCGCCTCGCCCCGGACCTGTCCGCGGTGACCACGTGGCACCTGGTGGTGCTTTCCACCGGCGGCTTCACCATGCTGCTGGGCGGCTGGATGGCGCTGAAGCAGCGGGACCTGAAGCTGGTCCTCGCCTACGGGACGGTGAGCCAGCTCGGCTTCATCATCACCGTCATCGGCGTGGGATCGCGCGAGGCGACCATGGCTGGCCTGGCCATCACGTTCGCGCACTCCTTGTTCAAGGCCGCGCTGTTCATGATCGTCGGCGCGATCGACCACACCACGGGCACCCGCGACATCCACGAGCTGTCCGGGCTGGGCAAGAAGCAGCCGCTGCTGATGGTGCTGGCCACAATCTCTGCGGCCTCCATGGCGGGCATCCCGCCGCTGTTCGGCTTTGTGGCCAAAGAGACGGCGCTCGACGCGATCCTGCACGAAGAGCTGCTCACCGGTATGCCCGGCAAAATCACGCTGGTGGTGCTGGTGGTGGGCTCCATCCTCACCATGGCGTACTCCCTGTACTTCGTCTTCGGGGCCTTCGCCACCAAGAAGGGCGCGGGCGGGCAGTCTGATGCCGTGGCCAGCATGCACCACGTCGGGTGGAAACTGTGGCTCTCCCCCGCCATCCTCACCGCCTGCACAGTGGCCTTCGGCTTGGTGCCGGCAGTGCTTTCGCAGCTGATCAACGAGTACCTCAACGTCCGGTTCCCGGATGTGGAAGGCTCGCATCTGGCCCTGTGGCACGGCTTTACGGTGCCGCTTGCCCTGTCCGGTGTGATCATCGGCGTCGGCGCGATCATGTTCTGGCAGCGCGACGTGGTGGCCAAGGCCCAGTTCGAGCGCCCAGCGCTCGGCGACGCCAACGCGGTGTGGGACACCATCATGGCAACGCTGCGCCGCTGGTCGCTCAAGCTCACGGCGTCCACGCAACGCGGCTCGCTGGTAATCAACCTCGCCGTGATTTTCACGGTTCTCACCGTGGTCCCCCTAGCGGCACTGATCTTGGGCGAATCCAACAACATCCGCATGACGGTGTGGGACAACGTGTGGCAAGGCCTCACCGTCACGGTCATGGCTGGTCTGGCGTTCTTCGCCACCGTGCAGCACAACCGCCTCTCCGGGGTGATCCTGGTGGGGCTGACCGGCTACTTCATGGCTCTGCTCTTCGTGCTGCACGGCGCCCCGGACCTCGCGCTCACCCAAGCGCTGGTGGAAACCATCGTCATGGTGGTGTTCATGCTGGTGCTGCGCAAGATGCCCACCGAGGCGGAGCAGCGCGGCGAGGACAACCGCCTGCGCGCCTGGTTGGCCATCGGCACCGGCGTGTCCGTGGTCACGGTGGCCATGACGGCTATGTCTGCTCGCGTCGCCGAGCCAATTTCGAAATACATGCCGAAACTGGCGTACGAAATCGGCCACGGACGCAACACCGTCAACGTGCTGCTGGTGGACCTGCGCGCGGCCGACACGTTCGGCGAGACGCTGGTGATCGTGGTCGCCGCGACGGGTACCGCCAGCCTCATCTTCGGCACATTCCGCTTCGACCCGGAATCGCGCCGCCCCACGCTGTCCACCACCAAGGCGCGCTGGCTCGCCTCAGGCGTGGAAACGGAGACCGCACAGAACCGTTCCATCCTGGTGGACGTGGTCACCCGCGTGCTGTTCCCGTCCATGATGCTGCTGTCCGCCTATTTCTTCTTCTCCGGCCACAATGCGCCGGGCGGCGGATTCGCCGGTGGTCTGGTGGCGGCGCTGGCTCTGACGCTGAGGTATCTCGCCGGCGGGCGCAGGGAAGCAGAAGAAACGCTGCCCGTGCACCCGGGCAAGGTGATGGGTATCGGCATCATGTTCACCACCGTCGCCGCGGTCGCACCGATGTTCTTCGGCTACCCGCCGCTGACCTCGTCGTACGCGGAGATCGACGTGCCGCTGATCGGGGAGGTCACGGCGCCGTCCGCGCTGATCTTCGACGCGGGCGTGTACGTCATCGTGGTCGGGCTGATCATGCACGTGCTGGCGTCCATGGGCGCCTACCTCGACCGCGAGGAAGACACACGCAAGCAGCGGGCCCGCGACCGCGCGCGCGAGCTGCAGGCCAAAAACGAGGAACGGCGCCGCCTTATGTCCGAGGGCCGCAGGGCGCGTTTCGACGAACGCAGGGCGGTGGCCGCCAGTGGATCGTCGATACGCAATAGCGAAAGGAGGGGCAGCTAGATGGAGGCGAACCTGTTTCTGCTCATCGGCGCTGGCGTGCTGATCGCATGCGGCGTGTACCTGATGCTGGATAAATCCATGACGCGCATGATCATGGGTGTGACCCTGATCGGCAACGGCGCGAACCTGCTCCTGTTGCAGTCGGGCGGGCCAGCGGGCTCGCCGCCGATTCTCGGGCGCAACTCCGAGACGGCGGCGAACAGCGCGGACCCGCTCGCGCAGGCGATGATCCTCACCGCGATCGTGATTTCCATGGCGATGGTCGGCTTCATGCTCGCGCTGGCCTACCGGCAGTACCGCTTCCGCACAGACGACATCGTGGAACGCGACGAGGAAGACCGCGCGATTGCGGCGCGGCCCTCCACAGCGGGGCCGGACCGCGACAAGTCCGACGACGCGCAAACCGGCAAGGCCAGCCCCTCCGGCGACGAGTTCGGCCCCAAGCCGTTCGAGGACCCGGTGAAGGAAGTGAAGGGAGGCGGCGATGCGAGCTAGCTTCATGGCGTTCGCCGACTGGGCCCTCCCCCTCATCCCCTACCTGACGGTCCTGCCGATCATCCTGCCCGCCTTCGCCGCCGGCCTGATCCTGCTCTTCCGCGGTGTGAACTTCCAGCGCGCGATTGCGCTGAGCACCCTGACGCTGCTGACAGTAATCTCCGCGGTGTTGATCATCGTGGCCGACACCCACGGCATCCAAACCGTGCAAATGGGCGGTTGGGAAGCCCCGGTGGGCATCACCATGGTGGCGGACCGGCTGTCCTCCATCATGCTGTTCGTCTCCTCCATCGTCCTGTTCGCGGTGATGTGGTACGGCATCTCGCAGGGGCTTCGCGACGGCGACGAGGACGACCCGGTAGCCGTCTTCTTGCCCACCTACATGCTGCTGACCATGGGCGTGAACCTCTCGTTCCTCGCGGGCGACCTGTTCAACCTCTACGTCGGCTTCGAAGTCTTCCTGGTGGCCTCCTACGTGCTGCTCACCCTGGGGGCATCCTCGCAGCGCGTGCGCGCAGGTATCGGCTACGTCATGGTGTCGATGGCGTCTTCCATGGTGTTCCTCTTCGCGCTCGCGCTGGTGTACGCCTCCGTGGGCACGGTGAATATGGCCCAGGCCGGCACCCGCATGGAGGAGCTGCCCACCGGCACCCAGGCTGCCATCTTCGCCACCTTCATCGTGGCGTTCGGCATCAAGGCCGCGATCTTCCCGTTGGACGCGTGGCTGCCGGACTCCTACCCCACCGCGGCCTCCATCGTCACGGCCGTCTTCGCGGGCCTGCTGACCAAGGTGGGTGTGTACGCCATCATTCGCGTGCGCTCCACGGTGTTCACCGACGGATCGCTGGACAACACGCTCATGGTGGTGGCGTTGCTGACCATGATTGTCGGTGTGATGGGCGCGATCGCCCAAAACGACATCAAGCGCCTCATGTCGTTCACCCTGGTCAGCCACATCGGGTACATGATCTTCGGTGTGGCCCTCGGCTCGGTGGCGGGGCTGTCCGGCGCCATCTTCTACGCCGTGCACCACATTTTGGTGCAGACCTCGCTGTTCCTCGTGGTGGGCCTGGTGGAGCGCCAAGCCGGTTCGGCGCAGCTGCGACGGTTAGGCTCCCTGCTCTACACCGCGCCCGTGATCGCGGCGCTCTACCTCATCCCCGCGCTCAACCTCGGCGGCATTCCCCCATTGTCAGGTTTTTTGGGCAAGGTCATGCTCATCCAGGCTGGCGCGGAAGACGGCTCCTGGTTGGCGTGGGTGCTCATCGGCGGCGCCGTAGTCACCTCGCTGCTGACCTTGTACGCCATGATGAACGTCTGGACCAAGGGGTTCCTGCGCGACCGCGCGGACGCACCCGAGGGCGACGTGGTGCTCGCCCGCCCAGCTAACCTGGCGGAGCGCGGCGAGACCGTCGCGGCCGAGGAGCGAAACGACGTCGGCCGCATCCCCGTGGGAATGTTCCTGTCCACAGCGTTTCTGGTGGCCGCCTCCACGTCCATCACTTTCCTCGCCGGCCCCATTTCCAACATCACGGACCGCGCGGCCCAATCCGCCCAGGACCAGTCCATCTACCGCAGCGCCGTGCTTAGCGACGACCCTTCGGCCCCCACCCGCAACCTCGACTCCTTCCGCGAGCAGACAGGTGCCGGCGGCGGCAGGGACTCCCTCGAGCACCGCGACTCCTCCCGCCCGGCCGGGCCGACCTCAACCGGCGTGACCACCGAGATGGTGCCCGACCCCGTGGACGCAGAATCGAACGAGGTGAGCCAGTAATGCTCTCCGGACTTACCCACCGCTTCCGCCCACTGTCCGTGCTCTGGCTGACGTTCATGTGGGTGTTGCTCATGGGCGAAATCAGCTGGGGCAACCTTGTCGCCGGCCTCGTCCTGGGCACCATCATCGTCCTGGCGCTTCCCCTGCCACCGATCCCACGCAGCGGCAACAGGGTGCACTGGCTCAAACTCGCGGCGTTCATGGCGGAGTGGTTCTGGGACCTGCTGGTCGCCTCCGCAAAGGTGGCCTGGCTCTCGCTGCGCCGGGCGCCGCAGCCGAAGAACGCCATCCTGCGCGTACCCATGCGCTTGAGCAACGAGCTGGTGCTCTACCTGGCCACCTGTGCCTACAACCTGCAGCCGGGCGGCACCGTCACGGACATCGACTTGGCCAACCGTGAGTGGACCATCCACGTCCTCGACGCTAACACCGAGGCGGACATCGCCCGCGAGATTGCCAATGTGCAGAAACTGGAGCGCCAAATGATCGCCATCTTCGAAGGAGGACGCTGATATGAACGCCACCATCTACACGGTTTTCCTCACCGTGGCCGCGGTGTTCCTCGTCGCCGGGTTTTTCATCTTCGCCTGGCGGGCCATCGTGGGCCCCGATTCTATGGACCGCGTCCTGGCCAACGACGGCATTACCGCCTCCCTGCAGTGCGCGCTTGCCCTCTACATCTGCTGGACGCTAGACACTACGGTGGTCAACGTCATGATCGTGATCGCCCTGCTCGGCTTCATTGCCACCCTGTCCGTGGCCCGCTTCCGCAAGAGGGACGGTTCCCTATGATCTCCGCAATCACAGACATCATCTCCCTGGTATTCATCCTGCCCGGCGCGTTCATGGTCTTCTCCGCCGCCGTAGGCACCGCCCGCTTCAACTCCACGCTGGCACGCGTGCACGCCATCACCAAGCCGCAGACCACCGGCCTGGTGCTCATGATCGCCGGCACGATCATCCGCGTCACTGGCTCGCAGGACTTCGGGGTGCACGAAAAGGGCGACATCGGCATGATGGTGCTGCTGGTCCTCTTCGCGTTGATGACCAGCCCGGTGACCGCCCAGCGAATGGGTCGCATCGCCCGCCGCGAGGGCCTCTACGGCGGGGAAGAGCAGCTCACCCGCAACGACCGGCCGGCAAGCTACCACCCGCGGCGTTTGAACCCTAAAGGGTGAGCTCCCACATCTCCGCGCAGGTGGCGTCCACAACGTCCTTCCAATCCCCGGTCCGCTGGTAGATGGCGCGCTGGCGCTGGTAGCCCGCGCCGCGCTCGATGATTTCGCGGACCAGCTCCAGCTCGTCCAGGCAGTCCAGGTCGGTGGCGGTGGGCGTGAGCTCGTCGATAAGCAGCTGCAGCTCGTTTTTCACCCAGTCCTCATCGGTGTCGCGGCTGGTGATCACCAGTGCGTCCATGCCGTAGCGGGCGCCGCGCCACTTGTTTTCCGCAACGTGCCACTGCTGCAGCGTGGGCAGCTCCTCGCCGCGCTCGAGCATGCGGTCGTAGTGCACGACCAAGCAGTGTGTGAGGGCCACGACGGCCGCGAGCTCGCGCAGGTTGCTCGTCGCGTCTGAAATGCGGACCTCGATGGTGCCCCACTTCGCCGCCGGGCGGACGTCGAAGTGCATGGAGCCGGTGTGGTTGATCACGCCGGAAGTCTGCTGGTCGCGCATGAAGTCGACCCACTCGTCCCAGCTCTGAAACTGGTACGGCATGCCCGCGGTGGGAAGCTGCTGGTAGAGCATGGTGCGGTTCGACGCGTACGAAGTGTCGATGCCGTCCCAGCCGGGGCTCGACGCCGAGATAGCCAGCAGGTGCGGGTACTTCGTCATCACCGCGTTGATGATCGGCCACACCTTGTCCTCGTGGGAAATGCCCACGTGGCAGTGGATGCCCCACAGCAGCATGTGCTGGCCCCAGTACTGGGTGCGGTTGACGATTTCCTCGTAGGTGCTCTTCGGGCTCAGCGGGTTGGTGCGGAAATCCGAGAACGGGTGCCCGCCGGACGCCCAGAGCCGCAGGCCCATCTCGTCCGTCACTTCCTTGATCGCGTTGAGGTCCTTCTGGAGGGCGCGGATGGCCTCCTTGGTGTTGGCGCAGATAGGCGTGACCAGCTCGATGGTGTTTTGGAGGAACTCGCGCTCTAGGTGGATGTCGGGATAGCGGGCCTGCACCTCGTCGATGACCTCGGCGGCGCGGGGCACGAGGTCACGCGTTTCCGGGTCAACGAGGCAGATCTCCCACTCGACGCCGAGGGTGGGGCCTTCAGACCTGGCAAAGTCGCGGAATGGATCCATAGTGCCCGAGCCTATCGTCTGCGGTGCGCTCGGTTGGCCCCGGAGGCGGGTTTATATGCGCGGGTGCTGGGGGCTAGCCCGCCAGCACCACGGCGACGGCCGCGCGGTTGTTCGCCGCCTGCTCCGGAATGCTCACCGCACCGTCCGGGATGTCGCCCTTTGCACGCGCGGCTCCGCCGACGCGGCGGGCGATGTCGGCCGCGACCTGCTCCGCACCCGGGACGGACGGATCGAAAAAGACGTAGGTCTCCGGGAACACGCCGTAGACCTGCTCCGGCATGTTCATCACTGCGGCGTCCGTCGAGTTGTTGGCCACGTTGTACTGGCCCTTCAGCTGGTCGGCCGTGCGGCTGGCCAGGTCCGGGGTGCCGGAGTTGTTGTAGATGAACACCTGGGCGGAGGCGGCGTCGATGGGCGCACCTGCCGGGGCCGGTGCCGGCTGGCCTTGCGCGCCCGGCTGGCCCTGCTGGCCTTGCTGGTCTTGCTGCCCCTCCGGGCGCGGCGCGTTCTGGTCCTGCGGCGCCTGCGCGTTCGGGTCGCCCGCGCGGACGGTGTCAGTCACCGTGGCGGTGGCCTGCGCGTTCGGGTCCTGCGCCTGCTGGGCGCCGTCCTGGCCCGCCTGCGCGTTCGGGTCCTGCGCCGGGGAGCCAGCCGGCGCCGCCGGCGAAGAGCCCACCATGGTCGACGAGGCCGGCGCAGCGCCTTCGCCGTTGCCGTCCTTGTCGTCCTGCGTCATCTTCCAGACGCCCCACAGCGCCAGCAGCGCCGCTACCGCGATAAGGATCATGGCCAGGCCGCGCTTGGGCAGCCCGCCCTCGGCGGCAGCTGCCTGACCGCGGTTCTCCGGCTGATCCTCGTACGGTTCCTCGTAGACGGCATCGTCGGCGAAGCGGCCGCCTTCGTCAGCGCCCGCTGCGTACTCGGTGGTGTAGTCCCCCTCGTAGGCGGGATCCTCCTCGCGGCGGTGCGCGCCGCGGTAGCCGGCGCCAGTGCCGGCGGTCTCGGCGGGGTAATCGTCGACGATCTCTGCGTCGATCGGCTCGGTGGCACCCGCCGAGCCGTCATCGTAAGCGTCGTCGCCCAAGTACTTGGAATAGTGCGTCGAATCGGAGTCGAACCCAGCGTCGGAGCGGTCGTTGCCGTAGTTATCTTTAGTCACATCGGCAACTCTAACCACACCGCCCCGTGAAGCCGTGACAACACACCGTAAACCTCAGCTAGAGGTTGGGACCTTGGCCGTCGCGAAGCCTCTGCAGCCTCCGCACCAGCTGCGGTTCGGCGGCGAGCGCATCGGGAGAGTCCAGCAGCGCGTTCAAGCGCTGGTAGTAGCGGATCGGCTGCATACCCAGCTCCGCGCGCACCGCATCCTCCCGCGCGCCGATAGACCGCGGGGCGTGCGCAGCGAAGCGCAGCACGGCGAGGTCGGTCTCTGAGAGCATGCCTAATATATTGGCATGACCATCCGACCCATCGTTATCCACGGCGACCCGGTGCTGCACGAACCCACCAAGGAAGTGACCCAGCCCGTTGAGGAGCTCGCCGAGCTCATCGCCGACATGCACGAGACCATGGACGCCGCCCACGGCGTTGGCCTGGCCGCCAACCAAATCGGCGTGCCGCTTCGCATCTTCGTCTACCACTGCCCCGACGGCGACCAAATGCGCCGCGGCACCGTGATCAACCCGGTACTTGAAACCTCCGAGATCCCGAAAACCATGCCGTCGGACGACGGCGAGGACGACGAAGGCTGCCTGTCCGTGCCGGGCTACAGCTGGCCCACCGGCCGCGCAGACTGGGCGAAAGTGAGGGGCCTGGACGAAAACGGCAACGAGATCGAGGTCGAGGGCACCGGCTTTTTCGCCCGCTGCCTGCAGCACGAAACCGGCCATCTGGACGGCTTCCTCTACACCGACGTGCTCACCGGCCGCTACAAAAAGGAAGCCAAGCGCGTCATCCGGGACAACGGCTGGAAGGAGGCCGGCCACACCTGGCTGCCAGGTACTGATGAGGATCCGTTCGGCCACGACGAATAAGGCGCTAAGATAGCCGCCATGCGTATCCCCGCCACCATCGCCGCCGCATCGCTCACCCTCGCCCCCGCGACGCCCGTGGAGCAGTTGCTCGACAGCGTCTCCGAAACCCACACCACATCGATCACCGCCATCAACAGCGCGGAGACCGACGACGAGGTCCGGGACGTGCTGATCCAGTGGCGCAAGGAACTCATCACCGCCGCCGACGAGCTGGCGGATCTGCGCGAGGAAGCCGCCGCCGACGGCCTGAGCAAGCAGGAAAAGGCCACCTTCGACGAGGCCGACGCCGCGATCAAGCGCGAGCGGGCAGGTGTCCGCGAGTTGCGCGCGGAGCTTTTACCTGAAGACGCTCCGGTGGTCATCCCCGCCCCGATCGAAGGCCTCGGCGGCATCCTGGGCACTACCGCGTTTGATGCCTACGAGCGCTCGGACAACGGCGACGCGCCGATCGTCTTCGGCATCCCCGGCGTGGACGGCGGACGGGCGCCCGGCGCGGAAGCAACCACCGGCGCAACCACCACGCCTGCCACCACCCGCGCGGCCAAGCCGACCGTGGTGAAAGAGCCCACCGCGCCGACCACCACCGCGCCGGGATTCGGCCCCGAGGTGACCCACCGCGTGGAGCGCCTGCAGGACGAGACGACCACCGAGACCCCCTCGTCCACGACATCCACGGAGACGTCTACGTCGACCACCTCGTCGGCTACGGCCACCGAGTCCGCAACCTCCACCACCACGGCAGCGACCACAACCACGCCTGCAACCACCACCTCGGCTTCCACCACCGCGTCCGTGATGGAAAACCGCACGACGTCCGCCACCTCGAGCACGACCAGGTCCAGCTCGACCACCACGTCGTCCTCCTCCACTACGCGCAGCACCACCTCGTCCACCACCACGACCGAGGACGATGACGAGCGCGACGGCGACCTCGCGGAAACCGGCACCCCGATGCGCGCGTTGATCACCGTCGGCGTGCTATCCCTGCTCGTCGGCGCGGCCCTGGTGCTCACCGGTGCGGCCCGCCCCCGCGGGGCCCGCAAGTAGGCGTGTCCCGGATCTTCCGCTCCGACGATGTCGCGGTGGGCGACCGCGTCGTGGTGCGCCAGCGTCGTGGCGAGCACGCCAGCGACATCATCGGGCATGTGGTGACGCTTGACCCGCTGGTGATCCGCCCGCAGGAGGTGGGCGGGTTCCCTTCCTCCAAGGAGGCCATCGAGGTCACGGACCTGCACATCATCAAAAAGCTCTCCCCGCGCACGGTGCGCAACTCCGAGATCCGCGCCCTGGAGCGCCGTCTCGCCAAGCGCCTCACCGTGCACGAAGAGCAGTGGGCCGGCGGCTGGTGCATGCGCACCGGCGATGGCGACGAGGCGAATTCCGCGGTCCCGCTCGGCCCCTCCGCGGGCTTTGAGCCGCTGCCTCTCGACGCCATCCGGGCCTTCTACACCTCGCGCAACCTCCCCGTGCGGCTGACCATCCCCGAGCGGATAGGCAAACCCGCGCTGAAGGTGCTCGACGACGCATGGGAACTCCAAGACGAGCAGATTGTGTGGGTTGCGGGGGAGGCCTTCGGTGTGGCGTCGATAGGCAATACGCCCGAGGGAGCACTCGAACACCACCGCAGGCGGCTGGCGCTAGGCTAGTCCGCATGCGAATCGCCACATGGAACGTCAACTCGGTGCGCACGCGCGCCGAGCGGATCGCTGCCTTCCTCGAGCGCGAGGACGTGGACGTGCTGGCGATGCAGGAGACCAAGACCGCGGACGCGAAATTTCCGTACGCCACCTTCGAAGCCGCAGGCTACGAGGTCGCGCACGTGGGCGTGAGCCAGTGGAACGGCGTGGCCATCGCCTCGCGCGTGGGCCTGGACAACGTGCGCGACAGCTTCGAGCGCCAACCGGAGTTTGCCAAGACCGGCGACCCCCAGCTCGAAGCCCGGGCCGTGGGGGCGGTGTGCGGCGGGGTGGACGTGTGGAGCCTGTACGTGCCTAACGGCCGCGAGATCGGGGACCCGCACTACGACTACAAGCTGCAATTCCTGTGGTCGCTCGCCGACCAGGTCCAGCCCGGGGAGCTGCAGGTCTACATGGGCGACTTCAACGTCGCACCCCGCGACGAGGACGTGTGGGACGTGGCCTGGTTCGAGGGCAAAACGCACGTCACCGAGCCGGAGCGCGCCGCGTTCCAGATGCTGCTGGAGGCCGGGTTGTACAAGGTCGAGCACGAGGAGCAGTACTCGTTCTGGGACTACAAGTCCATGCGCTTCCAGAAAAACGAAGGCATGCTCATCGACTTCCAGCTGGCCACCAAGCCCCTGTTCGAACGGGTCCAGCGAGCCTTCGTGGACGTGGAGGAGCGCAACGGCAAAGGCGCATCCGACCACGCACCCGTGATCGTGGACTACGACACCCGCGGCCTCGCCTACGACGACGTCCGGTGAGGGCCCGATGAGCCTGGACCTTTCCTGGTGGCAGTTCACCGCCATGGTCGTGGATTACGCCATCAAGTTCGTCATGATCGGCGTGGTTCCCGGCGGGCGCAAGCCGTCGTCCGCCAACGCATGGCTACTGCTCATCCTGCTGCTGCCGATAGTCGGCCTGCCGCTGTACCTGCTGTTCGGCTCCACCTTCGTGTCGCGGCGCCGCCACCGCATCCAAGTCGAAGCGCGCAGCGCGCTGGATGGGGCGTGGGCGGGCCCGGAGGGCGTGGAGCGGCAACTGCCCCCCGAAACCGCCTCCGTGGTTCACCTCAACCGCGAGCTCACCGGCTACCCCGCCGTCAGCGGGCAGGTGCGCGCGCTGTGGTCCGACTACACCATGACCATGCAGCGAATCGCCAAGCTTATCGACGACGCTTCCGCCACCATCTCCATCGAAATCTACGCCGTAGCCTGGGACGACACCACGGATGTTGTCTTCCAAGCCCTCGAGCGCGCGGTGGAGCGCGGCGTGCACGTTCGTCTCCTGTTCGACCACATCGGATCCGCCAAGTACCCGGGTTTTAAAAAACTGAAAAAGCGGCTCACCGCCATCGGCGTGGACTGGAACATGATGCTGCCCCTCGCCCCGCTGCGTGCCCGCTGGCGCCGCCCGGACCTGCGCAACCACCGCAAACTGGTGGTCATCGACTCGCGGGTGGCCTTCATGGGGTCCTTCAACCTCATCGACCGCAGCTACCTCATGCCCGGCCACGTGCGGGCGGGCCGACAGTGGGTCGACGCGTTTGTGGAACTCGAGGGCCCAATCGTCGGCTCCATCGAGTCCATGTTCGCCGTGGACTGGTACACCGAGTCCGGCGAGCGGCTCGATGTTGCGGGAGCACCGAAGGAGACGTCGATAGGCAGTGGCGACGTGCTGCAGCTCGTGCCCTCCGGACCCGGCTACCTCACCGAGCCGAACCTGCGCATGTTCAACTCCATGATCCACAACGCCAAGGAGCAGATCACGCTGTGCTCCCCGTACTTCGTGCCGGAGGAATCGCTGCTGGAGGCCATCACCTCCGCCTGCTACCGGGGCGTGCGCGTGGATCTCCTCGTAGGCGAGAGGTCCGACCAATTCATGGTGCAGCACGCCCAATCCGCATACTACGAGCAGCTGCTCAAAGCCGGCGTGCGCATCTGGGAATTCCCGGCACCATATGTGCTGCACACCAAGTTTGTCTTGACGGATCCCGGGCACGAGGGCGCCGTCGGCGTAGTGGGGTCCTCCAACATGGACATCCGGTCCTTTTCCCTGAACTATGAGTCTTCTCTGTTCGTCGCGTCCGGGCCGCTGCTCGGCGCGCTGGAGCAGCTCGGCGCGAACTACCTGGCCGTGTCTAGGGAGCTGACGCTGGAGCGGTGGTCGCGCAGGCCGTGGTACCGGCGATATGTGGACAACGTGATGAAGCTGACGTCTGCGCTGCAGTAGGGGTTTCCGTCGTCGGGGCCCGCCGACGCCGCCTGCCGACGCAGCCGTTTCCCCTGCCCCTGATTCTGCCCCGCCGCGCGGTATGCCCCGCCGCGCGGTATGCCCCGCCGCGCCGCCGCGCCGCTGCCCCGTTGTGCCGCCCCTCCCCCTGGCAAATGGTGAATCTCAAATGGTGAATATGCGGCATTTTGGCGGGCGGGATCAAGCGGTTAATGCGCCACGTTTGAATATTTGCTGGAGTATCTCACGTGGGGTTGCTCCGCCGAGGACTTGTCGGGGTGTGTCGTTGAGTTCGTCTTGCACCCAGGCGACGTGCTCGGGGGTGACTTCGGCGAAGTCGGTGCCTTTCTTGTAGAAGCGGCGGCGGATCT
>NZ_JABFED010000008.1:0-108205 GCF_013601005.1 Corynebacterium wankanglinii
TATCTCAGTCCCAATGTGGCCGTACACCCTCTCAGGCCGGCTACCCGTCGACGCCTTGGTAGGCCATTACCCCACCAACAAGCTGATAGGCCGCGAGCTCATCCCACACCGAAAAAACTTTCCACAACGGCATCCAAACCATCGTCCTATCCGGTATTAGACCCAGTTTCCCAGGCTTATCCCGAAGTGCAGGGCAGATCACCCACGTGTTACTCACCCGTTCGCCACTCGAGTAATCCCCGAAGGGATCCTTTCCGTTCGACTTGCATGTGTTAAGCACGCCGCCAGCGTTCATCCTGAGCCAGGATCAAACTCTCCACAAAAACGTTTCAGCAGAAACAGGCCGTGAAAAGCCCAAAACCCAACCAAAAACAAACCAACCAACACCACACAACGCAGTGCCGGACTGGCACAATCCAAAAATTACAAAGGTTCAAACACAACCGACCCCAACCCGACGGGGCAAAACAGGGCCGATCAAAAAACATATACGTGAAACATGTTCAACCACACCCCACGCACACTGAACCAAAACAATGACGCGATTAGTTATTGGAATTCAACCACGCCACCACCGGCACACACCCAAACACAGGCACACACCAACACAGTGCACAACAAGGCAGGCAAACACACCCACGCAACAAAAGTACATTGGCACACTATCGAGTTCTCAAACAACACCAGCACACCCCACCAACCAGAACACACCGTCCCAGCCAGCAAAGCGACTTCGCTAGAAGCTACACAACCAGGCAACCAAAAGTCAAACTCACGTTAAACCCCGGTTAACCAGACGGTAACCCCTATTCACTTAAAACCATTCCCTCCGACCAGCCGAACCGCTCGGAAGCAACGGATGGATATATAACCACGAACCAACAACCAACACAAACACCCAGGCAGAAGCAGTGTTTCAGCCTGGGTGTACGCAGTGGCAAGCGACTAGTTACACGCGCTTCGCCCCAGCGAAGTTTTTCTTGCCTCGGCGCAGGACCAGCCACGCCCCGTGCAGGTAGTCCTCCTCCGACGGGGACCAGGTTTCGTCTTCGATGCGGGCGTTGTTCACGTACGCGCCACCTTCCTTCACAGCGCGACGAGCTGCACCCTTGGAGTCGGATAGACCGGCGCCTACCAGCAAGTCGACAATGGTTACTCCATCTGCGCCGGAGAACTCGAAGACGTCCGTTTCGGAAACGGATGCCGCCAACGTTGCTTCATCCAAATCACTAAGTTCAGCGCGACCGAAGAGTGCCTGCGAAGCCAGTTCAACGGCTTCGCGTGCCTCAACGCCGTGAACCAGGTCGGTCATTTCCTGGGCCAGCCGTCGTTGGGCCTCGCGTTTGAAGGGACGCTCCTCAACCTCTACTTCGAGACGCGCAAGCTCCTCCTGATCGAGGAAAGTAAACCAGCGCAGGTATCGGATTACGTCTGCGTCGGCCGTGTTCACGAAGTACTGGTACCACGTGTACGGGCTGGTCATTTCCGGGTCGAGCCAGAGGGATCCGCCGCCGGTAGATTTGCCAAACTTCTTGCCTTCAGAGTCCGTGACTAGCGGGACGGTCAGCGCGTGGGTCTGGGCGCCGTCGATACGGCGGTTCAGATCCACACCTGCTACGAGATTGCCCCACTGATCCCCGCCTCCGATCTGCAGAATGCAGTTGTGCTCGCGACGCAACTGCACGAAGTCGTTAGCCTGCAGGAGCATGTAGGAGAACTCGGTGTACGAGATGCCATCGTTTTCCAGGCGCCGCTTGACCGTCTCGCGGCCGAGCATGGTGGAAAGGGAGAAATGCTTACCGATGTCCCTCAGGAATTCGATGGCGCTGAGATCGCGGGTCCAGTCGTTGTTGTTGACTAGTTTCGCGGCATTGTCACCCTCGAAATGCACGAACCGCTTGAGCTGACCGGAAATGCGCGCGGCCCAATCTTTCACCGTGTCTTCAGAATTCATCGAGCGCTCCCCGACCTCTCGCGGGTCACCGATCATCCCGGTTGCGCCGCCAGCCAACACGATAGGAGTGTGCCCCGCTTCTTGGAAGCGTCGGAGCATGAGCAGCGGCACGAGGTGCCCGGCGTGCAGTGACGGCCCGGTTGGATCAAAGCCGCAGTACAGGGTGATGGGCTCTGCGGTAGCGTCACGCAGGTTGTCTAGATCTGTGGACTGGTTGATCAAACCGCGCCACGTCAGCTCGTCGATGATGTTGGTGGAAGTCATGGTTACTTTCTTCTAGTTCGCCGGGGTGTGGGGCTCTGCTTCGTCGATAAGCAGGACCGGAATGCCGTCGTCGATGCGATAGGCGATGCCGAGGCGCTCATTGACCAGCAGCTGCCGGTCCTCGTCGTACTCGAGCGGCCCCTTGTCTTGAGGGCACGCGAGGACATTGAGAAGCTTCGGGTCAAGACTCATAGTTTGGGATCGTACCTGCAGCCGGTAGTAAACCGGCCGTCGCGTCTTGGAAAGACCAAGTGCTCCGCCTGCAGCAACAACTCACCCCACAAGACCACTGGGGCCCTGTGGGGTTAAAGGTTTGGCGCCGCTAACGGCGGTTTAGTTCGGGCGAACTGGTGTCGTCGCCCACGCGCGCGCTGCGGCGTTCGCCTCTCGCACGCGCTCCCGCTGTTCGACGACCCGCGGTTTCGCGGTTCCGCCGCGGGTATCGCGAGAGGCGACTGCGCCGTCGACGGTGAGCACCTCACGGACCTCAGGACGCAGGCGCTGATCGACGCTCGCCAGTTCCTCATCCGTCAAATCCACGAGATCCACGCCGCGGGACTCAGCGATGCGCACGCATGCGCCGGAGGCCTCGTGCGCCTCACGGAACGGCACGCCTTGACGCACCATCCACTCGGCAAGGTCCGTCGCCAGCGTGAAGCCAGCCGGCGCAAGCTCACGCATGCGGTCCTCGTGGAACGTCAGGGTGGAGACGAGCCCGGTGAACGCCGGTAGGAGGATGGAAAGCTGGGTAACCGAGTCCACCAACGGCTCTTTGTCCTCTTGCAGGTCGCGGTTGTACGCCAGCGGCATCGCCTTTAACGTGGCCAGAAGGCCGGTGAGGTTGCCAATCAAGCGCCCCGCCTTGCCGCGGGCGAGCTCGGGCACGTCCGGGTTCTTCTTCTGCGGCATGATCGACGAACCGGTGGACCACGCGTCGTGCAGTGTCACGTAGCCGAACTCCGGGGTTGACCACGCGATGATCTCCTCGGCGAAACGGGAGACGTCGATAGCGATCTGCGCCAGTACGTAGGCTGCCTCGGCAGCGAAGTCGCGCGAAGCGGTGCCGTCGAGGGAGTTGTCCGTCGCCGAATCGAAGCCCAGCTCCTCGGCAATCGCCTCCGGGTCGAGGTGCAGCGAAGATCCGGCAAGCGCGCCCGAGCCGTACGGCGAGACCGCCAGGCGCTTGTCCGCGTCCTGGATGCGCTCGAGATCGCGCAACAGCGGCTGCGCGTGCGCGAGCAGCGAGTGCGCCAGCAGGATCGGCTGGGCCGCCTGGAAGTGGGTCTTGCCCGGCATGATCGCGTCCGGGTGGGCTTCTGCCTGCTCCACAATCGCGTCGATCAGATCGGACACGTCCTGGGCTACTCCACGCAGCGCGTCGCGCAGCCACATGCGGAACATCGCCGCAACCTGGTCGTTGCGGGATCGACCAGCGCGCAGGCGGCCGCCGATCTCGGGGCCGACGCGGTCGATCAGGCCGCGTTCCATAGCGCCGTGGACGTCCTCGTCGGAGGGAAGCGGTCCGAAGGATCCGTCTGCGACGTCGCGGCCGAGTTGATCCAGGCCGTCGAGCATCACCGTCAGGTCCTCGTCGCCAAGCAGCCCTGCTTTGTTGAGCACCTTCGCGTGAGCTTTGGAAGCAAGGACGTCGTAGGGCGCGAGCACCCAGTCGAAGTGGGTGGACACGGAAAGGGCGAACATGGCCTCCGACGGGCCGCCGGAGAAGCGGCCGCCCCAGAGTGCGCCCTCGTTGGTCTTGTGCTGCTGCATTAGTTCTCCTGGGTGGCGGCAGCCGCCCTGTCGCGCTTGTTGGCGATCTGAGAGGACAGGCCGTGTAGGCGCACGAAGCCCTTCGCTAGCGTCTGGTCGAAGGAATCGCCGGTGTCGTAGGTGGCCAGGTTGAAGTCGTACAGCGAGTGGTTGGAGCGGCGGCCGTTGACGGTGCAGCTTCCGGCGTGCAGCACCATGCGGATGTCGCCGGTGACGTGCTCCTGCGTGGACTCGATGAAGGCATCCAGGGAGCGCTTGAGCGGGCCGAACCAGAGGCCGTCGTAGACCTCCTCGGACCAGCGAGCGTCGATGAGCCGCTTGTAGCGTGCCAGCTCGCGCTCGACGGTGACGTCCTCCAGAGCCTTGTGTGCGGTGATCAGCGCGACCGCACCCGGTGCCTCATAGACCTCGCGGGACTTGATGCCCACCAGGCGGTCCTCCACCATGTCCAGGCGGCCGATGCCCTGGGCGCCGGCGCGGCGGTTCATCTCCTCGATTGCTTCCAGGACGCTGACCTTGCGGCCGTCGATGGCTACCGGCTTGCCCGCCTCAAACGAGATGATTACCTCGTCCGGTGCGTTGCCCAGCGCCGGGTCCTCGGTGTATGCGTAGAGGTCCTTTGTCGGCGGGTTCCACAGATCCTCCAAAAAGCCGGTCTCAACCGCGCGGCCCCACACGTTTTGGTCGATGGAAAACGGCGATGCCGCAGACTGCTCGATCGGCAGATCCTTGCCCTCCGCGTACTCGATTGCCTTGTCACGGGTCCAGGCGTAGTCGCGCGCCGGCGCGATGATTTCCAGGTCCGGGTCCTGGTTGAGGAAGCCGACCTCGAAGCGAACCTGGTCGTTGCCCTTGCCGGTGCAGCCGTGGGCGACGTGGGTGCCGCCGTACTTGTGGCCGGCCTCCACCAGGTGCTTGACAATCAACGGGCGAGAGATGGCGGAAACCAGCGGGTACTCGCCCTGGTACATGCCGTTGGCCTTGATGGTGGGCAGGCAGTACTCCTCGGCGAATTCGTCTTTGGCGTCGACGACGATGGACTCCACGGCGCCGCAGTCAAGGGCGCGCTGGCGCACTGACTCCATGTCCTCGCCACCCTGGCCCAGGTCGAGCGAGACGGCGATAACCTCGCCGCCGGTCATCTCCCCGAGGTAAGGGATGGCCACGGAGGTGTCCAGGCCGCCCGAGTACGCGAGCACAACGCGGTTAGTCATGTTTGCAGATTCTCCTTATAGAAGTTGAAAAAATTATTGAGGTCGCGGCGCTTATTCGCCGGCAGTCGTCTGCAGCCCAAAGAGCTGGTGCGCCAGGTCCTTGCCAGTCAGCGGTTCTCGCCCGAGCACGAAGACCGTGTCGTCGCCGGCGATGGAGCCGACCACCTGCTCGAGACCTACGCGGTCAATGTAGCTGGCCAGGTACTGCGCAGCCCCAGGTGGGGTGCGCACTACCGCGATCTGACCGGAGAAATCGACGGATACCACAAGTTCCTCGATCATCCGGCGCAGTTTTTCCCGCGGACCGGAGTGCGCGGATTCCAGCGAGTCCGCTTCAGATCCCACGGTGTAGTAGGCACGACCTCCGGCGCGCGGCCGGACCTTCTTGGCACCCAACTCATCCAGGTCGCGCGACAGCGTGGCCTGGGTGATGTCAATGCCTTCGCCCAGGAGCAGCTCCGAGAGCTGCACTTGGGAGGACACCCGAGTCGTCTCCAGCAGCTCGAGGATTCTCGCCTGCCGCGCGGTACGGGATACAGGTTGGGTCATTCTTGGTGCTCCAAAAGCCAGGCCAGCAACGCTTTTTGGGCGTGCAGGCGGTTTTCCGCCTCGTCGAAGACGCGCGACTGTGGCCCGTCGATGACTTCTGCCGCCACTTCGCTCCCGCGGTACGCGGGAAGGCAGTGCAAGAATATTGCATTCTCCGCCGCACGCGACATCAGGTCCGTGTCTACCCCGTACGGCAAAAACGGCGTGCGCCGATCCTTGCCGTCATCCTCCATGCCCATGGACACCCAGGTGTCCGTGATCACCACGTTGGCCCCCTCCACTGCGGCTACATCCGAAGTTACAGCGACGGTGGCGCCGGTGTCTCGGGCACGACGACGGGCACGCTCGACGAATTCATTGCGTGGTTGGAATCCTTCCGGGGCAATGACGGTGATGTCCACGCCCGCCGTGGCAAACCCGATGAGGTAGGAATTTGCCATGTTGTTGTCGCCGTCGCCGAGGTAAACGGCGTTCAGCCCACGCAGGCCCGCTGGCCCGTCGTCCGGACAAAAGTTCTCCACTACGGTTTGCAGGTCTGCCAGGATCTGGCACGGGTGGAGGTCGTCAGACAGTGCGTTGACGATAGGCACTGTCGCCGTTTCGGCCATGTCCAGCAAATTCTGGTGTGCATAGGTACGCCACACGATGGCCTCCACAAACCGCGACAGAACGGCACCGGTGTCCTGGTAGCTCTCCTTCGCACCCATTTGGGAGTTGCCGGTCTCCGTGACAATTGCATGCCCGCCCAACTGCGCGATGCCCGCGTCAAAAGAAAACCGCGTACGCGTTGAGGTTTTGTCGAATAACACGGCGACGGATCTGGGGCCTTCCAGGGGCCGGTGCGAGAACGGGTGCTCCTTCAGCTCGGCCGCAAGGGCGAGAACCTCCGCCTGTTCGGACGGGGTGAGATCGTCATCGGCAAGGAAATGTCTGGCCATAATCTAGCTCCCTTCTTTCGCGTCCGCGATCGCCTCGGAAAGACGCGCAACCGCGGCACGGATTTCATCATCGCTTATAACCAGGGGCGGTGTGAGGCGAATGACGTCGTCTGCCGGCGCGTTCACGATGATCCCGCGCTCGAGCCCATGCTTGACGACGAGCTTCGCCACCGGCGCATCCAGCACCACCCCGACCATCAGGCCACGTCCGCGCACGGACGCAACCCCGGGCAGGTGCGAAGCTTCGTCCATAAGCAGCCGGCCTTTACGGCGCACCTCGGCAAGAAACTCGCCATCGATGGTGCCGAGGACCGCACCGGCCGCCGCACAAGCGACCGGGTTGCCGCCGAACGTGGTGCCGTGGCTGCCCGGGGAGAACAGGCCAGCTGCGGCCCCGCGAGCGATGGTGGCGCCGATGGGCAGCCCGCCACCCAGACCTTTCGCCATGGTGATCACGTCCGGCAAGATGCCGTCGTGTTGGAAGGCGAAGAAGTCCCCGGTGCGGCCCACTCCGGTTTGCACCTCGTCCGCGATGAGGAGGATGCCATTGGCGTCACATAGCTCACGCACCGCCGGCAAAAAACCCTCCGGGGCGGGGATAACGCCGGTTTCCCCCTGGATCGGCTCAAGGATGATTGCCGCAGTATCGTCCGGATCTTCCAACACCAGTTCCCGCAAAGCTTCGACATCGCCGTAGGGGTAGTACTCCACCCCTGCAGGGAGCGGTTCAAACGCCGCCTGTTTATCCGGCTGCCCGGTCAGCGCCAGCGCCCCCATGGTGCGCCCATGGAAGCCACGCTCTGCGGCGAGGATGCGACGGCGCCCGGTCAGGCGGGCGAGTTTGAACGCGGCCTCGTTTGCTTCGGCTCCAGAATTGGAGAAGAACACGCGAGCGGTCTCATCTCCTACTCGGGCTCGTAGCGCTTCCGCGAGCTCGACTACGGGGCGGGAGCCGAACAGGTTGGACACGTGGCCGAGGGTGGAAATCTGGCTGCTCACCGCTTCCACCACAGCCGGGTGCCCGTGGCCTAGGGCGTTGACCGCTATGCCCGCGAGCATATCGATGTACGTGTTGCCGTCCGCGTCGGTCACGGTGGCGCCTGCGCCGGACACCAGCTCCACAGGCGGTGCCGGGTACGTGTCTAGGAGCGCGCCTGACCAGCGCGCAGCGAAGTCGCTCATGCGTCATCCTTTCTAAAGATGGTCCCATCCGGGTAGTGGTTGCGGTCGTAGTCATCCGGGAGCACCATCGTGCCCACTCCACCCATAGTCAGTAGCTCGAGCAGCACAGAGTGCGCCACCCGCCCGTCAATGACATGGGCGGCCTTGACTCCCCCTTGCACCGCTGCGAGGCAGGCCTCCATCTTTGGGATCATGCCGGTAGCCAGATCGGGCAGCATCCGTTCCAGCTCCCCCGTTTCGATCTTGGATAGCAGCGAATCCTTATTCGGCCAGTCCGTGTACAGGCCCTCAACGTTGGTCAGCACCACAAGGCGCTCGGCGCCAATGGCCGCGGCAAGCGCGCCAGCTGCCTCGTCTGCGTTGATGTTATAGACCTCCCCATCAGCCCCCGGGGCGATGCCGGAAACGACGGGAATCCTGCCGGCCTCGATGATGTCCATCACTGCCGCCGGGTTCACATCAGTAATCGTGCCGACCAAACCGACGTCCTGGGCTTGTCCATCCACCTCCACCGTGCGCCGCTTGGCGGTGAACAGGCCGGCATCCTCGCCCGAGGTACCCACCGCGTACGGCCCGTGCGAGTTGATTTTGCCCAACAGGTCGCGACCTACCTGGCCGAAAAGCACCATGCGTACAACGTCAAGGATCTCCGGAGTTGTCACCCGGAACCCGCCGACGAACTCGCCGCCGTCTAAGCCCAGCCGCGCAAGCATCGCACTGATCTGGGGCCCGCCGCCGTGCACCACCACGGGTTTCGCTCCGATGGTGCGCAGAAACACCATGTCTGCGGCGAAGGCGGCCTTGAGATCCTCGTCGATCATTGCGTTGCCGCCGTATTTCACCACCACAATCTTGTCGCGGTAGTGCTGCAGCCAGGGCAGCGCTTCCGCCAGCACGGTGGCTCGCTGCTCATTGGTCAGATTCGGCATCATTATCGGCCACCTCCCTAGCTTGTGTAGGCCGAGTTGATCTCGACGTACGAATGCGACAGGTCGGTAGTGCGCACCATGGCCCGGCCCGCACCGCCGGTGCCCAAGTCCACCACCACGTCGATGTCGGCACCGCTGAGGTCCACCTCGCGCGCGCCGGGCGCACCCGTGGAGTGTTCGCAGACGGTCTGCCCGTTAAACGTCACCGAGATATCTTCCGCGTCCATTTCCGCGTCCGCCATGCCCACGGCGGCGAGCACGCGGCCCCAGTTCGGATCGGAGCCAAACATCGCCGTCTTTACCAGGTTGTCGCGACCGATCGTGCGCGCCGCGTTGAGCGCCTGCATGTTGTCCACCGCCCCTTCGACAGTGATGGTCACCCGCTTGGTCACGCCTTCGGCGTCGGATTGCATCATCGCAGCGAGCTCGGCGCACGCCTCACGCACGGCTGCATCGAGTTCCTCCTGCTCCGGGCTCACCCCGCTAGCGCCGCTAGCCATGGCGATAACGGTGTCGTTGGTGGAAGTAGAGCCGTCGATGTCCAGGGTGTCGAAGGTGGTGGCGGTGGCGCGCTCGAGTGCGGTTTGCAATGCGTTGCTGTCCACCTTCGCGTCGGTGGTAAGGCACACCAACATCGTCGCCAGCGACGGCGCCATCATCCCGGCGCCTTTCCCCATGCCTCCAAGCGTCCAGCCGTCGCCTTTGACCAGGACTTCCTTTGCGATGGTGTCAGTGGTCATGATTGCTGACGCAGCATCCGCACCGTGGTCTCCCAAGCACTGGACGACGTCCGCGATTCCGCCAGCCACTTTCTGCATCGGCAGCTGATCGCCGATGATGCCGGTGGAGCACACTGCGACCTGCGCTGGCTCAGCCCCGATCCCCTCGGCCGTCAGCCGCTGCATGGTTTGCGCGTCCTGCAGCCCCTGCTCGCCGGTGCAGGCGTTGGCGTTTCCTGAGTTGAAGACGATGGCCCGCAACTGACCAGCGGCGACGGCTGCGCGGCTGACCTTCACGGGTGCGGCGAACACTTTGTTGCGTGTAAATACCGCTGCCGCAGCGCTATCCGGACCGTCGTTGACCACGACAGCGAGATCAGTTTTGCCAGACGGTTTGATGCCAGCCTTCGCGGCGGCAGCTGAAAATCCTTGGGGCGCGGTAACTCCAATTGTGCTCATGATGAGTGGTCCTTCCAGGAATTGGATCAGCGGATGGGTCGTTGAGCCGGCGGTTACGGAGCCACCGCTGCTCGGGACAGACCCGCTCCCTCGTCGAACCCGAGCGCGAGATTCATGCACTGGACAGCCGCTCCCCCGGTGCCCTTGGTCAGATTGTCGATCGCGCTCGTGGCTACAACCCTCCGCGCCCCCTCGTCTACCTCAACCTGGAGGTGGCACATGTTCGATCCGACGACGTGCTGCGTTTGCGGCTGTTGCCCGGCCGGGAGCAGGAGGACAAAGGGCTCCTCGGCGTACGCCTGCTCGTATGCCCCGCGCACTGTTTTCAAATCCGCGCCTTCTGCCAGCGGCGCGGTCACCGTGGTGAGAATGCCCCGCGGAAGCGGCGCGAGCACAGGGGTGAAACTCACATTCACCGGCCTGCCCGCGACCTCCTCCAGGTTCTGGGCGATCTCCGGGGTATGCCTGTGGGCACCAGCGACGCTATACGCCTTCAGCGAGCCCATGGTTTCTGCCCCAAGCATTTCCACCTTGGCCTTCTTGCCCGCACCCGACACCCCGGTTACCGCGACAATGGCGAGATCCGGTTCCACGACCCCCGCCCGCAGCGCAGGCCATGCCGCCAACGTTGCACCGGTGGGGAAACAACCTGGCACTGCGATACGCGACGAGGCCGCCACCTCCTCTCTGTGGCCCGGCAACTCCGGCAAGCCATACGGCCACGCCCCCGCGTGCTCAGAACCGTAGTACCGCTGCCACGCGTGGGAGTCACGCAAGCGGAAATCTGCAGCGCAGTCAATGACGACGTCGTCCTCCCCCAGTGCCGCACCGATCTTTGCGGAGTGCCCGTGCGGAAGGCCCAAAAACACCACATCATGGCCATCGAGAACGTCGACCGTAGTTGGTTCTATGACACGGTCACCTAGTTCCGGCAAGTGCGGCATGAGTTCGCTGACCGGCTCGCCGGCATTCGAAGCCCCAGTCAGCGCACCTATGCGTAAGTTCCCAGCCTGATAGGCAGGGTGACCAACTAGCAGGCGGAGGATCTCACCGCCCGCATACCCTGTGGCCCCCGCAACCGCTACGTTCACAACCTTGCCGTCTGACATAACCGCCAGTGTATCAGTTATGCATTCGGCTGGAAGTTATTCACACGGAAATTACCCACGCATCTCCGCGCCGAACCGTTCCTTTGCTAACTCGGCGGCCTTCAGGCGGGCCTCGGAAGCTTCTTCCTCAGTCAGGGTGCGGTCCGCGGCGCGGAACGCCAGCCCGAAGGCGAGAGACTTCTTGCCCCGCCCGAGGGCTTCGGAGCGGTAGACGTCGAAAAGCGTCACCGCCTCAACGAGCTCCCCGGCGCCCTCCTGCACAGCCCTGCGCACATCTTCGGCTGCGACAGCCTCGTCCACGACAAGCGCAATGTCCTGGTTGAGCAGAGGGAACGCCGACA
The DNA here is from genome assembly GCF_013601005.1 of Corynebacterium wankanglinii. Classification (NCBI taxonomy): domain Bacteria; kingdom Bacillati; phylum Actinomycetota; class Actinomycetes; order Mycobacteriales; family Corynebacteriaceae; genus Corynebacterium; species Corynebacterium wankanglinii. The sequence continues at coordinate 11,429 of NZ_JABFED010000008.1, forward strand.
AACGCGGTGCCGGGAGGCGTTCGGCGAGCGGGATCGCCGTCAGATCGATCTCCATGGCGCAGGTGCGGACGGGCAGGCCGAGCTTCTCCAAGACCTGGGGGTGCAGTTCACCTGCGTGGCCGACGGTCGCTCCGTCCACCTTGAGTGCCGCGCAACGCCCCGGGTGCCACGGGAGGTGCTCCGCTGATTCCACACCCAACTCCACGCCGCAGGCGCGGGCCACTACCTGGGCAGCTTCGATCGCGTCCGACCATTCGTAGACGCGCCCCCGCCCCCAGGGGCCCTCCAACTCGGTATTGCCCAGCGCCACGGTCGCGGCGTGGAGATGTTGCTTGGGCAGGGACGCGACAAGTTCGGCCACTACCTCGTCATCAGGACGCTGCGACACATCCGGCAAGGGTGACGCATCCGCGCGCTTCTCAGCAGTCTGAGCTACAGAGTAGAGAGCCAGATCGCTGCGGCCACGTGCGACGTTGCGGCCCGCTGCCTCAAGCATCGGCGGCAGCAGCGTGCTGCCCAAGATGCCGTAGTCCGCATCCAGGGGGTTTTGCACCTTCACGGTGTTACGACGCGGATCCTCGGCGCTCAGACCCCATGTGTCGAAGGTGTCGTTGGCAATGAACGGCGTGGGGATAATCTCCGCGTAGCCCGAGTACGCCAGCGCGTGCGTCACGGCACGGCGGCGGCGCTGCAGCGGGCTCAGCCCCCGACCACCGCGAGGAGTGGGCAGGATCGACGGGATGGCGTCCAACCCCTCGAGACGGACAACCTCCTCGACCAGCTCCACCGGCACGGTGATGTCCGTGCGCCACGTCGGCGGCGTCACCAGCAAATTATCACCTTCGCCAGCGACTTCGCACCCGACCTCCTCCAAACGGCGCACAACCGCCTCGCGGCTGTAATCCACCCCGATCAACGCAGCCGGGCGTGAGGCACGCATGGCAATCGCGTCGCGGGCGACTACGCCGCCTACGAGCGTCCTGCCTGCGGTAATGGCACCGCCGGCGATGTCCACCAGCAAGGCGCACGCGATGTCGAGCGCAACCTCCACTAGCTGCGGATCCACGCCTCGCTCGAAACGGCGCGAGGCCTCAGAGCTGAGTTTGAGGCGGCGCGCTGTACGCGCCACCGTCAACGGGTCCCACGTTGCGGCCTCGAAGTGCACGTTCACGGTCTCCTCAGAAATCTCTGAGGTGGTCCCGCCCATCACGCCGGCCAAGGACTGGACGCCCTCGTCGTCGGTGATCACCACGTCCCCGGTGGTCAGCGTGCGTTCGACGTGATCAAGCGTCTCAAAGGTCTCGCCATCCGCAGCGTTGCGCACGTGCAGGCCTCCGTCGATCTTGTCAGCGTCGAAAGCGTGCATTGGCTGCCCGGTCAGCAACATGACGTAATTGGTCACGTCGGTCGCCGCGTTAACGGAACGAACCCCCGAAAGCATCAGCTCGCGCTGCATCCAAAACGGCGCCGTGGCTTTCGGGTCAATGCCCTCGACGGTGCGGATGCCGAAGCGCTGCGCTTTCGTCGATTCATCCACGGACACCGCGATGGATTCACCTGAGGCCGCGGGTACGCTCGACAGGTCAATGTTTGCAATGGACGGATCTTCGGCCACATCTGTGAACTCGAGATCGAAAGCGGATGCAATCTCGCGCGTGAGGCCGCGTGCGGATAGTGCGTAGCCCCGATCAGGCGTGACGTTGACCTCGAAGACGGTGTCGTCCGAGCCGAGGATGTCGCGCGCATCCTGGCCTGGGGTCGCGGAGCCGTCGTGAAGCGTGATGATGCCCTCACTTTTCGCGGTGAGCCCAAGCTCCGCTGCGGAGGCCATCATGCCATTCGAGATGTGGTCGTAGGTTTCACGCGCCGCGATCTCGAAGCCGCCAGGGAGCACGGCGCCCGGTAGGGAGACGACCACAAGGTCGCCCTCCGCGAAGTTGCGTGCGCCGCAGATGATGCCCTGCGGCTCGCCGGTGCCGTTGGCCTGGCCCACGTCCACCTGGCAGTAGCGGATCGGCTTTTTAAAACCGGTGAGCTCCTCAATTTCGGCGACACGGCCGATGACCAGCGGGCCGGTAATCTCCGGCAGCGGCTGGTAGCCCTCGGTTTCAAACCCGACACGGACGAAGCCCGCGTCAAGCTCTTCGTCGGTGGGATTGAAGTGTTCATTACCCGCGTTTTGCAGCAGGCGGACGATCCAGTTTTTGGAAATGAGCATTATGAGAGTCTCCTTTACGCCTGCACGCCGAACGGGATGGTGAAACGGACGTCGCCTTCGACCATGTCGCGCATGTCCGACAGACCATTGCGGAACTGCAGGGTGCGCTCCAAACCCATGCCGAATGCGAAGCCGGAGTAGACCTCCGGGTCGATACCTACGGCACGCAGCACGTTCGGGTTGACCATGCCGCAGCCACCCCACTCGATCCAGCCGGCGCCGCCCTTCTTGTTGGGGAACCACACGTCCACCTCCGCGGACGGCTCGGTGAACGGGAAGTAGTTCGTGCGCATGCGGGTTTTCGTCTCCGGGCCGAACAGCACCTTGGCCAGGTGGTCGAGTGTGCCGCGCAGGTGCGCCATGGTCAGGCCCTTGTCCACGGCCAAGCCCTCCACCTGGTGGAACACCGGAGTGTGGGTGGCGTCTAGCTCGTCGGTGCGGAACACACGCCCTGGGCATGCGATGTAGATGGGCACGTCGCGCTCAAGCATGGTGCGCACCTGCACCGGCGAAGTGTGGGTACGCATGACCTGCTTGGAGCCTTCCTCGCCGATGTAGAAGGTGTCCTGCAGCGTGCGGGCCGGGTGGTCCGGGATGAAGTTCAGTGCGTCGAAGTTGAAGTACTCCGCCTCCACCTCCGGGCCCTCCGCGACTTCCCAGCCCATGCCGATGAAGATGTCCGCGATGTGCTCGGAAAGCGTGGTGATCGGGTGCATCGCGCCAGCCTGCGTGCGGGAGGTGGGCAGGGTGACGTCCACCTTCTCCTCGCGCAGCTGACGCTCGCGGTACTCAGCCTCGCGCACCTGGTGCACACCGGCGTAGTGCTTCTCCGCCTTGCCGCGGGCTACGTTGACGAAGCGGCCGGCATCCTTTCGCTGATCCTTCGGCAGCGTACCCAGCGAGCGGCGTGCCAGGGAGATTGGCGACTTCTCGCCGAGATGAGCTCGATACGCATCTTCAAGCGCTGGCAAATCCGCAGCAGCATCGAAGGCGGCGATCGCATTCTGCGCCGCGGAATCGAGTGCTTCCTCCGTCAGTTCGACGGCCATCGCCGAGTCATTGTGAGCGTTCTTGTCTGTGTCAGTCACGTCAAACCTTTACCCAATCGGGTTGTTGAACCCCGTCCGATCAAAACGGTATCTAGCTTACCTACCCCCACGATATGGGCCTGCGACCTGTCGGGCGTCTAGTCAGGTGCCGCTCCGGGCCGGGTGGACCGGGTGGCGCTCCGCCAGCCGGCATGCCGACCCCTCCGAGCCAACAACCCGGCTCAGTTCGCTTCGTCGCGAATGGCTTCGGTGAGTTCTTTTACCGACTGCGAAAGGTGCAGCAGGTCCTGCTCCCCCAACTTTGCTGCCACGGCGTTGGCCCATTTATGCTGGCGAGGTCTGAGGGCAGCGAGTTCCGCGTATCCGTGCTTGGTGAGCGCCAGTAGCTGAGAGCGTTTGTGCTCCGGGTTCTCGCGCCACTCGGCGATACCCGTCTCAACGGCAACGTTGGCTAGGCGCTGAACGCTTTGCCTCGCGTGACCCAGACGCCGGGCAATCTCGGCGACCGACAAGGGATCGTCGATAAGCAAACCGAGTACCTGCCACATGGCGGGCGTGATCTCAGAGCCTTCGGTGATTGAGCCGGCGGCTTTGTCGAGGGCCGCCGCCAGCTCGAATACCGGCATGACTAGGCCGGTGAGCGCCTCACCCTCAGGAGTTCTGCCAGGCATCCAACTCCTCCATCAGCCGCGGGAATGCCTCGGGGTTGCCGAGGTAAAGCTCTTCCCATGCGTCCGTGAGGTCATCAGGGAACAGTTCGATCTCCCGCAGTACGGCTGCAGTGAACTGGACCGGATAGATCCCGGAGGCGGTGATCACCCCGCCGTCGTTAACTGCGGGCGTGTCTTGGTAGAGGTGCTGCCCCTTGTAACCGGTGGAATCGAGAACAATGGGCGCGTTCGAAGTGTGCTGATGGTGATCGAGCAAACCGGCCCGCGCGAGCACGAGCGTGCCGCCGCAGATCGCCGCTACCGGAATCTGGCGGGTTTCGCACTCGCGCGCGAGCTCCAGAAGCCGGCCGTGGCCCGTGTCGTACGTGTCGCCGCCGGGGATGACCAGGATGCTCAGACCCTCCAGCTCAAGGTTCTGCAGATCCTCGTCCGGCTCTATGCGCATCCCACCCAAGGTGCGCACTGCTTCCATCCCATCCCCGACAAACTGCAGTTCACTACTTTCCGGTCTCGCCTGCCGAGCTCGTTCAACATGCGTGGTCAGGTAGGCATATTCCCAATCAGCCATCGTGTCGGTTGCATACACCGCGATTCGTTTCGACATATCCGACAGCATACTGTCATTTGCGACGTCGTGAGGTCTAACCGAGAATGGTGAACGGCCCTCCCGGCCCGGCACCACGCTTCGGAGCGTTAGCCCAAGCGGTTTCAATGCTGGGACCGGCGGAACCATTCAGGGCCCACTGCTGGCGGAATTGCGGGTCATTGACCACCATCGGTTACATGCGAACGTCTTCGTCGATGTACTCGATCTTCTCACTCGTCTCAGCATTTGCACCGCCCGGTGCTAGGAATCTCTTCGTCGCCTACCGCCCGCGTGTAACGGAACGGTGGCGGAAGCGTAAACAACGAATCTGGTCGGGACTTGATAAACCCAAGCCGCTACTTAGATACACCTGAGATTTACATAAGCCCCTACAGGGAGTGCGAGGTCATGGCGATTCACATGCCATTTCTTTCTTAGAAATTGGCAGAATCACTACAGCTCGTTCGCGCCATCCTCCCGCTCGCTTGTGCGCAATGGTGATGCCGGCCGGCGATACCGCTCATCGTCACGCCTGGTATGTGACCTGTATGGTGTGGCCGAACGCCTCAACAGGCAGGAGGAACATACAGGGTGCGCAAGAATCGTCTCACGGAAGAACAGATGAACGCCATTGACCGTCTGCTCTGCGAGCCAACCTCCCACGCCATCGGCTACGTCCCCCACCGGGTGATGGCGGAGTCCTTCTTAGACCTCGACGCTTACCTGGAAGAGCACTACCTCCCGCGTTTCCTCGACCGTTACGCGTTGGTGGTGCTGGTACTTCTGTACACCTGGGCCGATCACGTGCGCATCGTGCCAGGTAAGCGCGGCCGCAACGAATACCTTCCGACGGTTATCGAAGACGACGGCACCCACTCCAGCGACGTCAAGGACATTGACAATCTCGTCCGCAGCACGCTGCTCAACGAAGGGCCGCACACGACAAACCTCTACATCGAAAGCCGGGGCATTCTGATCACGCTGCGCGGCGGCTGCGACGTCCTTTTCTTCGGCCTCGGCCCCGAAGAAGAACGCCTGGCACAGTCGCTTGCCGACGCCAACGGGCTCTTCCTTAAACGCGCCACCGAGGAAAGAACCGTCGAGGACTGCTTGAACGCGACCTCCCCGACCACCTATCCGCGCTTAGGAAGGACGGTCTCTAACCACGTCCTTCCCACTCCCAGCCCACTCCCAGCGAAGACTTCCCCGACACCGACACCCTCGGCGGGGCCAAGTTCACCCCGCAAGATTAGCCGTCCCCGAGGGCCTTCGACGATTCCCAGAGGCAGATCGCGGCGGCGGTGGCGAGGTTCAAGGACTCCGCATTCCCGTGGATCGGAATGGACACCCGCGCCGTGGCTGCGTCCAGCACCTCCGGGTCCAGCCCGTGCGCCTCGTTGCCAAACAGCCAGGCGGTCGGTTGCGTGAGCGTCTCCCCCGGGGCCGCCAGGTCCACCTCGCCGTTCATGGTGGTGGCGAAAGTTGAAAGGCCAGCGTCTTCGAGCTGCCCGATGACGCGGCGCACGTCGCGGTCGCGCGCGACGGGGATGTGAAACAGCGAGCCCGCGGTGGAGCGCACCACCTTGGGTGCCTCCGGGTCGACGGTGTCACCAGCAAAAATCACCGCGTCCGCGCCCACCGCATCTGCAATGCGGATAATCGTGCCGGCGTTGCCGGGATCGTTGGTTTCCACGCACACCGCCACCAGCTTCGGACGGCCCTTGAGAATCTTCGGCACGGTCCACAGCACAGGGCGGCACACCGCAAAAATGCCTGTGGACGTCACCGCGTCCGCGAGCGAGTCCGCGGCCTTGTCCGTGATCGCGTGCGTGTAGACGCCCATGTAGCCCGCCGCCCGCACGATTTCTTCGAAGCGTTCGGCGGCAGCTTCGGTGACAAAGAGGTCGGTTGCCGCACCCGTTGCCACGGCGGCTTCCACAGCGTTCTCGCCTTCCGCCAGGAAAGCCTTTGCTTTGCGACGAGCTTGCGCCCTCTTCAACTTTCCCGCATTAACCACACGCGGAGTGCGCTCTGTAAACGGCTGCTGGAAATCCAATGGCATAGCTCCAGACTACGTTGCGGGCGCTACGCTGTTTGCCGTGCCTACGTTTCCGGAGCTCGTGCGCGCCCGCCTTCTCTCACCGGCGGCGCGTGCTTGGCGCATCGGTTTTACGCTCGTAGTTTTCTGTTTTGCGCTTGGGCTTATGGCGCTGCCTGGAGCATCGATTGCCGTTGAATGGTCTCGCTTCGCGGTGGCGCTGTACGCGGCATTTCTCATCGTCGCCGCCTTCTTCGCACCAATCGCGGCAGGGCTGGGATACGGGTTTCTGCTGCAATTTTCCGCGGTAGCACCCGAGTTCCGCAGCGCGATCATCATCATCGGCATGTTCGCGATCGCCACTGTTGTGGGGCTACGTATTCCTGCGCGCTATAGCCTGCCACTACTGGCCTATCTCTGGTATCTCGCACAGACAGACTTTCCCTCCGGCGTCTATTTCCCCATTTCCTTTGAAACGGCAATCTTTTTGTTCGTGTTGCTCCTTGTCGCGTGGACAGTGGGCTGGATTTTTCGAGCTTTCCTTATTACTCGTGAACGGCAAGCCGAGCGGTTAAAGGCAGAACTCGAGCGTGAACGGGAGCGTACTGTGAAGGCCTTGCACGGGTCAGTGGCGTCCTCCCTTACTTCAGTTGTGCTCCGAAGCGAGGCCTTGGCGATGTCAGGTGACGACCAAACAGCAAAGGCGGCGAAACTCATCGCCGAGGACGCTCGACGTTCCATGCAGGAAGTCCGTCAGCTCATCCGGTTTATGCGTTCCGACGATCCCGCGGACTTCAGCGAGAACAACGCCATGAGCACACCCACATTGGATGACTGCTTGCGGACCTTTTCGGACACCTTGCGCAGTCACGGCTACACGGTCACGGAAAGCGGCATGCACGGCGAGGGGCTGAACTCAATTGCCTTGCGCCACGCTCCAAGCGCGTTCCGTGAGATCCAGACCAACGTGATCAAGTACGCAGATAAGCACCGTCCAGTGATCGTGGCCGCGGTCGAAGACGACCACGACGTGCAGATCTTGGTGCAGAACTTCGGCGCCCCGCAAAAGCAGAAAGTTGAGATGAGCACCGGCGTCGGCTTGGGGGAGGTCGCATCACTGTTGGCAGAAGACGGTGCCACTCTCGATGCGGGCTATCACGGCGATGCGTTCCGCTACCACCTCACCGTGCCGAAGGAACGAAAGTAGATTGCCACGTGGGCATGAAGGATACTTTCGTACCAACTTGTCCCCTAAGCGCCCGAATTAATTGCACATTGTTACCGTATGCACCCATAATTCGATGTAGCGATTTACAGCTTTAGTTCACGAAAGGACAAGCAAATGCGCAAGTTTGCTCGCCTCGCCGCCTCCGCCCTGGTTGCAACCGGCCTCATCGCCGTCGCCCCTGCAGCATCTGCAGACGCACAGACTGTGGCAACCCCCTACGCAGCTGGTGCCATCGGCGACACCTTCGAGTGCGGCGGCATGCTCGGCCGTCTGTGGTGCTAATCGCACCGAGATGACAACACCTGATCACCCAATCCGGGTTTTCCTCGTCGACGATGATCCGCTCGTCCGCGAGGTGCTGAAAAGCTATCTCGACAGCGCCGAAGGGATCACCGTCGTCGAAACCGCTTCGGACGGATCCGAAGCACTGGAGCGCATCCCCCAATTAGACGTGGATGTGGTGCTCTCGGACGTCTACATGCAGCACATGGGCGGCGCCGAGTTGTTGCGTAACCTGGTCGCGCGCGGGTCCGCCCCCGCGTTTTTGGCGATTAGCTCGTTGGACAACGACACCGCGATGCTGGACATCCTCGACCACGGCGGGCGCGGCTACATTCTCAAGAGCCAGCCGCGTGAGGAGATCATTCTTTCCGTGCGGCAGGCTGTCGCAGGCGGCACCGTGATCTCGCCTGCCGCGATGAACAAGCTGCTTCCCCACCTTTCGCAGCGGGAGCCGCAAGCTCCACAAAGTGATCGCGGAGCGCGCCCAAAGACCGCCATCGATGTCCCATCTGGTGTTTCCGATACCGAGCAAAAGGTGCTTGAGCTGCTTTGCGACGGCTTGAGCAACGCTGACATTGCAAAGCAACTGAACTACTCGGAGTCCACGGTGAAGAAGATGGTCTCCAAGCTGCTCTCGGCCTACGGAGTCTCCTCCCGCCTCGACCTCGTGGTCACTGTGCTCAACGGCCGCGGACCGCAAGTGCAGTAGCCGCTTCCTCCGCGCTGAACGAAGGTATCGGCTTCGGGAACGAAGGTTCCAAGCACCCGATTTTCTCTTGTCACGCGACAACTGCGTCCTTACATTGACCCCTGTAAGTAATCACCCCACCTGCTAGCGACGCTGGCGGTAGCTTCACAGGAAAGGACAACGTATGACCCGCAAGACCCGACGCATTACCACTGCGCTTCTCGGCGCTCTGATGGCCGGCGCTGCCATCGCTCCCGCGAACGCAACCACCATCGAGGAGTCCGCTCCCGAGACCCCGGCGAACAACGACAAGCTCCCGATCGTTCACACATACCGTGGCTCCAACCACCTGAAGGCGAACGTGCTCAACCCGCGCCCGGTGTGCAACTCCACCGAGGACTACCGCACCGTCGTGTACAAGGTGAAGGACAACTTCCTGCCGGTGGGCACCATCTCCACCACGAACCTTTCCGACGAGGCAATCCCGCTGCAGCAGGATCTCTCCCGCACTCAGACGGTCTCCGCTTCCGTGAACGGCTCCAAGACCGAGACCCTGGATCTCGGCGGCTCCGGCTCCAAGAAGGGCATCGAGGGCAACATCGGCTACTCCCTTGCCAAGTCACTCGGCTGGGATGTTTCCGCAGAGCTGTCCTGGAACGTCGGCCAGACCGTGGGCCCGTACGACGTGCCGGCAGGCAACACCGGTGAGGCCACCTACGGCTTCCGCACCGTCACCATGACCGGCACCCAGCAGCGTTGCCGCCCTAACGGCACTTGGGCAACCCCCACTGCCTGGGTTGCAAACATGCCGGTGAAAAACGAGGTTCGCGTGAAGAACTTCGACACCCCGGCTGATTCCTGGGCTCCCAACAAGGGTGCGCAGACCACCGAGGTCAAGGACGAGCCGAACGCTGAGTACGACAACGACGTTGACACCCTGAACAAGGGCGACAACATCGACGACGTGGAGAAGGTCGACGACAACAAGACCGCCGACATCAGCAACGAGGACGTCAACCTCGCCGCCGACAACGAAAACGCGGCCAAGGAGGAATCCGAAAAGGCTGACGACAATACCGAGGGCGCCATCGAGGTTGAAGCAGTATCCGACAAGAAGGAAGCTGCCACGGAGGCAGACGCTGACTCCGAGCAGGCCGAGTACGACCTGGACCTCGAGCCGTACTTCACCGTTTCCTCCGCGAAGGCACAAGGCTTCGCCGGTTCCACCGCGCTGCGCGTGAAGAACGTCGGCAACGAGCGCTACTGGGGTGAGTTCCCGGCTGTGACCTTCCGCGTCGCAGTCCGCACCGAGGACGGCCCGGAGGGCGTTGACCGTCTGATCACCACCACCACCCGCGAGGGCGGCTACGCCCGCGACCTGGGTTGGGACGAGGACGAGCAGGCGCGCATCTTCGAGGTCACTCTGTCCAACCCGATCAACCCGGGTGAGGAAGCAGACCTCGTGTCCTTCTCCTTCGGCGACGGCAACACCAAGGAAGGTCGACTGACCAACTACATCACCGTCACCCAGACTGGCCGTCTCGACGGTGACGACTCCGAGTACAACGACCAAGACGTCGACTCCCGCGACGTCACGCTCGACGACTTCGGCCGCGAGAACGAGGGCATCTTCTAAAACAGCCCCAATTCGTTGTCACGCACGAAAAAGCTCCCGCCTCACCCGATTGTTCGGGGTTGGGCGGGAGCTTTCGTCGCTAAGCAAGAAGTGCTTAAGCGGCCTTGGGGGCGTTGACGTCCTCCGGCAGAGCGTTCTTGGCAATCTCGCAGATCGCAGAGAACGCGGCAAAATCGTTGACCGCCAGGTCGGCGAGGATCTTGCGGTCCACCTCGACCTCAGCCAGCTTCAGGCCGTGGATGAGGCGGTTGTAGGTGATGTCGTTCATGCGGGCGGCCGCATTGATGCGCTGAATCCACAGCTTGCGGAACTCGCTCTTGCGCTTACGGCGGTCGCGGTAAGCATAGGTCTGGGAGTGCAGCCACTGCTCCTTGGCCTTGCGGTACAGGCGGGAGCGCTGGCCGCGGTAGCCTTTCGCGGACTTGAGGATTGCGCGGCGCTTCTTCTTAGCATTGACTGAACGCTTCACACGTGCCATGAGTCAAACTTCCTTGTCTTATCTCGTAGTCGGTTGGTTGATCGGGCAGTGCTTAGGACATGCCGAGGAGGCGCTTAGCGCGCTTGACGTCAGCCGGCGCGACGTCGGTGGTGCCGGACAGCTTGCGGCGGCGCTTCGAAGAGAGCTTCTCATTCAGGTGGCGCTTACCAGCCTGCTCGCGGCGCAGCTTGCCCTTGCCGTTGACCTTGATGCGCTTTGCGGTGCCCTTGTGGGTCTTCTGCTTCATGGTGAAAGCCCTTCAGAGTGTCGATTGTTGGAACTACTTTTTGCCCTTGCGAGCCGGTCCGAAGACCATCGTCATGTTTCGGCCGTCCTGTTTAGGACGGGACTCGACCACGCCGAGCTCCCCGATATCCTCAGCCAGGCGCTCCAGCAGGCGGTACCCCAGCTCGGGGCGGGCCTGCTCGCGGCCGCGGAACATGATGGTGACCTTGACCTTGTTGCCCTTCTCCAGGAAGCGCTCAACATTGCCCTTCTTTGTCTGGTAGTCGTGCTCATCGATCTTGGGGCGGAACTTCTGCTCCTTGACCACCGTCTGCTGCTGGTTCTTGCGGGCCTCGCGGGCCTTCTGATCCTGCTCGTACTTGAACTTGCCGTAGTCCATGATCTTGGCCACGGGCGGCTTCGCGTTCGGGGCAACCTCGACCAGGTCGAGGTCTGCCTCATACGCCAGCTTGCGGGCGTCGTCCGTACGGACAATGCCCACCTGCTCGCCGGACGGGCCGACGAGACGAACTTCAGGGACGCGGATTCGTTCATTGATCCGAGCTTCAGCGCTGATGAGAACTCCTAGAGACGTGAGAAACAATGTGTGCCGCACTCGAGCCGCAGTCGAACCCATCCCACACGAAAAACCCGCGCACCCTGGCAGGTGGCGGGAGATCGTCCATAGCGAACCGAACGGCAGGTAACTACCTCGGCTCACCGTTTGACCCGTATCCAACTCACCTATGTAAGCGGCTTGGGGTGGGATTCACTCCTCTTGCGGCCCGCGCATCCGCGTAACACGGACACGCTGGGCGGTGTGACAGGCACTGTACTCGGATGCGCCCGCATAAACCAAATCGGCGCGCCTACGCCTTGGCCAAAATGTCTCGGAGGAACTCACCGGTAAACGATCCATCCACCTTGGCGACGTCCTCCGGCGTGCCCTGTGCCACCACCGTACCTCCGCCTGAGCCGCCCTCCGGACCCATGTCGATGATCCAGTCCGCAGACTTGATCACGTCCAGGTTGTGCTCGATGACCAACACGGTGTTGCCCTTCTCCACGAGCCCGTTGAGCACGAGCATGAGTTTGCGGATGTCCTCGAAGTGCAGCCCCGTCGTCGGCTCGTCCAAGATGTAGATCGTGCGCCCGTTGGAGCGCTTCTGCAGCTCGGATGCCAGCTTCACGCGCTGCGCCTCACCGCCAGACAACGTGGTCGCGCTTTGCCCGAGGCGGACGTAGCCGAGCCCGACGTCGACAAGCGTTTGAAGATAGCGATGGATAGAGGTGATGGGCTCGAAGAATTCCGCGGCCTCCGAGATCGGCATCTCCAGCACCTCGGCAATGTTCTTGCCCTTGTAGCGCACCTCAAGCGTCTCTCGGTTGTAGCGCGCGCCGTGGCAGACCTCGCACGGCACGTACACGTCCGGCAGGAAGTTCATCTCGATCTTGATGGTGCCGTCGCCGTGGCACGCCTCGCAGCGTCCGCCCTTGACGTTGAAGGAGAAGCGGCCGGCCTTGTAGCCGCGCACCTTTGCCTCCTGCGTCTCCGCGAAGAGGTTGCGGATTTTGTCGAACACGCCGGTGTACGTCGCCGGGTTGGAGCGCGGGGTGCGCCCGATTGGACTCTGGTCCACCTGCACGAGCTTGTCCAGGTGTTCCAACCCTTCAACCTTCTTCACACGGCCCGGCACTTGCCGCGCGCCGTTGAGTTGGTTCTGCAGCGTCTTGGCAAGGATCTGGTTCACCAACGTGGATTTGCCGGAACCGGAGACACCCGTCACCGCCACAAGCACGCCGAGCGGGATGTTGACGCTGACGTTGTCCAGATTGTTCTCGCGGGCGCCGACCACCTTGAGCTGGCGCTGCTTATCGACGGGCCTTCGCTCTTCCGGCACCTCGATCACCTTCCGGCCGGCCAGATAGTCGCCCGTGAGCGAGCCCTTGGCCTTCAGAATGCCCTCCGGCTTGCCCTGGTAGACCACTTCGCCGCCGTACTCGCCGGCGCGCGGGCCGATGTCAATGAGCCAGTCCGCCTCGCGAATGGTGTCCTCGTCGTGCTCCACCACCACGAGTGTGTTGCCGAGGTCGCGCAGCTTCTTCAAGGTGGTGATCAGGCGCTGGTTGTCGCGCTGGTGCAGGCCGATTGACGGCTCGTCCAGGACGTAGAGCACGCCGGCGAGACCGGATCCGATCTGAGTGGCCAAGCGAATGCGCTGCGCCTCACCGCCGGACAGCGTGCCGGCGGAGCGAGCGAGCGTGAGGTAGTTCAGGCCCACGTCGAGGAGGAAGTGCAGGCGAGCCTGGATCTCCCGCAGCACGGCACCGGCGATCATCTCTTCGCGGTAGCCGAGCACCAGGTTGTCCAAGTACTGCGACGCTTCTTCGATGGAGAGCTCCGTCAGGCCCGCGATGGACTTTTCACCGTGCGTGGTGGATGCCAACCGCACCGCCAGAATCTCCGGCTTCAGGCGGGCACCGTTGCACGTCGGGCACGGCACCTCGCGGGTGTAGGCCAGCAGGCGTTCCTTTTGCGTATCGGATTCCGCCTGCTCCAACTTGCGTTCCAAGTAGCCGACGATCCCCTCATAGGCCGCGGTGTACGAGCGTTGGCGTCCGTAGCGGTTCTTGTACCGCACATTGACCTGGGTGGAGGAACCGTGGATGAGGTGCTTCTGTTGCGTCTTGGTCAGCGAGCTCAACGGCGCGTTCGCGTCGAACTTCTCTTCTTTCGCCAGCGCCTCGATGAGTTTGGTGAAGTACTTCTTGTTGGGGCTGGAGTTCCACGGCTGGAACGCGTCTACCGCGGGCGCGTCGGGGTCCGGGATGACCAGGTCCACGTCGATCTCCTTGCGTACGCCCAAGCCGTCGCAGGCCGGGCATGCGCCAAACGGAGAGTTGAAGGAAAACGCGCGCGGCTCGTACTCCTCCACGTTGAGCTTGTGCCCGTTCGGGCACGCCATCTTCTCCGAAAAAATCTGCACGCGCTCCGGGTCATCCGCGTCCAGCTCCACAAAGTCAAAACCGACTAGGCCGTCGGCAAGCTTCAGCGCGGTTTCCACCGAGTCAGTCAGACGCTGCTTTTGGCTGGCTTTGACGGTGAGGCGGTCCACCACCACGTCGATATTGTGCTTGATTTGCTTTTCCAGCTTCGGCGGATCCGACAGTTGGTAGGTCTCCCCGTCGACGTTCACACGCGAATATCCCTGCGCAGACAGATCCGCGAAGAGGTCCTGGAACTCGCCTTTGCGCTTGCGCACGATGGGCGCGAGCACCTGGAACTTTGTGCGCTCTTCCAACTTCAGCACGCGGTCGACGATCTGCTGCGGCGTCTGCCGCTCGATCACCGCGTCGCACACCGGGCAGTGCGGCGTGCCGGCGCGCGAGTACAGCAGGCGCAGGTAATCGTAGATCTCCGTGATCGTGCCTACGGTCGAGCGCGGGTTGCGGTTTGTGGACTTCTGGTCGATTGATACTGCCGGGCTCAGCCCGTCGATGTAGTCCACGTCCGGTTTGTCCATCTGGCCGAGGAACATACGCGCGTACGAGGACAGCGATTCCACATAGCGCCGCTGCCCCTCAGCGAAGATGGTGTCGAATGCGAGCGAGGATTTGCCGGAGCCGGACAGGCCGGTGAACACCGCCATCTTGTCGCGGGGCAGCTCGATGTCTACGCCCTTGAGGTTGTGCTCGCGCGCGCCACGCACTGTCAGCTTTTCGGCCACGTCACTCTCGCTTTCGTCGGTTGGTACTCCCAAGACGCTACCAACGTCGGCGACGGGTGAAACATTCCTGACTAGCCTGGGGCGCATGCTTGAACTGCGCCACATTTCCGTCTCAGACATGGACAACAATTGCTACCTCCTCTGCGAGGATGGGCAGGGGCTGCTTATCGACGCCGCTTCGCACGCCACCGACATCCTCGCAATGGCCGACGAGGCCGGCGTGAAGATCACCGCCGTGTTGACAACCCACCGCCACTACGACCACACGAGGGCCTTGGCGGAGGTGCTGAAGCACACCGGGGCCAAGCACTACGCACCGTTCCTCGACGCCCCCGCGATCCCCGCCCCCGCCGATGTGGAATTGCGCGACGGGGACACCATCGAGTTTGCGGGCCACTCCTTCCCCGTGTGCGTCCTGCGCGGCCACACTCCGGGCGGAGCATGTCTTGTTGCGGAGATCGACGGCACCACAAACCTCTTCGTGGGCGACTCCTTGTTCCCTGGGGGTTTGGGTAAGACCCAATCTGAGGGCGATTTCGTGCGCCTGTTCAACGACGTCAAAGAAAGGGTTTTCGACATCTACCCTGATGACAGCATCGTGTGGCCTGGCCACGGCAAACCCACCACGCTCGGCAACGAGCGTCCGGACCTGGACGACTGGTGGGACCGTCGTTGGTAAGGCCAAAAGCAGCCACTAGTGGAGCACAAAATCGCTACACTCGGCGGAAGCACATTCAGCTACAAAAAGTAAGGATTGGGTAAGAGTATGATCCGTAAAATCGCACGCCCGATGCTCGCTTCGGTCTACGTGATCGACGGCGTCGAGACCCTGCTGAACCCGGCGGGCCACAAGGAAGCCGCGGACAGCGTTTTGAAGAAGGTGCGCGCGCTGACCCCGCGCGAGTACCGCGGCTTCCTGCCGAAGAGCCCGGAGACCGCCGCTCAGATTGTTGCCGCTACCAAGGCCGGTGCAGGCGCGTCCTTCGCTATCGGCAAGTTCCCGCGCTTGTCCGCGACGCTGCTGGCCGCCACCGCCCTGCCAACCATCGTCGGCCGCCACGCATTCTGGGAGGCCGAGGACGACGACGAGAAGTCCCGCCGCCGCACCGGCGCGCTGACCGACCTCGGCCTCGCGGGCGGTGTGCTGCTGGCCACCGTTGACAATGACGGCAAGCCGGATTTGAAGTGGCGCGCCCAGCACGCCGCTCAGGCCGCGCAGAAGAACGTCAAGCAGGCGCTGCCCACGAAGTCTGAAACGGAGAAGGCGTGGAACAAGGCGTCTGACTGGTTCTCCGACGCTACCGACCAGGTCACCGACTACGTTGACGACAACAAGGGTGATTGGAAGAAGGCCGCCGCCAAGGCGGGTGGCGCGGCGAACGACTGGTTCGGAGACGCCAAGAAGCAGGCGTCCCACTTCCTGTCCGACGCAGGCGAATGGCTGGACGACGCCACAGATAAGGCCGCTGACAAGGCGGAGGACACCTACGACGACCTCAAGCCGTCCAAGGTCCAGAAGTTTAAGGCGAAGCGCAAGGTCAACGGCATCGTTGGTGACTTGCAGGACCAGCTGGACGACCTCCAGCCCTCCACCCTGGATAAGTTCAAGGCGAAGCGCAAGGTGAACAAGGCCTCCGCAAAGGCACAGGGCAAGGCCCAAGATGCGGTGGACTCGCTGCAGAAGGCTTGGGACAAGCTGGACGCAGACCCGTCCTGGATTACCAAGCTGAGGTGGAAGCGCAAGGCCAAGAAGGCTGAGAAGAAGGCGCAGAAGCTGGTGAAGAAGGCGCAGAAGAAGTTCGCGTAACCCTTTCGTGAATTCATGGCCCCGGGCTGGGAATAATCCCCGGCCCGGGGCCGTTTGTTGTGGGGATGCAGGAAACAGAGCAAGCGTATGTGGACACACTCTTCGCGCACCTCGACGCTGAGGTAGCACGAGCTCAGGCAAGGCTTGAGCAGGTGCAGCGTGATGTGGACCCGGATAACCCTGACTCGGACGCACTGGTGCGCCGCGAGACGGAGTACCACGGCCTGAACGCGAAACTTGATGCCCTCAATGTGGCGGAGACCGGCTTAGTGTTCGGCCGTATCGACGTGGCCGACCAGGACCCCGAGAATCCGGTACCGGGCCGTAGTGGCCTAGAGCGCAGGTACATCGGCCGCATGGGGATGGACGACCGGGAGGATAACTACCGGACACTCCTGCTGGACTGGCGTGCTCCCCTCGCTCGCCCCTACTACTTGGCCACTACGGCCCACCCGGAGGGTGTGGAGACCCGGCGCAACATTCGTATGCGGGGGCGAACGGTCACCGCAGTCGACGACGAGGTGCTCTCCGGCGACGGGGCTGAGACCTCCGCCGCAGGCGTCGGCTCCGAGGCGGCGCTGCGCCGCACGATGAACGAGGCCCGCACGGGACACATGCGCTCCATCGTGGAAACAATCCAGAGAGAGCAGGACGAGATCATCCGTGACCCAACTCGCGGTGTCATGGTGGTGCAAGGCGGGCCGGGCACAGGGAAGACGGCAGTTGCGCTCCACCGGATCGCCTACTTGCTCTACACCTGGCGCGAGCAGCTGACCCGTACCGGCGTACTCGTGGTTGGCCCCAACGCGACATTTTTGGAGTACATCTCGCGGGTGCTGCCGGAGCTCGGCGAGACCGGGGTCGTGCTCTCCACCGCCGACCAACTGGTGCCGGGGTTCGCGCCAGCCGGTGACGACTCGATCGCAGCCCGCGAGGTGAAGGGATCGGTCGAGATGGTGACTGTGCTCAAACGAGCAGTGCAGGCATACGAAACCGTGCCCGACACACCAGTGAAGCTGACCTTCGACTCCGTGCCGGTAGAAGCGACACCGCAGATGATCAAGGCTGCGCGGACCCGGGCGCGCCGCTCGCGGCGCCCCCACAACCAGGCCCGCGCGCATTTCGCAGAGCACCTGACTCAGTTGCTCGCCGAGACGCTGGCGCAGAGAATCGGCGAAGATCCGCTGGGTGGCGAAAACTTGCTCTCCGATGCGGACGTGGATCAGCTTCACGACGACCTTTCGGAAGACCCCCAAGTGCAGCAGCTCATCGACGCACACTTCCCCGAGCTCGACCCAGTGGAGGTGTTGGAGGCGCTGTTGACCGACCCTGAGGCCATCGCTGCGGTTGCATACGACTATGACGATTACACCCGCGCTGCGTTGTACCGCGAGCCCGGCTCCGCGTTTACCCGGTCGGACACGGCTTTGGTAGATGAGTTGGCGGTGCTCATCGGTACCGTTGACCCGGAGGAGCAGCGGCGCAAGGAAGAACAGGAGTGGCGCGAGCTAGTCGCCGAGGCCGAGGGGGCGCTTGATGTGCTGGCTTCCTCTGAATCCACGGACAACGACGACGACCAGTTCGACGCCGAGATCCTCTCCGCCGCAGACGTCATCGACGCGGAGACGCTGGCCAGCCGTCAGCGCGAAACGGACACCCGCTCCACCGCTCAGCGTGCCAGGGCCGATCAGACGTGGGCGTACGGCCATGTGATCGTGGACGAGGCGCAAGAGTTGTCGCCTATGGAGTGGCGGATGGTGTTTCGGCGCTGCCCGTCGCGTTGGATGACCCTGGTGGGCGATACCGCCCAGACCTCTTCCCCCGCTGGCGTCGATGATTGGACGGCCGCCCTTGAGCCGTTTGTGGGCGGCAGGTTCCGCCTCCACGAGCTCACGGTGAATTACCGCACACCAAAAGAGATCGCAGACTACGCGGCAGAGATTCTCGCCGAGATCGACCCGCACGCAACGGTCCCGGAGGCTATCCGCGCGTCTGGGGAGCCGGTGCAGTTTGTGGGGCGGCCGGAGGACGTCGAAAAGCGAAACGGCTTGACCAGGGTGATCGATGCGACCAATGTCGGCGAGATGAAAGGCCTGGAGTTCGACCACGTCGTAGTAGTAAACCCCGGAGAAATAAAAGAGGCCTCGCCACAGGGGTGGCAAGACCTCTACGTCGCCGTCACCCGCGCCACACAGACGCTGACGGTGGTTGGCGAATAACTAGTTGACCGTGTGGACGATCATGACGTCGCAGTCAGACTGACGGGCGACGTCCGCCGGCACGGAGCCCAGCAGGCGGCCGGTCAGCGAGTTGATCCCGCGGTTGCCAACAACAAGCAGATCAGCGTGGTTGTCGTTGACGATGGCCATGAGGGCCTGCACCGGGGTTCCCGGACGGGTCGCGGTCTGCACGTCCGGCGCGCCTACCGCACGGGCGTGATCAGCTGCACCCTCGAGGTTCTCCAGCGCCTTCTGGTCGCCGAGGATGGTCACAGAATCCTGGCGCAGCGTCTTTGCAGCTTCTTCCTCGTTCTCGTAGTAGGCGGTGCCGATGACGAGGGTGGAGCCGAAGGCTGCAGCAATCCTTGCGGCGCGCTCAACGGCCAGCAGCGAGGACTTGGAACCGTCGGAGCCGACGACGATGGTCTTGTATGGGGTATCGGCCATGGTGATCACCTTTCAAAGCTTTTGGGGCAGGACTAGTGTACCCCTCGGTTGTTTTAGTCGTGTCCCTCTGCCCTGGTATCCACGAGCATGACGTCCACCGGCGCCTTCTTGGCCACATTGCCGGGGATGTTGCCGAAGATTCGGCCCGCCATGGAGCGCATGCCCTTGTTGCCCACCACCAGGAGGTCGACGCCGTATTCCTCGACCGCTTCTAGCAGCACGTTCGCCGGTTGGCCGCCCTTGGACACCAGGTTGACCGTGCCGGCCTGCTCCTCCTTCGCAATCGTCTCCGCCTTGCTCAGGATGTCGCGCGCGTTCGTGGCAGTAACAATGTCCACCCGTGACAGCTCGGCGTTCGTGGAATTCAACATCGAGCCGGAGGCGGTGTAGTGCGCGCAGATGATGGTCAGGTCGGCGCCGTAGACGCGGGCCAAGCTGGCTGCTGCTCGTACCGCAACCATCGAGGTGGCTGAGCCGTCGGTGCCGACAGCGATGGAGTTGTAGGTGTGCAAGGCAGGGTCCTTTCGCTAATTGCCTGTGTCTTTAATACCACGCAGCTCGCGCTTCAGATCCGCAATCTCGTCGCGCAGTCGGCCGGCCAGCTCGAACTTCAGCTCTCCGGCGGCGTCGCGCATTTGGACCGTCAGGTCGTCGATAAGCTTCTGCACCTCGTCGGAGGCCATGTTGGACACGTCCGGCCGCTCCGCCACCGCCGCATCTGAGCTCAGACTTGCGGAAGCGTCCGCGTCGGCGTTCTCGTAGACCTGGTCCAAGATGTCCGCAATCGCTTTGCGCAGCGGCTGCGGGTCGATGCCGTGCTCCTTATTGTAGGCGATTTGCTTCTCGCGGCGGCGCTCCGTTTCATCGATAGCCTCCTGCATGGACTCGGTGACTTGGTCCGCGTACATGATCACTTCGCCCGAGACGTTGCGGGCTGCGCGGCCGATGGTCTGAATGAGCGACTTGGTGGAGCGAAGGAAGCCCTCCTTGTCAGCATCCAAGATGGCCACTAGCGATACCTCCGGCAGGTCCAAGCCCTCGCGCAGGAGGTTGATGCCCACCAGCACGTCGTACTCACCGAGGCGGAGCTGCCGCAACAGCTCGACGCGCTGCAGTGTGTCGATGTCAGAGTGCAGGTAGCGGACCTTGATGCCGTTGTCCAGGAGGTAGTCCGTGAGGTCTTCCGCCATGCGCTTGGTCAAGGTGGTTACCAGGACTCGCTCGTCCTTCTCCGTGCGCTGGCGAATTTCGTCGATGAGATCGTCAATCTGCCCCTTGGTGGGCTTGACGGTGACCTTCGGGTCCACCAGGCCGGTCGGACGAATGACCTGTTCGACGAATTCGCCCTGCGAGGCGGCCAGCTCATAGTCGCCCGGGGTGGCGGACATGTACACAGTCTGGCCCACGCGAGCCTCGAATTCGTCGAACGTGAGGGGGCGGTTGTCCACCGCCGAGGGGAGGCGGAATCCGAATTCGACCAGGTTGCGCTTGCGCGACATGTCGCCCTCGAACATGCCGCCGATCTGCGGCACGGTGACGTGGGACTCGTCGATGATGGTGAGGAAGTCCTCCGGGAAGTAGTCGATGAGCGTCGCCGGCGCGGAGCCTGCGGGGCGGCCGTCCATGTGGCGGGAGTAGTTCTCGATGCCGGAGCAGAAACCGACCTGCTGGATCATCTCCAAGTCGTACTCCGTGCGCATGCGCAGACGCTGAGCCTCAAGCAGCTTGCCCTTGCTCTCCAGATCCTCCAGCCGGTCCGCGAGCTCGAGTTTGATGGCCTCGATGGCCTTTTCCATGCGCTCGTCCGTGGCCACGTAGTGGGTAGCCGGGAAGATGCGCACCTCGTCCTCCTGGCTGATCACATCGCCTGT
This sequence comes from Corynebacterium wankanglinii, assembly GCF_013601005.1. NCBI lineage: Bacteria > Bacillati > Actinomycetota > Actinomycetes > Mycobacteriales > Corynebacteriaceae > Corynebacterium > Corynebacterium wankanglinii. The sequence goes on from NZ_JABFED010000008.1 coordinate 32,600, forward strand.
AAGCGGATGGATGTAGTACAGCGAGTCCACCTCGTCGCCGAAGAACTCCACCCGCACCGCGACCTCCTCGTAGGCGGGAATGATGTCCACCGTGTCGCCCTTGACGCGGAAAGTGCCGCGCTTGAAATCGATGTCGTTGCGCTCGTACTGCACGTCCACCAGCAGCCGCAGGAAGCGGTCTCGCTCCACCTCCTCCCCTGTGCGAAGGACGATCGAGCGGTCCAGGTACGACTGCGGGGTGCCAAGACCGTAGATACAGGACACTGAGGACACAACCACCACGTCTCGACGGGACAGCAGCGCGGACGTTGCCGAGTGCCGGAGGCGCTCCACATCGTCGTTGATGGACGAGTCTTTCTCGATGTAGGTGTCCGTCTGTGCGATGTAGGCCTCGGGTTGGTAGTAGTCGTAGTAGGACACGAAGTACTCCACCGCGTTGTTTGGCAGCAGCTGACGCAGCTCGTTAGCCAGCTGTGCGGCGAGCGTCTTGTTCGGCGCCATGACCAAGGTGGGGCGCTGCTGCTTTTCAATCAGCCACGCCGCCGTGGCGGACTTGCCGGTTCCGGTCGCGCCCATGAGCACCACGTCGCGCTCGCCGCGGTTGAGTCGCTCATCCAACTGCGCAATCGCGGTGGGCTGGTCGCCGGAGGGCTGGAACTCGGAGACGACTTCAAAGGGCTTCTCGCGCCGTTCGATCTCGCCCACGGGGCGAAATTCGGACTGCGCGAGGACGGGGTGTTCTGCAGCAAAAGCCATGCCGGCCAGTGTATCGCCAGCCCGTTTCCGGAGGGCAACGCTTGTTCACGCCCCCACCCACCACCCCCAGACGGAATACCTTTCATTTGCCTGGACCCAAAAAAGACAATACGTTTGTACTTAATATTTGCTGAGCGCGTTCACGCGCGCGATCACAGAATGTGCAGGTGAAGCGATGGTGCAAATGACGCGAAGACAGCTGCTGCGGGCGACGGCACTCGGCGGCGCGACGTTCGCCTTAGCATCCTGCTCGCCGTCCCCGGTCGAGCACTTCGACGTCGAAGGCCCACCCAAGCGCGGCGGAACGTTGCGTGTGGGACTCGTAGGCGGATCCTCCACAGACACAGTCGACGCCCACATCCCCACGAGTTCCTCAGATGCCACCAGGTTGATCAACATGTACGACTCCTTGGTCCGGCGCGATGAGAACTACGACCTGGAGTACCGCCTGGCAACCGCCGTCGAACCATCCCCCGACGCTACCGAGTGGACCGTCACCCTACGTGAGGGAGTGCAGTTCTCAGATGGACGCCCGGTCCGCCCCGAAGACGTCATCTTCTCCTACGACCGCATCCGCGACCCGGACGACCCGAAATCCGGCGCGGCGTCGATCAACCATATCGACTACATGGAGGCGACCGGACCGCGCGAGCTGCGGATAGTGCTCAGCGAGGCGGATGCAACGCTCGTCGATAGTCTCGCTGAGTACCAAATGGGCATTGTGCCGGAAGGCTACGACCCGAAAAACCCGGTCGGCTCCGGCCCGTTCAAGCTGGAGTACTTCTCCCCCGGCCAGTCGACCACGCTAGTGCGCAACGACAACTACTGGGGCAAGGCACCACTGTTGGACAGTGTGGAAATCATCGACTTCCAGGAAGAGGACGCGATGCTCAATGCGCTGCTCTCCTCCCAGGTCGATGCAATCGGCAATCTCAACCACTCGCTGGCGCGCGTGATCGAAGCAGATCCGCGTTTGTCCACCCTCGTCTCCGAAACCGGCATGTGGCTGCCGCTGACAATGCGAGTGGATGTCGCCCCCTTCGATGACGTGCGAGTACGCCGCGCCATGCGCCTCGTGGCGGACCGCACCCAGCTGGTCGATCAGGTCTACTCCGGGGAGGGCCAGCTGGGCAACGACATGTTCTCGCTCTACGACCCCGCCTATCCGAAGGATTTCCCGCAACGCGAGCAAAACATCGAAGAGGCAAAGCGTCTGCTGGCCGAAGCCGGCTACCCGGACGGGCTCGACGTCACGCTGAATGCGGCGGAGATCCAGACCGGCGCGCTGCGCAGCGCCCAGGTCTTCGCAGAGCAAGCCAGCGCTGCGGGCATTCACGTGCACATCAACCAGGTTGATTCCTCGACCTTCTTCGCTGACGGCAACTACTTGGAGTACCCGTTCGCGTTGACGTTCTACTACACGCGCAACTTCTTGCAGCAGGTCAACCAGTGCGCGACCGCAGCATCGCCATTCAACGAGACACACTGGTCGGACGATGCGTTCACCGCAAAAGCGAACAAGGCCCGCACGATTGTCGACGACGGCACCCGCCGCGAAATGATCCGTGAATTGCAGCGGCAACTCTACGACGACGGCGGATACATCATCTGGGGCTTCGCCAACCAGATCGACGCGTACCAGAATTACGTAGTGGGCTTGAAAACGCATCCGGGCGGTATCCCGCTAGGTCAGGCATTGTTCGAGCGCGTTTGGATAGCGGAGGCATAGGAACAGATGGGCAAATTCATTCTTCGCAGGCTCGGGGTGAGCATCTTCATCCTGTTCGCCGTATCCGTCATCATTTTCTGCGCCACATTGCTCCTGCCGGGCTCGCCTGCCACGGCAATTCTGGGCCAACAGGCCACACCGGAGCGCATCGCGGCGTTGGAAGCCGAAATGAACCTTGACCAACCACCACTGAGGCGCTACCTGCTGTGGCTCGGCGGGGTGTTCACCGGAGACTTCGGGACCTCGACGTCCACCGGTGGCCCAGTCTCTGCGTTGCTCGGTGAGCCGCTGGTGAATTCGCTGGTGCTCATGCTGCTGGCGGCCCTGATTTCGATCCCGCTCGGGGTGGTGCTCGGCGTTTACGCTGCCTGGTGCCGCGGCTACAAGCGCGACCAGGTGATCACCTGGGTTACGCTCATCCTCGCCGCGCTGCCGGAATTCGTCATTGGTATCGCCCTGGTGACCCTGTTCGCTACTTCGGTGTTCAAGGTCCTCCCTGCTGTAACCATGTCGCCGCCGGATAGCCACGTGTGGCAGTTCCCGTCCCAGCTGGTACTGCCGACGTTGACCCTCGCGTTCGTGGTCACGCCTTACATCGCACGAATGACCCGCGCGACCATGATCGAGACATTAGAGTCCGGTTATGTCGAAATGGCCCGCCTCAAAGGTGTGCCGGAGCGACGAGTGGTGTTCCGCCACGCGCTTCCGCACGCCGTCGGCCCGATCGCACAAGTGGTGGCGATCCAGCTGGCCTGGCTGGCGGGCGGCATCGTGGTCGTGGAGTACCTGTTCCGCTACCCCGGTCTCGGTGTAGCGCTCATCGACGCCGTGAACTACCGCGATGTGCAGGTCGTGCAGGCGGTCTCGCTGCTTATCGCCGCGGTGTACGTCGTAGTGAACCTGTTGGCGGACCTGGTGAGCCTTGCAGCCAACCCGAAATTGAGGAGTAACTGATGTCCGCACCAGTCCAACCCCAGGAAGCCGGGAGTAACGCGGAGCCTGAGCACGATGCGGCGCTCAAGACCTCCGTATCCAAGCCTGACCCACTGCTGGCTCGCATTTGGGCACAGACGGAAGGCAAGGTCGGTCTCATCCTCACGTCGGCCGTCGTGCTGCTGACCGTGTTGGGGTATCTGTTCGCGGAGCAGATTACGGGCCACAGCACCACCGAGTTCATCGGTCTGCCGTTCACAGACACCGGGCTTTTTGGCACGGACAACCTCGGCCGCTCCGTGTTCTCCCGGTTCGTCGCCGGCGGTCTCATCTTGCTTGTCACGGCGTTTTTGGCGACGCTTCTCGGCATGATCGTTGGCACCGTCATCGGCATGATCGCCGGTTACGCAGGCGGCAAGACCGACGCCGTGCTCATGCGGCTCAACGACGTGCTGCTGGCCTTCCCGCAACTCATTTTCGCCATGCTGGCGATCGTGATCTTCGGGCCGTCCGCCACGGTGCTCGTGCTCGTTATCGGTCTGACGCACGCGCCCCGCATCGCCCGCGTCGCCCGAGCTGCGACGCTGGACGTGACCAACGAGGACTACATCCTCGCCGCCCAGATGTACTCCGTGCCGCACCGGCGAATCCTCACCCAAGAAGTCGCGCCGAACATCACCGGGCCACTCGCGGTGGAGGCAGGCCTGCGCTTGACGTACTCGATCGGTTCGATCGCGTCACTGTCGTTCCTCGGCCTGGGCATCCAGCCGCCGGCCGCGGACTGGGGCCTGATGATCAACGAAAACCGCATCGCGCTTTCCCTCGAGCCGTGGGGCGTGCTGCTCCCGGTCGCAGCCGTCGCGGTGCTCACGATCGGCACCAACATGCTTGCCGACGCCACCGCACGGGCCACGGCAACCACCGCCACTGTGGCAAAGAGGGGCAAGGACAGAGATGCAGAGCCCCAGCTTCAGCCGAAGCACGACCCCATCCGCCACGACGGGTAGACAGAAAGGCGATCGGATTATGACGACCTCGATATCCGCTGGGCAGCCCGGCACATACGCGGCGGCCGACGATACCGTGCTCAGTGTGCGCAATCTGCGTCTGGGCACGATAGAAGGGGCAGAGATTCTCCACGGAGTGGACTACGAGCTCGGCCGCGGTGAGATCGTGTGCCTCGTCGGCGAGTCCGGCTCCGGCAAAACCACCGCGGGCCTTGCCGCGATGGGGCACCTTCGTCCGGGGCTACGGCTCTTTGACGGCACCGTGCACTTGCATTCCTCCAACGGCAGCGATTACGACGTGCTGAATTTGGGCAAAGACGAGCTGCGTGAGTTGCGCGGCAGCCGCATCGCCTACGTGCCACAAGATCCGGCGCTGAGTCTCAACCCGACCATGCGCATTGGCGAGCAGATCCGTGAGGTGCTCGACGTCCACGGCTACGACGGCGACCGCACCGCGCGCGTGCGCGAAGTAATGCGCGATGTCGACCTGCCGGACACCGACGAATATCTCGCTCGTTGGCCCCACCAGCTCTCTGGAGGCCAGCAGCAGCGCGTCGGCATCGCTATGGCGTTCGCCATGCGGCCGGACGTGCTTATCCTCGACGAGCCGACGACCGGCCTGGATGTGTCCACGCAGGCTCACGTTTTGGACACGGTGCGCGAGATGACGCGCAACAACGACATCGCCTCGCTCTACATCACCCACGACCTCGCAGTCGTCGCCGAGCTGGCGGACCGGGTTGTGGTGATGCTGCGCGGCGACATCGTGGAAGAGGGCCCTGCAAACGGTGTGCTCTACAACCCGAAGCACCCGTACACCAAGAAGCTGCTCGCTGCCATCCCAGACCTGCCGGGACACAAGAATATTACTGGCCACGGCCAGGCCAGCTCGGTTGCCACCGAGAAACCCGGCAGCGCTGCCCCGCTGCTCGAAGTGCGGGAACTCAAGATGGCCTACGGCGACAACACTGTGCTCCACGGGATCGACCTCACGCTCGAGCAAGGCGAATCGATCCTCCTGCTCGGTGAGTCCGGCTCAGGCAAGACAACACTGGCGCGCTCGATCGCTGGGCTCAACCCCGGCTACACCGGCGACGTCCGCCTGCGCGGCGAGGTGCTCGAGCACAGCAGCCGTAAACGCTCGCTGGATCAGCGCCAGTACATCCAGTACATCTTCCAATCGCCGTTTTCTTCGCTGAATCCTCGGCGCACTATTGGTGAATCGCTGAGTGTGCCGTTGATCATGTCGGGCAGGCTGTCGCGTCACGACCAGCGCAAAGCCGTCGAGGAAATTCTTGAGGCTGTGCAGCTCGACCGGAGCTTTTACGACCGCCGGCCAGGCGATCTCTCGGGCGGCGAACGCCAGCGTGCCGCCATTGGACGCGCACTGGTCAACGCCCCGGATGTGCTCGTCTGCGACGAGATCACATCCGCTCTAGACGTCTCCGTCCAGGCGTCTATCTTGAGCCTGCTCGCGGATCTTCGGGCCGAGCGCGACCTGTCGCTGCTGTTTGTCACCCACAACATCGCGCTTGCCCGGCACACGGCCACACGCATCGCGGTGCTGAACAAGGGCTTTATCGTGGACGAGGGGCCGGTTGATGAGGTGCTCGAGCATCCGACGCACGACTACACCAAGGCGCTCCTCGCCAACATCCCGGAGCTCTAGCGCCGTTCATCTCACGCAGCGAACACCTACTTGAAGAAAGGCGGCCGACGTGCCGATTACACCGCACCCAGAGACCCGCGACCTGAAGCCTCTGCCCGTCCCAGACCTCAACAACACGTTGGAGGGCTACCAGCGCGCTCTCGAGGCGGTGCTCGATGGCCCTGATCTTGAGCGTGCACACGAGATCACCGCGGACTTCGCGGAAGAACAGGGCCCGCGTCTCGACGACGCGCTGCGAACACGCGCGGCGCAGCGCGAATCGCAGGGCACGAACTGGCTGTCCGACGAGTGGTACTCTGCGTATCTGACCACCCGCGGCCCTTTGCCGCTGACAACCAACGTTGGCTTCCAGCTCTCGCTGCCGACGGGCGCAACCGGCCTCGACCGCGTCGTCGAACGTATTCAGCGCGCAATTGCTGTGCACTTGCAGTCCGCCTCCGGTGACCTACCGGAGAACGTGGATGCGCGCGGCAACCGGATTACGCAAAACCAGTGGTTCGTCTATGCAGGCGGACTCCGCCACCCGCGGCCCGGCGAAGACGAGATCATCGCTTCGACAGCGGGCGCCGCCAACCGCGAAATCGGCATCTTCCTCAGCGGGCGCCTATTCGCGCTCAAGGTCACGGACGATTCCGGCGCACCAATATCTGCCGCATCGCTGCGCGCCGCGCTGGAAGCGGTCCTCCAACGCGATGCTGAGCCCGGTGCCCGCACCGGCGAGCTCGATTTCAATGCGCCGTCGCTGCTCGGGTCGGGTGCGCTGGGTGAGCTGCTGCCAGAGCTGCTGTTGCGCGGTGAAAACGAGGCCGTCTACGACCGGCTTCGCGACATGCTGTTCACCGTCGACCTCATCGACGTGCACGGGCGGTCGCAGGAGACCGACGCCCAGCGCATCGAGCGCTTGACGTTCCTGCCTCGCGGAGCGTGGGTATACAAGCCGCTGAGCTACCAGTTCAGCCTGGCTGACGAATGGGCCGCGGTGCACGTCGAACACTCCTGTCAGGACGGCGCCACACTTGTTACCGCGGTAACCCGCATGCAGAACGCAACGATCCCGGCTGGAGTGGATTTGGCCGCCGGCCCCGAAGAGCTCGCCTGGAATTTCGGCGAAGATCTGTCGGAGCGCATCGCGGCCGGCGTCGCCGATGTGGCGCAGCAGGCCGGGGAGCTCCACACTGAAATTCTCGCTGTGCCGCACGATCTTCCAGCAGACCTGCCGTTCAAGTTCAGCCGCGACGCCTCCGCGCAGCTCACGATGACGATCACCCAGCAGCTGACTTACGGCAGGGTTCGCGCCGTTTACGAGGCGGTGGACATGCGCGAATACCGTGCCGGACGCACAGAGTGCCTCCGCGCCGCAACGCCGGAAGCAGTCTCGTTCGCACGCAAACTCGTCGCCGGGTCAGCACAGCAATCCGACCTCGAAGCTGCCGTCGACGCCCACCGTGCGTGGGTCAAGCGCTGTAAATCCGGCAACGGCTTCGACCGCCACATCCAGATGATGGCGACAATTGACGACTCGCACCCGTTTTTCACCGATCCCCTCGCGACCGCGGCGCGCCGCGACTTCTTGTCCACCACCTCGATCGGCGGTGCGGACCAAGTGGTGCGCTATTGCTTTGCGCCGTCGGTGCCAGAGGGCTTCGGCATCGCCTACACCCCGCTGACGGACGACGGCGAATTCTGCGTGTCGTTCAACGCGTTCACCGCGGAGCGGCCGAACGAGTTCACCGCCAACCTCACCGAGGCCGGTGCGTTGCTCTGGCGGTTCTGCGGGGAACTCTCCGCTGAATCCTAAACGGCGTATCTCCGGGCGGCGGCGAGCCATTCGTCCAGCTCGCCCGCTTCCTCCCACATCGAGTACAACGCGGAACCTCCTGGGCGCACCGCGGCCTGCGCGCGCCGGCGGATCCACCGCTTGTCGTCCATGGTGAACGGGTACTCAACCACCTCGCCCGCGTACCCCTCAGGCATGTGGCCGTTCAGCACCGCGGCTAGGGCAATAACGGACTCCGCCTCATCCGTGCCCAGCGCACCGAGACCGCACTCAAAGCGGAATTGATCCATGCGGAACGTGCCGTTGACCAGCGCAGCCACAGCGTCATTTGCAGAGTCGTTATCGAACGGCCCCGTGTTCCACGTACCCATGCCAGAGCAACGTAGGCGCACAAAGTAAATGGAACGTGTCACACCGGTAAATTTCGCCGGTATAACTTACAAATCTTTGATTTTCTCAACTAGCGCCGCGACCTGTGGTGCGAGTGCATCGAGCGGCCCGTTGTTGTCGATCACGACGTCCGCTGCCGCAAGGCGCGTCGAGTCGTCCACCTGTTGCGCCACCCGCGCCCGCGCGTCCGCTACATCGAGCCCACGCTTATCGACGAGCCTTCGGACCCTCTCATCCACATCCACACCAACCACAACGGTGAGATCCATCGTCGTGTGCAAACCGAGGTCCACTAAAAGCGGCATGTCGTATATCACGGCCTGCTCCCCCGCCTGCTCGGCCGCCGCAAACCGGCGCTCGGATTCCGCGCGGATGGCAGGATGCGTGATCCCGTTCAGTCGCTCGGTGGATTCCTTTGAGGCAAAGGCGCGGCGCGCCAGCTCCGCACGGTCAAGCTGACCGTCCTCACCGATGAGGTCGGCACCGAAGACCTCCGCCACCTCCTCTAAAACGGGCGAGCCTGGCTCCATTATTTCCCGCGCGATTTGGTCCGCGTCCACCACGACGAAACCTTCGTCGGCGAGCATCCGCGCTACCGTCGATTTGCCGCTGCCGATGCCGCCTGTTAGGCCCACTTTCTTCATGGGCCCGAAGATAGCAAAACGCCCCACCTCCACCGGTGCGGTGGGGGCGGGACGTGACGTCGCTACGCTAGCTGCGACTAGTTGCCGGCGAGCTTGTCGCGCAGAGCGGCAAGCTGCTCGTCGGAAGCCAGCGAGCCGATGTTCTCCTCAGCCTGGTCAGCCGCCGGAGCTGCAGCTGCAGACTCAGAGGAGTAGTTAGCCTGCTCGCCCTCCTGCTCCGCCGCCTCGGCGGCTGCAGCGCGGTGGCGCTCGATCTGAGCAGTGTGGGCCTGGTGGCGACGCTCTGCCTCGGCGTAGCGTGCCTCCCACTCCTGGCGAGCCTCGTCGTAGCCTTCCATCCACTCGTTGGTCTCCGGGTCGAAGCCCTCCGGGAAGATGTAGTTGCCCTGCTCGTCGTAGGAGTCGGCCATGCCGTAGCGGGACGGGTCGAACTCCTCGACGTAATCCTCGTCGGCCTGCTTGAGGGACAGGGAGATACGGCGACGGTCCAGGTCGATGTCGATGACCTTGACCATGACCTCTTCGCCGACGCCCACAACCTGGTCCGGAACCTCCACGTGGCGCTGAGCCAGCTCGGAGATGTGAACGAGGCCCTCGATGCCCTCCTCCACGCGAACGAACGCGCCGAACGGAACGAGCTTGGTGACCTTGCCCGGGACGATCTGGCCCACAGCGTGGGTGCGGGCGAACACGCGCCACGGATCCTCCTGGGTCGCCTTCAGCGACAGGGAAACACGCTCGCGGTCCAGGTCGACGTCGAGCACCTCGACGGTGACCTCGTCGCCAACTGCGACAACCTCGGACGGGTGGTCGATGTGCTTCCACGACAGCTCAGAGACGTGCACGAGGCCGTCAACGCCGCCGAGATCAACGAACGCACCGAAGTTGACGATGGAGGACACGACACCCTTGCGGACCTGGCCCTTCTGCAGCTGGTGCAGGAAGTCGGAGCGGACCGCAGACTGGGTCTCCTCCAGGTAAGCGCGGCGGGACAGGACCACGTTGTTACGATGCTTGTCCAGCTCGATGATCTTCGCCTCGAGCTCCTGGCCGATGTACGGATCCAGGTCGCGCACGCGGCGCATCTCGACCAGCGATGCCGGCAGGAAGCCGCGCAGACCGATGTCGAGGATGAGGCCGCCCTTGACGACCTCGATGACCGTACCGGTAACCGGCTGGTCGTTGGCCTGCAGCTCCTCGATGGTGCCCCACGCGCGCTCGTACTGCGCACGCTTCTTGGACAGCATCAGGCGGCCTTCCTTGTCCTCCTTGGTCAGGACAAGCGCATCAATCTCATCGCCGACCTCGACCACGTCTTCCGGGTCAACGTCGTGCTTGATGGACAGCTCGCGGGTGAGGATGACGCCCTCGGTTTTGTAACCGATGTCGAGCAGGACCTCGTCGTGGTCGACCTTGACCACGGTGCCGGTGACAATGTCGCCATCGTTGAAGTACTTGATGGACTTGTCTACTGCGGCGAGAAATTCCTCAGGGCCACCGATGTCGTTGATGGCAACCTGGGGTGCGTTGGAAGTGCGCATAAGTAGTATGTGCTCCGAAAAAATAGGAGATCGTGATTGGACAGAGGCGTCTCTCTCAGCAGAGTAAACACCACGCCAGATGATGGGGTTCGCGTCCGCCGATCTCGCGCCGAGCTGGTCACCGCACCCTCCTATTACGGTGGGCACCACCCTCGCGCATAGACACGCCCGAGCAAGCTTAAACACTTTGCCCAGCTAGAGCAAATAAAAGGGGCGGCTTTGGGATGCCACCCGGACGGCGGGCCTGCTAGTTGGGTAGCCTGCCCGCGCCGTTTACGCACGATTTGACATTAGCTTCCAATGATAAGTCCCTGACCTGCGGTGGAATACCAGAACGCTCGTCCAGATTGTCAGATCGCGCGCACGCACCGCCCTCACGAGGCGGCAGCTACCATAAAGTACGGCCGATACAGATCACCATTAATCGATTTTTCGGAGAAATTTTTATGTTCAAACGCAGCCTCGCAGTCGCTGCCTCTTTTGTAGGCATCGTTGTCGGTGCCGGTTTCGCCTCTGGCATGGAGGCGCTGCAATACTTCGTTGCCTACGGGACGAACGGGTTTTACGGCGTCATCCTCGCCAGCGTGACAATGCTGTTCGCCGCGACGGCGTTCATGTCGTTCGGCTCATACTTCCTCGCCAGTGAGCATAATGAAGTGTTCTACAACGTCACGTCCAAACCCGCCGCGTTCATCATGGACTGGTCCGCGGTGGCCTGTATGTTTTCAGTCGGATTTGTCATGTTCGCCGGTGCCGGGTCCAACCTCAATCAGGCATTCGGGTGGCAAGTTTGGGTCGGTGCTGTTGCCATGCTGGCCCTCATGCTTATTGTCGGGCGATTCGACGTTGACAAGGTCTCTTCCGTTATCGGATGGGCCACCCCGCTACTCGTGGTGTTTGTGCTCATCGGCTCCATCTATTCCTTCACCCAGGTGGATGTGAGCTGGACCGAGGTAAACGATTACGCGCAACATGAGGTCAGCCGCGCCGACGGCACTCCGTACTGGTGGCTGGGCGCGCTCAACCACACCGGCCTAAACGCACTTTGCGGCGTCTCCATGGCGTTGGTGATGGCCGGCGACGAGTTCGACACGAAGAGTTCGCGCATCGGAGGCGTCCTGGGCGGTGTGATTTACGCAGTCATGCTGGCTCTCCTGGTGGCGTCTCTGCTCCTTCAAGTCGAATCCGTCAACGGCGACGACATGCCGCTGCTCTCCGTGATCGAAAACGTCGACCCCGTACTTGGCTTGGTGATGACCTGGGTCATCTTCCTCATGGTCTTCAATACGTGCTTGGGCATGTTCTACGCACTGGCGAAGCGCCTCACCCGCAAGAAGCCGGAGCGCTTCTACCCCGTCTACGCCATCGCCTGCGTAGTGGGCTTTGGATTGTCATTTGCAGGTTTCCAGCCGCTGGTAAGCAGCCTCTACCCCATCCTGGGTTACCTCGGGCTGTTCGTCATGGCGGTAATGACCGTGATGTACCTCCGCCACAGGAGCGAGCTAAAGGAAGAAGGTGAGCGACGCGCCGAGGCCGTGGAGGGTGAGAGCGATGTCGACGAACTTGCGAGCGACTCCAACCTGGAGGACGAAGAGTTCAAGGATGCACTGCAGGATGAAGTCGACGACGCTGACGAAAAAGATCAGAAGCGCTCGCTCAACGATCTGCTCTAGCGGACCGGGGGGACGCGTTGGGGGTGAAATGGCCAGTTACCAGCAGGTGAACTGCTGGTAACTGGCCTCGTTTCGTAGCTGGTCACGCGTCCAACTATGCGCGCGTCTCGGATGTCTAAAACGGCGCCCCTGAACTTTTACTGTGCATTCGTTGAGCGAGTCCTTAACCATCGGTAAGGTAACACATGGCTTTCGGGGGACGACCTGGCCAGGGGTGAAATCTAAGCCTCAGCTGGGTCCCGCGCACCCCTGGCGGCCCCTTCCCCCAAGGGGAGGTAGACAACTAAATAGTGACGGGGCTGCTGGGGGAGGCCCCAACTGGGGGCACGGCAACTGGGGAGGGTGCCGTGGGGCAAGGCGGGTAGGAACACTTTCACTGTGTTCCTACCCGCCTCTGCTCACCGCCTGAGACGTCGCGCGCTAGTGGGCGGCCTCGTCCCAGTTACCGCCGGTGCCAGCGGAGACTTCGAGCGGAACAAGCAAGTCGATCGCCTCGTCCATCTCCCGCTCCACGATGTCGCGCACCTGGTCCAACTCCCCCGGCGCTACTTCCACAACAAGCTCGTCGTGGACCTGCAGCAGAACCCGGGATTGCTTATCGGCCAAGGCGGCATCCACCCGCAGCATCGCCACCTTAATGATGTCGGCCGCGGTTCCCTGAATGGGAGCGTTCAACGCCGCGCGCTCGGCGTTCTCCCTCGCCACGCGGTTGTCGCTGGTCAGTTCCGGTAGGTATCGCCGGCGCCCGAACAAGGTGGAGGTGTAGCCGTCTCGGCGCGCTTGTTCCACAACCTCGTCCAGATAGCGCTTCACACCGCCGAACCGCTCAAAGTAGCTTTCCATAATGTCTTTCGCCTCGCCGGCGGAAATGGAGAGCTGGTTGGATAAGCCGTACGCGGAGAGGCCGTAGACGAGGCCATACGACATCGCCTTCACGCGGCGACGCAGCTCCGGGGTGACCTGATCAATGGGCACATCGAACACGCGGGAGCCGACGAAGTTGTGCAGGTCCTCCCCTGCCCGGTACGCCTCAATCAATCCCTCATCCTGGCTCAGGTGTGCCATGACGCGCATCTCAATCTGCGAGTAATCCGCTGTGAGCAGGCACTCGTAGCCCTGCCCAACGACAAACGCGGAGCGGATCGTGCGACCCGCCTCGGTGCGGACAGGAATGTTCTGCAGGTTCGGCTCCGCAGAGCTCAACCGCCCGGTGGACGCGACGGTCTGGTTAAACGTGGTGTGGATGCGGCCGTCCGGCTGCACGGTCTTGATAAGCCCCTCGATGGTGGACTTCAGCTTCTGAATTTCACGGTGCGCAAGCAGGTGATCCAGAAACGGGTGCGGGTGCTTTTCCGCCAACGCCTCGATCTCACCGGCGGCCGTGGAGTAACCGGTTTTTGTCTTCTTCGTCTTCGGCAGCTCCAGTTTGTCGAAGAGCACCGTGGACAGCTGCTTCGGGCTGGAGAGGTTCAACGACGGCTCGTCCACAAGCTGGCGCGCCTCCTGCTCGATCTGCTCCACCTTGAGCGTGAACTCCTTACGCTGATTCTCCAGGACGTCCACATCCACGGCGATACCGGTGTGTTCCATGTCCGCCAGCACCGTCACCAGCGGAAGCTCCAGGTCGGCGTACAGCTCGTAGGAGGACATCTCCCGCAGCTCTTTCGCCAACTCGGCAGAAAGCTCGAGGATGGCGGCCGCCGCGTCCGCGTCCGCAGTGTCGCCGAGCAGGCTCATTTGATCAGACCCGACGCTAAGCTGCCGCTGCAGGTGGCGTTGGTAAATGTCCTCCAGGGCGTACGTCCGCTGGCCCGGGCGCAACAGGTACGCGGCAATAGCGGTGTCGTGCGCAATGCCGCGCAGCTTTATGCCCCGACCGCGCAGCATGTGGTACGCGGCCTTCGCTTCGTGCATGAACTTCGGCGCGTCGGACTCGAGCCAGCGCTTCAGCGCCGCGTCTTCGTCGGCGCTCAGGTCCGCCGCCAGCTTGCTCACCGCGTGCCTCTGCTTATCGACGATCGCCAGCGCCACCACATCACCCTGCCCCGGCGTGGCGCTGCCGGTGATGTAGACAGCCAGGCCGTCAGCTGCCCGCTCCTTGAGCCAGGTGTCCAAAGGTTCGTCATCAAGCGTGATGTCCTCGAGTTCGACCACCTCGGACTCGGGCGCGGCACCTTCGGTAGGCACCGCAGCGAGAACGCGCTCGCGGAGATTGACGCCGAACTCCAGGTCGTCGAAGCGTGAGGCAACCTTGGTGACATCCGCCGGTTTGAGCTCGAGATCACGCGGCGCGACCGGTAGCTCCACGTCCGTGACCATCTGCGTGAGCTCGCGGTTGAGCCTGACCTGCTCGATGCGCTCCCGGAAATTGTTCGCGGCCATGCCCTTGAGCTCGTCGGCGTGCTCAATGAGGCCGTCGAGGGTGCCGTACTGCGAAATCCATTTCGTGGCTGTCTTCTCTCCCACTTTGGGGATGCTTGGCAGGTTGTCCGACGGGTCCCCGCGCAGCGCCGCGAAATCCGGGTACTGCAGTGGAGTGAGGCCATACTTGTTCTCTACCTCTTCCGGGGTGAAACGGGTGATGGTGGATACACCGCGCGTCGGGTACAGCAGCGTCGTGTTCTCGTCCACGAGCTGGATGTAGTCACGGTCGCCGCTGACCAAGACGATCTCGAAATCACCCTCAGCACGCGCCTGAGTGACCAGCGTGGCAACAATGTCATCCGCCTCGAAGTTCTCCTTGCTCAGCGTGGTTATGCCAAGATCCCCCAGCACGTCCTCGATGATCGGAACCTGGCCCTTAAATTCCGGCGGGGCCGATTCGCGCTGCGCCTTGTACTCCGGGAAGCGCTCCGTACGGAACGTCTTCCGCCCCACATCGAAGGCCACGGCAGCGTGCGTCGGCTGCTCATCCGCCACGATGTTGGCAAACATGGAGAGGAACCCGTAGACCGCGTTCGTGTGCTGGCCTCCTGAAGTGGAGAAGTTCTCCGCAGGCAGCGCGTAGAAAGCGCGGAAGGCCATCGAGTGGCCGTCGATAAGCAGCAATCGCTTCTGGTTCTCGGGTGTAGTGCTCACGGTTGGCCAGTCTAGCGGCCGCCCCGACACGCCCTGAGTCGCGCATTTGCTAGGGGATTTCGCAGCCGGGACTGCGCTGGGATACACTTTCGCCCGACGCCCCAGTAGCCCAATTGGCAGAGGCAACGGATTCAAAACCCGTCCAGTGTGAGTTCGAGTCTCACCTGGGGCACAAACCATTACGGGGGTTTCAGAAAACTTTCGGGAGACGCTGACCGGACGTTCGGCGGTGCACTCAATCGCGGGCGATGAGCTCGTCGCGGTTGATTTTCCCCGCGAGGGAACGCGCCACAATGAACGGCACCCAGATCATCTGGCAGTAAACGACCTTCGCGAAGAAGAGTGCGACGGAAAGCCCATCTGGTTCCACCCAGAAACGCGTCGCAAACGCCACCACCCCGCTGAGGACGAACGTCGCCAGCGAAAGGCCGAGCGACCAGCGCAATCCGTCCTCCCGGGCCTCGAGATGACGCTTCAGCTCGTACTCGTCAAGCTCCGCCTCCGGAAGATCGGAGTGGCCGATCGACTTCCTCAGTGCGTAGATGCCGAGCGCTGCCGCAAGGCTGCCGAGCATCCACAGCAGGTTCGACACGCCTTGCGCTGGGAAGTGCAGCGCAGCCGCCATTACGAGGGCGGCGACCGCACCGTCGCCTATCCGCATCGCACGTTTGCGCTGGGAGACTGTTCCAGGGATCGAGGAGGTGGTCATTTCGTGTCCTTCCGGTACATCTCGGTCGACATTGGGCTGAACTCGGTTCTGGAGAAGACCGCTTCCACTGGGAGGTTGAACACCTCGCACACCCGAAACGCGAGACTCAGGCTCGGGTTGTGGTCGCCGCGCTCCAAGGCGCCGATCGTTTGCACATTGACATCAACCGCGTCAGCGAGTTGCTGTCGCGACATGTCCCTTTCAACCCGCAGCAGTCTCACCCGGTTGAAAATGGGCTCAGTTGCAGACTTTTTTAGGGGCATAGGGCAAATTGTTGTCTAAATACAACATTGTGTCAAGACTTCCTAACCACTTCGCCAATATTCACGGATTGGATAAGATACGGCCCATGCGCAAGTCTCTCATCGCCGGCGTTACCGCCGGAGCACTCGTCCTCGCAGGCCTCCAGGTTCCATCCTCGGCTGCAGAGCCAGCCCAGAGTGAGCCAACCCGTAACCAAGTAGGCAACGACCAAGCGGGCGATCTCGCAGCGTCGTTGGAGACCACTGCCGACGCTTTCGGGAAGCTCTCGGCGCAGGAAAACTCCTCCAGCAGCAACGATAAGGGTGCTGCCACGACGGACAACACCCCCAGGAAGCCTGGGGACCCTGCTGAGAGCCTGGAGTGGCTTGACCGTGATCCGGAAAACGACCCGCTCTACATCGACCCGGAGAAGAACCCGCTGAAGGAGATCTCTTCTTCCGACATGTTCCTCGAGTGGACCGATGGCATGGAGGAAGGTGAGGGCAAGGATTTCGTCCAGGCGTGGGCGCGCAACTCCTCCGTCCCGGACACCGCAAACCCTGTGGAGCTGTGGAAGCAGGAGGCTCAGGGCTCGGCGATGATGTCATCTGGCTTGTTTACTGGGGATTTCGCGCAGTCTTCTGCGGGTTCCAGCCAGGCCACCTCGGTGCTCATCCCTGTTTTCCTGGGTGTGCTGGTAATCGGCTCGCTGATTGAGCTGGTTATGCGCGGTATTCGCATGGTGCAGCAGTAGCCGAATCGTTTGCGTATCGACGGCCACAGGGGTGCCCTTGGGCCGTCGTTACGCATTTGCACCCCCGGTGTAATATACGATGCATTGTAAATATTCATCGTGTATTGGAGCCGGTATGCAACACACCACCTCCCTGCGCGTCGCCGCGTGCTTGGCCGCGACGACGCTGCTCGCGGGTTGCGTAACCAACGAGGAGGGCGGCAACCCGGACGGCTGGGAACCGATCGTCCCCGACGCTGTGCCTGAAATCGCGGCCATGGTGCCACCCGAGATCGCCGCGGACGGCGTGCTCAACGTTGGCACCAACCCGCCGTTCGCCCCGTTCGAGTTCAAAGATTCACACGGCCAGATCATAGGGGTAGAGATGGACCTCGCCCGCGCCGTCGCCGGCGTCATGGGGCTGGATTTTCAAGCCGAGGACATGGACTTCGCCATGATCCTGCCCGCTGTATCCGCGGGCAGTTTGGATGCCGGCGCGTCCGGGTTCACGGACAACGAGGAGCGCCGCCAGTCCTACGACTTTGTCAATTTCCTCTACGCCGGCGTGCAGTGGGCCGCGCAGCCGGGCAACGATGTGGACCCCAACGACGCCTGCGGCCTGACCGTGTCGGTCCAGCGCACCACGGTCTCCGACACTGACGACGTGCGCCCCAAATCTGAAGCCTGCGAGGCAGCGGGCAAAGAACCGATCACCGTGCTCGCGTTCGACACCGCCGATAACGCCGCCCTTGCCGCGCTGGTGGGGCGCGCAGACGCGTACAGCGCGGACTCCCCCGTCTCTGCGTGGGCTGTAGAGCGCTCCGACGGCGAGCTGGAGATGATCGACGAGATGTTTGACGCCGCACCCTACGGTTTCGCCGTGCCGAAAGGCTCGCCGCTTGCGCCCGCCATGGCCGCGGCGATGCAGCACCTCATCGAGAACGGCGAATATGCGCGCATTCTTGACCAATGGAACATCGACACGGGCTTACTCGACCGCGCCTTGATCAACGAACAACCCTTGGGAGGACAGTGAGCATGAGCACCCCCTATTCCGAATATGCCGCTAAAAACGCGCAGCAGGGCGAGCGCACCCGTCCCGAGCGCATTGAGGCGAAACCCCTGCGCCACCCCGGACGCTGGGCGCTTGCGGCGGTGCTCGTCGCGCTCGTGGTGTGGTTCATCATCGGTGCCGCGCGCAACGACGCCTACGGGTGGGACACCTACTTCACCTACCTCCTGGATAGCCGGATAGCCACCGCGGCGCTGCACACGATCGCCATCACTGTTCTCGCCATGGTTTTTGGCGTCGTGGGCGGCGTGCTGCTCGCCGTGATGCGCATGAGCCCGAACCCGGTGTTCAAGACCGTCTCTTGGGTGTTTCTTTGGGTCTTCCGAGGAACGCCGGTGTACGTGCAGCTGATGTTCTGGGGGCTCGTGGGAGCGATCTACGACACGATCAACCTCGGCTTCACCGAGATTCCGCTCGACCCGTTCACGTCCTCCGCCTTCGCACTCGCCGTGGTGGGCTTGGGGCTGAACGAGGCCGCGTACATGGCTGAAATTGTCCGCTCCGGCGTTTCTGCCGTACCGGAGGGACAGGTAGAGGCGTCCAAGGCACTCGGCATGAGCTGGGGCCAAACCATGCGCAGGACGGTGCTGCCGCAGGCCATGCGCATCATCATCCCGCCGACCGGCAACGAGTTCATCTCGCTGCTGAAGACCTCATCCCTCGTCGTGGCAGTCCCCTACTCCCTCGAGCTCTACGGCCGCTCCATGGACATCGCCGCAGCGCTGTTTGAGCCGGTGCCACTGCTGCTCGTAGCCGCAACGTGGTACCTGGTGATCACCTCGGTACTCATGGTCGCCCAGCACTACTTGGAGCGCTACTTCGACCGTGGCGCCACCCGCCAGCTCACCGCCCGCCAGCTGGCAAGCCTTGCGGACGCCGAGGGCACCATTCCCAACAACGTTGAGATCGTCGAAGACCCGCAGAAGAAGGGGCAGCGCTAATGACCATCAAGCAAACGCCAATGATCCAAGCCGTGGACGTGTGGAAATCCTTCGGCAACCTCGACGTGCTCAAAGGCATCGACATGGAGGTCTACCCCGGCGAGGTCGCGTGCCTGATCGGCCCCTCCGGCTCCGGCAAATCGACGCTGTTGCGCTGCGTGAACCACCTTGAGAAGGTGAACGCGGGCCGACTGTACGTGGACGGCGAGCTGATCGGCTACAAGGAGCGCGACGGCGTGCTGCACGAGATGAGCGAGAAAGATGCCGCGAAACAGCGCCGCGACATCGGCATGGTGTTCCAGAACTTCAACCTTTTCGGACACCGCACTGTGATGGACAACATCATCGAGGCTCCCGTCCACGTGAAAGGCGAGCCGGTGGAGCAAGCCCGTGCTCGTGCGATGGAGCTGCTCGAGATGGTCGGCCTCGGCTCCAAAGCGGATGCGTACCCCATTCAGCTTTCCGGCGGCCAGCAGCAGCGCGTCGCCATCGCGCGCGCCGTTGCGATGGATCCGAAGCTCATGCTTTTCGACGAACCGACCTCGGCCCTCGACCCCGAGCTCGTCGGCGAAGTGCTACGCGTGATGCGTGAACTGGCAGAGCAGGGCATGACCATGCTGGTGGTCACCCATGAGCTGGCTTTCGCCCGCGAGGTGGCGGACAAGGTCGCGTTTATGGACGGCGGCCAGATCATCGAGTACGGCACCCCTGAAGAAGTACTCGACAACCCGCAGCACGAACGCACTAAGGCGTTCGTGTCCACCCTGTTCTAGCAGGAAGAAAGGCGCCGCCAGAACAGTGCGGTGCCCAGCGCTGATCCAGACGGCGCTACCGGTACTTTTCCAGCATCGCCTCGCGGACGGTGTCCGGGACCAAGCCGGTGACGTCCCCGCCGTACTTTGCCACCTCTTTGGTCAGCGACGAGGAAATGTATCCGTATTTTTCGTCGGTGAGTAAGAAGTACGTATCCACGCCGGTGAGACGGCGGTTCATCTGCGCCATCGGCAGCTCGTACTCGTAGTCCAGCGAGGAGCGCAGTCCCTTGACCAGGGCAGTGATGTGGTGGGCGGAGGTGTAGTCCACCAGCAGCCCGCCCCAGCTATCCACGCGCACACCGGGCAGGTGGCCGGTGGCCTCGCGGATCAGCTCCACACGTTCCTCGACGGTGAACAACCCTGAAGTCTTCGTCGGGTTGCCGGTCACTAGCACCACAACCTCATCGAAGTGACGTGAGGCGCGGGTGACAATATCAAGATGGCCGTTCGTGATCGGATCAAACGAACCGGGGCACACTGCAGTAGTCATCTAGTCCTCCACCTCTGCTTCGGGGTCCGCGTAGACGGCCATGTCCATACGCGCGATGCCGTACAGACGCTTCTTCAGCTTCTGGCCGGTCGGGGTGAACTCTGCAGGCCATGCCGTTTCGGGGCTTTCACGGTGGCGTTCGACAACAACCACAGCGCCGTCGCGAAGCGTGGGCTTGAGCGCCTCGACCATCTCGGTAACGGCTTCGTCGATAAGCTCGTACGGCGGATCAGCGAGAACCATGTCGAAGTGCTTGCGCGGGGCCCGGGCCAGGTAGGTCGACGCCTTAACCGGCTCAACTCGCGTGTTGGGATGGCCGACCACGCTAGCGTTGTATTCAATGACCCGCACGGCTTCGGGATTGTTTTCCACCAGCACCACCTCCGCAGCACCGCGAGAGGCCGCCTCGAGTCCGAGCGCCCCAGAGCCCGCGAAAAGGTCGAGCACATTCATGTCCACGAACCCGAAGCGGACCTGGAGGGAGGAAAACAGTCCCTCGCGGGCTCGGTCCGAAGTGGGTCGCGTGCCCTCTGGCGGCACCTTGATCTTGCGGCCTCTGGCTTCGCCGGAAATGATGCGGTTCATGCGGACAACTTTAACGCGCTAGCTCTTATCCAAATACTCGAAGTCTTCAGCGACAAAGTGCGCGGTGGCCGCGCGGGCGTATTCCAGGTTGTCGGTGACCAGTCGCTCGGCGTCGTCGTAGGCGCGCCGGACCAGCTCGTAATCCTCTACGAGGTTCAGCAGCTTCAGCGTGCGGTGCTGGCCCGACTGTTCGGTGCCGAGTACGTCACCTTCGCGCCTGTTCAGCAGATCCAGTTCCGCCAGAGCAAAGCCATCGGTGGTGGCAGCGACCTGGGACACGCGCTCGAAAGACGGGGAATTCTCTTCCGCCAACGTGTGGAACAGGCACAGCGACTGGTTGCCGCCGCGGCCCACACGACCGCGCAGCTGGTGCAGCTGGGACACACCGAAGTGCTCGGACTCGCGCACCATCATCACGGTGGTGTTTGGCACGTCGACGCCCACCTCGATCACGGTGGTGGCGATAAGCACGTCCACCCCGCCAGCAGCGAAGTCCGCCATCACGCCGTCCTTCTCCTCACCCTTCATGCGCCCATGCAGCACAGCCACGTTGAGGCCCGCGAACTCGGTGGCGGACAGCTCAGCGAACACTTCGAGCACGCCACCCTCGCCCTCGATGCGCGGGCACACCACGTAGGCCTGGTGGCCGGCGGCGACCTCCTCCCGGATCTTCTCCCACGCACGCGCCACCCAGCGCGGCTTGAACTCCGGCACCACGGCGGACTGGATGGGTTTGCGCCCACCCGGCAACTCGCGCAGGGTGGAGACCGCGAGGTCGCCGAAGACGGTCATCGCGATCGTGCGCGGGATCGGGGTTGCCGTCATCACCAGCAAGTGGGGGGTGGTCTCCCCCGCCTTGGCGCGTAAGGCGTCGCGCTGCTCCACGCCGAAGCGGTGTTGTTCATCCACCACCACCAGCCCGAGGCGGAAAAACTCCACGCCATCTTGGATAAGCGCATGGGTGCCCACAACGATGTCGGCCTCGCCGGAGACGATCTTGAGCAGCGCGTCTTGTTTCTGCGCCACGGTCATAGATCCGGTGAGCGCCACGACGCGGGTAGGCAGTCCTGCGTTCATCAGCACCCGGGTCATAGACCGGGCGTGCTGCAGCACCAGCACCTCAGTGGGAGCGAGGAACGCGCACTGCGCGCCGTTGTCCACCGCCTGCAGCATGGCAATCAGCGCCACGATCGTCTTACCGGAGCCCACCTCCCCCTGGAGCAGCCGGCTCATGGGCACAGTCTGCGACATGTCTCGGGTGATCTCCGCGACGACCTCGTCCTGGCCCGATGTGAGCGGGAACGGCAAGCGCTGCACTAACAGGTCCTGGTCTCGGCCGACTACCCGCGGGAGGGCTGGTGCCGAACGTGCTTCCGCATCCGCCCGGCGCACGCCCATCGCTAGCGCCACCGAGAGCGCTTCGTCGTACTTCAACCGCTGCAGAGCACGCGAGGGCCCCTCCGGGCCGGGCTCGTGGATCTGATGGATGGCAGAGTTCAACGGCAAAAAGCCGATGGGGGTGAACCCCAAAGGCTCGTCGATAGGCGGCAGCGTTTTCAGCACCGCGTGCACCGCGCCCATGATGGTCCAGGTGCTCACATTTTTCACCGCCGGGTAGATGGGCAACCATTCCCGCCCGCTCATGATCTGCTCGATGTCGCCGAAGTGACCCAGCTGTTTGAGGGAGCCGGTGGCTTCCGTGGGCCCGTCGAGGAGCACGAAATCAGGGTGTGAAAGCTGCGGCTGGTTGCGGAAGACGTCGTACTTGCCGGTGAACATCACCCGGCGCCCCTCTTTGAGCACACGCTGGGCGTAGTGGGAGCCGAAGAAGGTGGCCTGAAACACTTGGCGGCCGTCGTCAACGTAGACCTTGTAAATCGGCCGTTTTGGCTGTTTATTCGTGTAAAACTGCTCGGTGGCGGTGACGGTTCCAACGATGTTCAGCGTGTCTCCCGGTTTCACCCCAGACAGGTCGGCACCGGTGCCGTAGTGGAGGTAGCGGCGCGGGTAGTGGCGCAGCAGTTCGCCGCAGGTGTGGATGTCGAGGTGCTTGCCTATCGCCTTGTCCTGTTTCAGCGGAATGACCAGGTTGAGCGGACGAGTGTCCTCGAACCCCAGCATTTACTCCACCCCAATCTCCGCGCAGGCTTGCAGTCCGTCCGCAGGATAAACCATGACGTCGACACCCAGCCTCTCCGCAAGATTTTCGAGCTGGTCCGCCTGCAGCTCGCCGGGATCGAAGAGGATGCTCACCTGCTCGCCACCGTGCTCTAATAGACGGCGGCAGGCGCGCTCAACAGCTTCCATCGGCTCGTCCGCCACCAGCATGTGCTCGCCGCGGGAGGTGACCACCACATCTCCCTTCGCCACGGCGCCGCTGAGTGTGAGCGCTCCCTTTTGCGCCCGAAACGCCAACGCGGTGCGCATCTCCCCGGCCGCCTCAGACATGGTGAATGCCGCTGTGGCTAGCGGCTGCGCGGGATCGTGGACGGACAGCGCCGCGATCCCGGAAACCAGCCGCACCGTGGGCAAGATGGTGATGGTTTGTTCGACAGCGCGGACAGCGTGCTCCACTTCGGCCAGCTCGGCGTTGCTCAGCTGGCCGTTGGGCAGCACAATGACCTCATCGCTGCCGGAGCGGGTAATCGCGTCGAGCATCGTGGCGGCCACATTCCGGCCCGGCGCGACAGTGACTGCGCCAGACGCGGCGTAAAGCGAGGTTACGGAGCCGGGGGGTGTGACTGCGATGATGAGCCGCTCGGGTTGGCCTGCCGGTAGCAGGCTCGGCAGGACTTCTAAGCGGAGGTGCGACACCGCGCCGGAGGCGAAGGCTTCCTCGATAACGTTTCCGGCTTCGCGGGAGTGGATGTGCACTCTGCCGTCGGTATCGCTGATGCGCGCGATGATCAGGCTGTCGCCCATGTCTTCGAGCCGTCCTTGGAGTGCGTCGAGGTCGCCGCGGAAGTCAAACATCACTTCCAGTTCGGCCTCCGTGCCGTGGCTTTCGGCACCATGCCAATCGACGTCCTTCGGTTCCCTCTCCCCCGGTTGCCCGTCCGTCAACGTCTCCAGTACCGCGAGGAGACCTGCGCCACCCGCGTCCACGACGCCTGCCTCGCGCAACGCTGGCAGCTGTGTCCGCGTCATCTCCAATGCCTCGCGCGCAGCTTGCGTCGCGGCCGCGGCGACGCTGCCCACGCGGCTCCCGACGGCACCCCGCGCAGCGTCGGCTGCGGCGCGCAGCACGGAGATGATGGTGCCCTCGACCGGATCTGCAATCGCGCGGTCCACAAAACCGACTGCGTTGGTCAGGGCTATGGCGAGCATCTCCCCTTCAGACTCGCCGTAGTGGGCGGCCTGAGCGAACCCGCGGAGCACCTGGGATAGCACCACGCCGGAGTTGCCGCGCGCGCCGCGAACAGCACCGACGGCCAGTGCTTCGGCGACGTCGGCCAGGCCCGCTTCTGCGGGGAGTGCGGATGCTTCCTCCACCGCCGCGGCCATGGTGTGCGCCATGTTGGAGCCCGTATCGCCGTCGGGCACCGGGAACACGTTGAGTTCGTTGATCTCAGCCCGCTTGCGTTCCAGCTCGCCAGCTGCGCGACGAGCCCAAGCGAGAAGGCTTGGGCCGTCAGCGAGCGGAGATACAGACATGCTGGGAGAGTTTACAGGGTCTGCTTACAGCGCCCAGTTCACTGGCTGGGCACCCATGGCCTCCAGTGCCTGGTTCGCCCGCGAGAACGGCCGGGAGCCGAAGAACCCTCGGGACGCTGACAGTGGCGAGGGGTGGGCTGACTCAATGCGCGGTGTATCGCCCAGAAATTTCGCGGCAGTCTGCGCGTCGCGGCCCCAGAGGATGGCCACCAACGGAGCGTCGCGAAGCACGAGCGCTTCGATGGCGGCCTGCGTGACCGCCTCCCACCCCTTGCCGCGGTGTGAGGCGGGTTTGCCTGGACGCACGGTAAGCACCCGGTTGAGCAGGAGAATCCCCTGTTTCGACCAGGAGCTTAAGTCCCCGTCTGCGCGCGGCGGCACGCCGATGTCCGCCTCGAGCTCTTTGTAGATGTTCACCAGCGAGCGCGGCGGCGCAACACCAGGTTGTGTGGAAAACGCCAAACCCATCGGGTGGCCCGGGGTGGGGTACGGGTCCTGGCCAACGATGAGCACCCGCACATCGTCGAAGGGGTCGGCGAACGCGCGCAGGATGTCGTGGCCGCGCGGCAGGTACTCCCCCTGCGCGCGGAGGAAATCCCCCATCGCGTGAATCTGGTCTTCTACAGGGGCGAGCGGTTCCTGCCACGAATCGTGCACCGGCAGCATCAGAAGCTCTCCCATCCGCGGGCGGTGGCGGGCTCCGCGCCGTCGATACGCACTCCCTGTTTCCGCGAAACCGTGCCGATGGAGCGAAAGCCCACTGGCGCAGACCCCTCGATAGTGCCCACCAGCGTGTGGTCCTCCCCGCCGCCGAGCACCCACTCCCACGGGTCGATGTGGAGGAGTTCGCCCGCTTCGCGCAGCAGCGCATCGGGCGTTAGGGCGTTGGAGGCGAGATCTATCCCAACGCCGGATACTTCCGCGATCTGGGAGATATCGCGGATCAAGCCATCGGAATTGTCCGTCATGGAACACGCCCCGGCAGCGCGCGCGACCACTCCCCGGCCCGGGGTCAGCTGCGGTACCTGGTGGGCTGCTACCAGCGGCTCTAAGGCTGGCGGGACCGCAACTCCCGCCTGCAGCAGCGCGAGGCCAGCGGCGGAGTAGCCGATGCGTCCGTGGGCGATGACGCGGTGGCCCGGGCGCGCACCAGCAAGGGTCAGCGGCGGACGATTGCCGCCGAGCGCGCCGATGGCGGTCACCGACAAAACCAACTCATCGCCGCTGGTCACATCCCCGCCGACGAGCTCGCAGGCGTAGTCCGAGGCCATGTCGCCTACTCCCCGGGCGATCTCCTCCATCACTACAACCGGCATGTCAGGGTGGGCGGATACCGCCAACAGCGCTGCGATTGGGCGTGCACCCATAGCCTCGATGTCGGCGAAGTTCTGCAGCGCGGCTTTGCGCCCAACGAAGTACGGCGTGCTTGTGTCGGAGGTGAAGTGGCGGCCCTGCACGAGCATGTCGGTGGCCGCCACGACTCGCGAGTTCGGGGTTGGAGGTGCCAGCACTGCCGCGTCGTCGCCATTCACCGCGGACGGGGCTTGGGCGCGGATGCGCTTGATTACGTCGCGTTCGCCGAGCTCGCGCAGCGTCGGCCCGCCGGTGGGAAAGCCTGTCTCAATCACGTCCTCGCCAGCCCTTTCACTACAGTTGCCGCCATGAGTTCCACGGCGCACGACCCACAGATTAACCGCACCACCATCTACGTAAGCCTTGGGCTGGCGGTGCTGCTGGTCCTCGGCGTGCTGGTAGGCGCCCGCGTGTATTTCAACCGCGTCGCCCTGCAGCCGGTCGCGATGACGGAGCTTCCGGCACCAGACGCGCAAACACCAGAGTGCGCGCAGCTTATCGACGACCTCCCGGCCACCCTCGCCGGGCTCAAGCGCGCCGAGTTGGCCGAGCCGGCGCCAGCGGGAGCCGCCGCGTGGCAGGCCTCCTCCACCGAGCGCATCACCCTGCGCTGCGGGGTGGACGCTCCCGCCCAGTACACCCCATACGCGTCCACTGAAGATGCGGACGGTACCCGCTGGCTGCAGGTGAACGATTTGACCCCCGGCTCCTCCCTTGCCACGTGGTACACGGTGGACCGCTCGCCGATTTTGGCCGTCACTGCGGATGTGACCCAGCTGGCTGACGGTATCCCACCGCTCTCTGCGCTGCCCACCGGCACTCTCACCGGGCCCGCCCCGCAACAGCGCCCCGCGCCGCTAGCTGACCTGGCACCGGCCGGTGATGCTGGCACGTGCGACGCGCTCATCGCCGCGGCCCCCGATTCCATCGCTGACGGCTACACCCGCGTCGATGCGCGCAGCCCGCACACCGTCGCGTGGTCCGCGCCTGGCCAAGACGCAATTGTGCTGCGCTGCGGCGTGGCCGCGCCAGAGAACTACGGCCCCGGCGCGCGCCTCGACCAGGTCAACGGCATCCCCTGGTTCGAAGACGTCAAGCTGGCCAACGGCACCACCGCGTCCACCTGGTACGCCATGGGGCGCGACGTGCAGGTGGCGGCGTCCCTCCCCCAGGTGGAGAGTAACGAGGCGATTACCAATCTGACCAACCTCGTCGCTGAGCACACCGCGGAACAGTAGCGGCGCCTCCCCGACGCTCTCGCCCGCTCCCGGGCGGGAGCGCGATACCTACCGCAGCGCGGTGCGGATCAGCGTGTCTAAAAGCTCCGGGTACTCCACCCCGGTGGCCCCCCACACCTGCGGGTACATGGAAATCGCAGTGAACCCGGGCATGGTGTTGACCTCGTTGAGCACCGGCCCGTTGTCGGTGACGAAGAAATCCACCCGCGCCAGCGACTTGCAGTTAAGCGCATTGAAGCAGGTCACGGCCATGTCCTGCAACTGCCCAATCAGCTCGTCCGAGTACGGCGCAGGGATGGTGGCGGTCACGCCTTCTTCCAGGTACTTCGTTTCAAACCCGTAGAATCCCTCCGCGGAGTCCTCGGTGCCGTTGAGTTTGGCGGGCACGGACGCTGCCACGGTGCCGTCGGGCCGCTCCAGCACGCCGACCTCCACCTCGTCGCCGACGAGCTCCGCCTCGACGATGACCTTGCCGTCGGACTCCAGCGCCAGCTCCACCGCGGCCGGAAGATCATCCCAGCTAGTCACCTTGGACACGCCGATGGAAGAGCCACCGTTCGCGGGCTTGACAAACACCGGCAGGCCAAGGTGCTCGCGTTCAACCTCTGTGAGGTCCCGGGCGTGGTCAACAATCACCTCGCGGGTGACGGGTATCCCCGCCGCGGCCACGAGCTTCTTGGTGTATTCCTTATCCATCCCGCACGCGGACGCCAGCACACCCGGTCCCACGTACGGCACTCCGGCCAGCTCCAGCAGACCCTGCACCGTGCCGTCCTCGCCGTACTTGCCGTGCAGCACCGGGAAGACTGCGTCGACGGTGGTGAGGGTCTCGCCGGAGGTGACGTCGTAAAGCACGCCCCTGCGCTGCGGGTTGAGTGAAAGTGCGACTTCGCGCCCATGCGTGACGACGGGCAGCTCCGCCCCCTCCGCCGGGTTGGTCGCACCCTCAACCCACACGCCGTCTTGCGTGATGCCGATGGGAAACACCTCGTACTCGCTGGGCATATGCGCCATCACCGAGTCGGCGGAGATGCAGGAAATGGAGTGCTCGGTGGACATGCCACCGTACAAAACAGCAATGCGGATCACGGAGGGACAGCCTACAGCCCGCTACTCTGCTTTCTTGCTGCGCCCCATCAGCGCCGCGACGGCGTCGGAGACGCGCATGCCTTCGTGGCACACCGCGTAGACGGCCTGGGTGATCGGCACCTCCACCGCGTGTTCCGCCGCCAGCTGGAAGATGCTGCGCGACGACACGACGCCCTCCGCCACCTGCCCCTTTGTGGCGGCGCGGGCCTCGTCGATGGTTGCGCCTTGGCCCAGCGCGGCACCGAACGTGCGGTTGCGCGACAGCGGTGAGGCGCAGGTGGCCACGAGGTCGCCCATTCCGGCGAGCCCAGCGAACGTGCGGGAATCTGCGCCGAGCGCAGTACCGAGGCGCGTCGTTTCCGCGAGACCCCGGGTGATAAGCGTTGCCAGGGTGTTGTCGCCCAGCCCCTGTCCGGCCGCCATGCCGCACGCGAGTGCGATGACGTTTTTGATGGCGCCGCCGATCTCGCAGCCCACCACGTCGGTATTGGTGTACGGGCGCAGGTAGCCCGTCGCGCAGGCAGCTTGGACGAGCTTGGCGCGGTTTTCGTTGGCGCAGGCGATGACCGTGGCTGCGGGCTGCTCCTCAGCAATCTCGCGCGACAGGTTGGGCCCACTCAGCACCGCAATGCGCTCATTCTCCGCCCCTGTGACCTCGGCGATGATCTCGCTCATGCGCATGTGCGTGCCAGTTTCCACGCCCTTGGAGATAGAAACGAGCGTGGCGTCGCCCGGCAGGTGCGGCGCCCAATCCATGAGGTTGTCGCGCATAGTTTGGCTGGGCACGCCAAAGACTGCAATGGCGGCACCGCGGAGCGCGTCTGCAGCGTCGGAGGTGGCGCGAACCGCCGGCGGGAGGGTGATACCGGGCAGGTACTCGGGGTTCTCACCGGTGTCTTGGATGGTTCGTGCGAGGCTTTCCCTACGCGCCCAGAGGGCAACGGGGTTGCCTGCGTCTGCGAAGACTTTTGCAAGAGTGGTCCCCCAAGAACCAGCGCCCAGAACTGTCACGTTGACCATGCGTGCGACCTCCCAGCGTTTTCAACCGCTACAACGTACCACCCCGCCCGGACGTAGCGCGCCCGCCAACTGTGCGACACAATGGAACCTATGCCTAATAACAACGGCCATCTGCACGAGCAGGACAAGGACACTCACGGCGAGATGTTTCTCACCGGGCGTTTACAGGAGATCCCGAACCGTCCGCACAACGAGTTCAAGCGCACCACCCTCGCCGCCGGCGCGGTGCTGTGGCGCGGGGACTTACGCGCTCCGGAATCCGTGGAAGTTGCCTGCATCCACCGCCCCCACTACGACGACTGGTCCCTTGCGAAAGGCAAGGTCGATCCAGACGAATCCCTGATCCAAACCGCGGTGCGCGAGATCAAGGAAGAAACAGGGTTCGACGTACGCCTGGGCAAAATGCTGGGCAAGACCGTCTACCCGGTGAAGAAGACCACGAAGGTGGTCTACTACTGGACGGGCGAGGTCACCGGCGGCGAGTTCGTCCCAAACGACGAGGTCGACGAGATCCGCTGGCTCCCCTTCGACCAGGCCGTCGAGCTGATGACGTACGACCTGGACCGCCAGGTGCTACGCAAGGCGCAGAAGCGTTTCCGTACCCCAGCAGATGCGCGCGTCCTGTACGTGCGGCACGCCCGCGCCCATGACCGCGAGAAATGGTCGGGCGACGATAATCTCCGGCCGCTGGACAAGAAAGGCCGCCGGCAATCGGAGATGCTCGTGCCACTGCTCAGCGCCTTCGCCCCCGAGCGGATTTTCTCGGCCGCCCCGGAGCGTTGCCAGACCACCGTCGCACCGTTGGCCGACGAGCTCGGATACGAAGTCGCGGTTGACGAGCGCTTCGGCGACGAGGCGTGGTTGACCGATATGGTCGGCGCCCAGCGCGCGTTCACGGACGTGGTAGACCAAGGTGGCACCAGCGTGGTGTGCGCACAGGGCGACGTGATTCCCGGCATGCTCGCTTGGCTCTCCGCGCAAGGCACGTTGCCGATCGACACCGACATCCACGCCAAGAAAGGTTCCGTGTGGGTGCTGAGCTTCAGTAACGGCCAGCTCACCGGAGCCGACTACATCCCCTCCGCACTACCGGTGCTGTAAGAAGAAAGGAACGGTTTCCCATGACTTCTCCATCCGCGACCGCATTCCCCCTGGTCACCCAAGACCGCATCGCCGCTACCCTGGAGGCGCTCGACCTAAAGTTCTACCGCGAGGACAACGGCGAGGTCCGCACCGCGTTTCCAGGCTTAGTTGTCTTCTTTGAAGTGGAAAACGAAGGGTTTAAAGCGACGTCACGCTGGATGGCAGTGGTGGACGGCCCCGAGGACACAGAGCGGCTACGCGAGCTTGCAAACACCCTCAACCGCTCCCTACCGCTCGTGCGGGTACACCCGGTGCAGCGGGCAGACGGCACCGCGATCGCAATCGTCGAGGCACCGTTTTTCTCCGGCGACGGCTTCGCCGATGAACAACTGCGGGAAATGTGCGAGTATTTCTTCTCCGCAATTCACCACGTTGCTGGCAAGCTACGTGAGGCCTTTCCCGGCCGCGAAGAATCCTTCACCGACGGCGCTAAGGAGGCGTAACCAATGGGCACCACCAACACTTTGCAGCCCCTGTCCATCCAACGTGTCAAGGATGTGTTCGCTCAGCAAGGCTGGCAATTCGATGAGGCCGGAGAGTTCACCATCCGCTCCGGCTTTGCCGGCATCGGCTTAGAGGTAGCGCACATCGAGCCGAACGTGAACGTCATCTCCACAGTGGCCGTAGACGCTATCGGAACTGACCGGTACGCGGAGATTCGCGAGTGGGTAGAGCAGTACAACTACACCAAGGCCTACCCGACTGTGACCGCCCTGAAGGACGACAACCGCGGCATCACCGCCCTCGGGGCGGCGTACAGTCTGCCGGGGCACTGGGGATACACGGATACGCAGTTCGAGTCCCACCTGCTCACCGGCATCCAGGGGGTCGTGGCCGCATCGCGCGACTTCCTCACCGCGTTCGCGCCGCAGGTGATCCAGCAGCTCGACGCGATGGCGCAGCAGCGCTAATCCCCAGCGCTATCGCACGGCCG
Source organism: Corynebacterium wankanglinii (assembly GCF_013601005.1). NCBI lineage: Bacteria > Bacillati > Actinomycetota > Actinomycetes > Mycobacteriales > Corynebacteriaceae > Corynebacterium > Corynebacterium wankanglinii. The sequence goes on from NZ_JABFED010000008.1 coordinate 63,816, forward strand.
GCTTGAACGCCGGCCGTTGTGCTTCAAAGGCCTCGATGGCGCCCTCGTCGCGCAGCGTGAGCCCGATATCGTCCAGGCCCTCCATGAGCCGCCAGCGCGTGTAGTCGTCCACCTCGAACGCAAAGGTGTTGTCCCCGACCGTCACGGTGCGGTCCTCTAAGGACACGGTTGCGGTATCGCCTGGGTGCTGGTCCAAGTGCTTCCAAATCAGCTCGATGTCCGACTCCGGCAAGGTTGCGGCCAGAAGCCCCGCCTTGCCCGAGTTGCCGCGGAAGATGTCAGCGAACCGGGGGCTGAACACAGCGCGGAAGCCGTAATCCATCAGCGCCCACACCGCATGCTCGCGCGACGAGCCGGTGCCGAAGTCCGGGCCAGCAAACAGCACGGAACCGTTCCTGTACGCGTCCTGGTTGAGCACGAAGCCCGGCTCCGTCTCTCGCCAGTTGGAAAACAGGCCGTCTTCAAAGCCAGTGCGGGACACGCGCTTGAGGTACCGCGCCGGGATGATCTGGTCGGTGTCCACGTTCGAGCGCGTCAGCGGCACGGCGACGCCCGTGTGGGTGGTGAACTTCTCCATGGGTGTGCTCCTTTACAGGTCTGCGGGGCTTGCGAGGTGGCCGGTGACTGCGGTCGCCGCAGCGACCAGCGGGGAGACGAGGTGGGTGCGTCCTCCCGGTCCTTGGCGGCCCTCGAAGTTGCGGTTGCTTGTCGACGCGCTCCGCTCCCCCGGACGCAACTGGTCCGGGTTCATTCCCAGGCACATCGAGCAGCCCGCGGTGCGCCATTCCGCACCGAAGTCCGTGAAGATTTTGTCCAGGCCTTCCTCCTCCGCCTGCTGCTTCACCAACGTGGAACTGGGCACCACCAACATGCGGGTGTTCTCCGCGATGGTGCGGCCCTTGACCACCTCGGCGGCCGCACGCAGGTCCTCAATGCGCGCGTTCGTGCACGACCCCAAAAAGACGGTGTCGATCGCGATGTCTCGCAGGGGGGTTCCCGGAGTGAGACCCATGTAGTCGATGGCTTTTGCCGCTGCCTGCTTGGAGGTCTCGTCGGTGCAGTCCTCCGGGTCGGGAACGTTCTCCGCGAGCGGCAGGCCCTGCCCGGGGTTGGTGCCCCAGGTAACAAACGGTGTCAGAGCCGCACCGTCGATTTCCACGACGGTGTCGAACTCAGCACCGTCGTCTGTGGGCAGCGTCTTCCAGTACTCCACCGCGGCGTCCCATTCCGCGCCTGTGGGGGCGTACTCGCGTCCCTCGACGTAGTCGAAGGTCTTTTGGTCCGGTGCGACCATCCCGGCGCGCGCACCGGCCTCGATGGACATGTTGCAGATGGTCATCCGCGCTTCCATGGACATCTTCTCGATGGCCTCGCCGCGGTACTCGATGATGTGGCCCTGGCCGCCGCCGGTGCCGATCTTGGCGATGATGGCCAGAATGAGATCTTTCGCGGTCACCCCCTCCTGCAACTCCCCCGTGACCTCGATTGCCATCGTTTTGAACGGCTTCAGGGGCAGCGTCTGGGTGGCCATGACGTGCTCCACCTCGGAGGTGCCGATGCCCATGGCGATCGAGCCGAAGGCGCCGTGGGTGGAGGTGTGGGAATCGCCGCACACGATAGTCATACCGGGCTGCGTAATTCCGAGCTGGGGGCCTACCGTGTGCACGATGCCCTGCTTGATGTCACCCATCGGGTGCAAGGTGACGCCAAACTCCTCGCAGTTCTTGCGCAGGGTGGCCACCTGGGTGCGCGAGGTGGGTTCCGCGATCTCGATGAGGTCGCCGGAAGTGATGCCCTCCGTGGGCACGTTGTGGTCTTCCGTAGCCAGGTGCAGCTCGGGGTGGCGCATTTCTCGACCGGCCATGCGCAACCCGTCGAAGGCCTGCGGCGAGGTCACCTCGTGCAGCAGCTGGAAATCGATGAAGATCAGGTCGGGCTGACCGTTTTCACCTTTGGTGACCACGTGGTCGCGCCACACCTTCTCCGCCAACGTCAACGGTTTCTCCGCCATAGGAATCTCCTTCGCACTTCTTCCCTACAGTCCCACATAATGAGATGTTAGGATTCGAACTGTGAGACAGTATAACGAAGGCTCCGGCATCAAAGTGCTCGACCGCGCGGTCGCCATTGTGACCGCCGTCGCCGGCGGCGACAAATCCCTCGCGGAACTCAGCGACGCCACTGAACTCCCCCGCGCCACCGCCCACCGCATCGCCACCGCGCTCGAGGTCCACCACGTCCTGGCCCGCACCGAGCGCGGGGAATGGTCGCTCGGGCCCGCGCTCTCCGGCTACGCCGCCGGGCCCTCACCGAAGCTGCTCGCGGCCGCCGCACCGGTGATGCGCGATCTGGTTGCCGCGACAGGCGAGTCCGCCCAGCTCTACCAACTCACAGGCTCCACCCGCACCTGCATTGCGGCGGAGGAGCCGGAAAGCGGCTTGCACAATGTGGTGCCGGTGGGCTCCCGCCTGTCGCTATCTGCGGGCTCTGCCGCTCGCGTGTTCGCAGCGCATTCGCTTATCGACGCTCCGTTCGACGCCGCCGACCTCGACCAGGTGCGAGCGGATGGCTACGCAGAATCCATCGCCGAGCGCGAGGTCGGCTTGGCGTCTGTGTCCGCCCCGGTGTTCTTGCCGGACGGCGCCCTCGTGGCGGTGTTGTCCATCTCCGGCCCGGCGGAGAGGCTCAAGCCGTCACCCGCCGCGAAGTGGAAGCAAGAGCTGCTCGCGGCGAGGAACCAACTCGAGGGCGCCCTGTAGACGTCACCGCCATGCGCGCGAGCGTTTCGCCGACTTTACCCGCGGTCGATCGCGTCGAGCTCCCCATCCGGCCACACCACATTCTTGGCCAGCGGGATCTGGTGCGACGCGCTCTCCAGGATGTGCATGAAGTACCCAGCGGTGTTCGGGATCGCGACGAGGTCTCCCGCCGCCACACCGCGGGGGAAGCGGATCTTCCGCCGCAGAATCAGTTCGTCCTCAATGCAGTAGGCGCCGACCAAGAACGCCTCGATCTCCTCGCTCGGCGGGGTCCGCTTGACCAGGTAGGGGTCGATGAGGAAGTCATCCGAGGTCGTGCGGCACTGGGTGCGGTTCATGGCTAGGCCCACCAGGGGCACGCCGTCGGAACGGGTCTTGGTGAAGGCGACTTCGGCAAGGGTAGCCCGCAGCCGTCGACAAGCGAGCGCCCCGGCTCAAGATGCAGACGCAACCCGCGCTCGCGCAGCGCCTCTGCGACGCCGCCGGAGAGTACCTCGGTGAGCCAGTCCCATTACGTTGTTAGCAGTTCCGCTTGAAGGAGCCCAGGATTCGTAACTCCTAGCCCCATGCTGGGGCAGGCTATGTTTATCTGCGTTCCTTCTGCCCTTGTGGCAGTGGAACTAGTCGCTGGCTTCGGTATGGCTTGTTTTCGTCCCTGTCTGAAAATGACCCGGGGAGGTGATGCCGCCGAAGGCAGTGACATACTCCAGACTGCTAATAGGAACCTGACCCAGCCCCCCAGCGTATCGACGCCGGCCAACTCGCCTTCCGCATCCCCGCCGGCCACGGCGGCACCCTCACGTTCTCCTTCGCAGGCGAGCGCCCCTACCGCCTCAGCCTGTTCGGCGGGGCGACGCTCAGCCTGGTCAGCGCGCTGGTGTTGCTGTGGTTTGCGTGTCGACGCCGCGGCGTCGACGCCCCGACCCGCCCCATCCCTAGCGGGATAGTGGCGGCGTTGCCGCTGGCAGCCGCGCTGTGAATCAGCCCGGCACTCGGGATCGTCAGCGCCATCGGTGTCTGGGCGGTGCGCCGCTTTACCCTCCTGGCCAGCCGATACATTGCCGCCGGCGCCATCACCGCCATGGGATTGTGGCTGGCCCGCGCGCCCTGGCCTTCCGCCGGGTACGCCGGCGACGCCGCCCTCATGCTCGTGGCCGGGTGCGTTGCGGTGGCCTGCCTCGCCTGGCCGGGCTAGGTTTGGCTGCCCCCGCCCGGGAACCATTTTGGGGCTTCGGCCGGTTCCGGTCGACCGACATGGCGTTTCCCCAGGTCGCGACCGCTGTCTACGAAGAAAGTTCCCAAGACCACCGCCTCTTCGCACCAGATTCCAGGTTTTCGGCGAGCGGGTTTGCAAAAACCTCAGGTCGCGCAAACCTCATGCAGGAATTTGGTGTGCGCCCGGCCTACCATCACGCCTCAAAACCGTTTAAAGCGTGCGCTTAGAAGCGAGCGATGCAGGTCGCGCATTTTCAACCGACCCCGCCGATTTCCGGCGACCAGCATCGCACGCTTTAAACACCTCGACCGGAACAAAACCGCCCGACCACACAGGTCAATGACGGCGTGGGGTACGCAAGGTGAATCTGAAATTCATTGGGCTCCACACGTAATTTGACCCGTGCCCATGAGGGCACTGATCAAATTACGCTGGAAAACTCTCACGCAACAAGCGTGTGATCTACCAGTTCTGGAGCAAGCGGGCCCCTAGTGGCGACTGCAACGTCACCTTCATGGAGGAAGTGGAACTGATCAGGATGCACTCGTCAGGCGATCCTGGAATATTCCCTTCGTACACCCGAACTTTTACTGATGTTGCGGTTTCCGATGTCTCTGCGCGGTATCCGTAGCAAGTTTCGGTTCCGGCGGGGAAGAACACGCGTATTTGTGTGGGGCTGATTACTTGGTAGCCCGACCATTTGACTTGACGCTCATTTTTGAGATCGTTGCGCGCCTCCACGTCGGAGGGTTGTTGCCGCGTTTTGTGGACGATCCCCATTGCGCTGCTGAGTTCGTCGCCGACAGGGGTGGCTGAGACTATTCCTACCGCACTACCCACCTCCACCAACACCGCTAAAATAGCGCCGATCAAATGTACATTTTGTGCGTTCAGCCCCACGTTTATGCCGAATTTAGATAGCATGCCAGACATATTCGCTCCTTACTTCACTGGCCGACTTGCCGTTGAATCAAACATGTCCCAAATCTTGGAGGTTATAATCGGCGAACCGAGATACGCCGCACCGTTTGCCGGACCAAACGAACTCACGGAGCGGATATGTCCCAGAGTTCCGTTGAAGTCTTCTAGCCATGCACCGCCGGATGCACCACCTCCAAAGTTGCACCCATATGACATGTAGAAGTTATAGGACGACCTATTTTCGTTTTTCACCGGTACCGTGCACCGAAACATAGAGGAACCCAGGAAACGGTTGGCGGGATATCCAATTATGTCAGCTTTGAACGAGCCTGCATTTCCGGAGCGCAGTCCATGGCCACCAACCGCATCGACGAGACGTTTCCCTCTTTCTGGGTTGACAGTGACAAACCCGAAGTCAGCAGCAAACCCACGAGGTGTAGTTCCATAGTTTGCCCAGTCAGTAGTTGTGGTCATAAAATTGGCTTTGAATCTCCCATGGGGTGCAACACCGATCGTATATTCTGGGACGAATACCCAGTTTTTATGAAACTCACCTCCGCTCCCGCTATGAACGCAGTGACCGGCAGTAATTACGGTACTTTTTGTTGTCTGAGTTTACGGCAGATGCGGAGCAGACGTGATCTTTATATCTGCCATTGACTTTCTTTGAGAAAAATACTTTTCCATTCGCAGCACCGGAATTGCCGATTCGAGAGTGCGCCTCACTGGCGGTTTGAGATGATGAGGAGAACGGTTCAATAGGCTCTGATGCTTCTTGTTCACGTTCTGGCACTTCAGGGGAAACGACAACCTCTTTGCTGTTTGACGTTGCTTGGTCCGCTGCAAATGGCAAGTCGAGGGTTGCATCAACAGGAGTGGCTCTCGACATGCGATCCAGTGTCCAATACTCATCCAGCGTCATCTCCGAGGAAACTGATCTAGTCGACTGATCATTCGGGTTAATTACTCCGACAGTGGTTTCAGCTTCTTCTCCGATGAATGATTCCTGAGCATGGACTGCCACTGGCGCCACAGCCATGGCCAGACAAGCCGATGATGCCAGGACTGTAGCCCAACTACGGCGCCGTGCAACGCGCACAGTCCGCGCACCTCGCTACCGCCGCTGAAGGCAAGGACGTGCGCAACCTGGTGCCGGACTACCCCTCCGCGGGCACACCGGTGGGCGTTGCGATGGAAGGTAATGCCTCCGCATCCTCCTCCGCCGCCGACGCCACCGCCTTCGGCGGCGCCCGCGCATCCCGGTCGCTGACCGCCGCCTTCGACGGCCTCGACGACACCGCCTGGTGGCCCGCCGCCCAAGACCCCCACCCGTGGCTGCGCTTCACCCCCAACGCCAACACCGCCACCATCACCGCCACCGCCAACACGAAAGTGCAGGTCACCGACTCATCAGGCGAGCGCACGCTCAGCCTCGTCGCAGGGCAACCCCGCACCATCAGCGTGCGCGGCGAAACCACGCTCGCCCTCACCGAACCCGTCGGCATCACAGAAATCGACGCCGGCATCCACCGCATCGTCGACGTCCCCGGCACCGCCGACACTTACTTCTTCCAACGCCTCATGCCCGAAACCACCACGCTGCAGCGCGCCTTCACCACCGCCGAAGCCGCCGAATTGGAACTCTCCTCCCCGCCCTTATCGACGGCTCCTCCGCCACCAACACCGTCTTCCTTCCCGCCGGGCGCCACGACCTAGTCACCGACGCCGAAACGATCACGCTGCGGCGCGGGCCCAAGCCTGCGGCTTCGTTGTCGGCGTGGGAGCCGGTAATCGGCGACGCAATCGCGCCCGCCGACCAGGACCGCCTGCTCATCACCACCCACGCGTTTAACCCAGGCCTGCAGGCCAGCCTCGACAACGAACCGCTCACCCCCCGTCTCAGGGTCGGGCGCCTCGACCGGGTGGATGTGCGCGCCGAGGGCGCGGGCTGTGCGGTCCTTGGCACTGCCGCCGCGGTTGAAGGACTCGAGTTTGGCCCAGACCCGCGGCGTTTCCCCTAACGCCCATTGGAGGGTACGCTCGCCACGTGAGAAAGAGCGGGCAGATTCTTGGACGGGACATACGTCGCCTACTGCGCGTTCCCCGGGCCTTCATCATCATCGTCGGCGTGCTCATCATCCCCGCGCTCTACGCGTGGTTCAACATCAACGCCTTCTGGGACCCCTACGCCCACACCCAGAACATCCGCATCGCGGTGGTCAACAACGACCGTGGCGCATCCGCCGAGCGCGTCGGCGAGGTCGACATCGGCGAGCAGATCACCGAGCAGCTCAAGGGCAACGACAAGATCGGGTGGGTGTTCCTCCCCGAGGACGAGGCCCGCGACGGGCTCATGCGCGGCGACTACTACGCCATGTTCCTCATCCCGCCCGAGTTCAGCGAGGACATGCTGAGCCTGGTCAGCGGCACCTACACGCAGCCGGTGCTGGAGTACTACGTCAACGAGAAGAGCAACGGCGTCGCCCCCTCGATCACCGACGCCGGCGCCTCCGCCGTCGACACGGCCGTGTCCGAAGCCTTCAAGAAGAAGGTCGGCGAGGCCGCGGCGACCGAGCTGCGCAATAAAGGGTTCGCGTCGCGCGATGTCGCCGAAGAGGTCCGAGGCAAGGCCTCCGGGAGCTTCGGCCAGATCGCCGCCGACCTCGACGCCTCCCAGGGGCGGGTGGCCACGATGAAACAGAGCATCAGCGGGGCGCGCCCGGTCGTCGCCGAGCTGAACACCCTCGTCGGCTCCGTCGACGACACCCTCGTGTCCGTGGACTCCTCCCTTGGCGAGGCCGAGGGGATCATCGCCGAGCTGCAGAAGTCCTCCGCCGGTTTCAGCGCCGACACGTCGACCGCGCTCGTCGAGTCCACCAACGCGCTCAGCCTCGGCGCCGCCTCCGCCAACGCCTCCATCGCGGAGGCGACGGACCAGCTCGGCACCGCCCAGGGGCGGGTGCGCTCCGCCGTCGGCGAGGTCGACGGCGTGGTCAAGCAGGGCGAATCCGCCGTCGCGCAGCTGCGCGCCATATCGGCCGGGGCCGCCCTATCGCCCGAGGTCCGCGCTCAGCTCGACGCCGCGGCCAGCGCGCTGGAGGAGCGTACCGCCGCCTCCCGCGCCGTCCTCGACAGCCTGAACAACGTGGACCGCAGCGCGAGTGCCGCGCTGGCGTCGATAGGCGAGCTCGGCGACTCCCTCGAGGCCGCGACCGCCGACTCCAACGCCGCAGCGCGCGACGCGAGCACGCAGCTCGGCGAGTCCGTGCCCGCGATCAACGCATCGCTCGCGCAGGCCTCCGGCAGCGTCGCCTCCGTGCGCGGCGCGCTGAGCAGCCAGCGTGCCCTGCGCGAGGAAACGACCTCCCTGCTCGCCGGGGTGGACAACCAGCTCGCGGCCAGCCTCGGCATCCTCGACGAGGTCTCGGGCAACCTCGGCACGCTTGCCGACGGCGCTCGCTCCGCCCAGTCCGACATCAACGCCCTCCTGGCCACCTCCGACTCGAAGGCCCTCAACACTGTCACGAACCTCAACTCCGCGAAGATCGGCGAGTACATCTCCTCGCCCGTCACCGTCGAGCAGCAGGCCGTCTTCCCCACGGAGAACTACGGCAGCTCCATGGCCTCCTTCTTCACCAACCTGGCCCTGTGGATCGGCGCGTTCGTGCTGACGATCATCTTCCGCGTCGAGGTCGACACTGAGGGCTTCCGCCGCCTCACCGTCGGCCAGGCCTACCTCGGCCGCTTCCTCCTCTTCGCCACGCTCTCGGTGCTCCAGGCCGTCGTGGTGACGCTCGGCAACGTGGCCTTCGGGGTGCAGATGCAGTCCGTCACGGCCTTTCTCGCCACCGCAATCGCCATCGGGGTCGCCTACACGGGGATCATCTACTCCATCGTCTCCGCACTCGGCCACATTGGCCGCGGCATCGCCGTCTTCCTCGTCGTCATCCAGATCCCGGGCGCGTCGGGCCTCTACCCCATCGAGCTCATGCCCGACTTCTTCCGCCGCATCTACCCCTTCCTCCCCTTCCGCTACGGCATCGACGCGATGCGCGAGACCATCGCCGGGTTCTACGACCATCACTACCTCCGCTTCATGGCGGCGCTTCTCGCCATGTCCGCCGCGGCCTTCGCGCTGGGGTGGCTGTTCCGACTCACCTCCTCGCACGCCAACCTCCTGTTCAACCGCCAGCTCGCGCGCACGAACCTGATCACCAACGAGAAGGTGGAGGTCATGGGCTCGCCCTACCGCGCGTCCGACATGATGGCCGCCCTGTCGGACCGGGATGAGTTCCGCGGTGGCGTCGAGAAGCGGGCGCGGATGCTGCGGGAGAACTACCGCACCCTTATCTTCGGCGGGATCGGCGCGGGCGTTGTCGGCATCGCCATCATCACCCTGCTCACCACGCTCCTGCCCACCGACAAGACGATCATGCTCTCCATCGTTGTCGGCTGGTCGCTGCTGGTCATCCTCTACCTCGGCGCAGTGGAGTACTTCACGCAGAGCCTCGTCGACGCCGAACAGGTCTCGCGCCTCGGCGAGGCCGAGCTGCGCGACGCCGTGATCCACCGCCACGACTCCGCCGGCACCAGCGTCACCATCGGGCCCGCTGACGCCGAAAGCGAGGACACCAAGTGAGAACCGTCTTCTCCATCGCCTACAACGACCTGCGCCGGCTCTACACCAACGTCATGGCGGGCATCGTCATGGTCGGCCTGATCGCCATCCCCTGCCTCTTCGCCTGGTTCAACGTGCTGGCCACGTGGGACCCATTCGGCAACACCGAGCGCCTCGAGGTGGCGGTGGCCAGCACCGACCGCGGCCACACGAGCGACCTCACCCCGCTGACCGTCAACGTCGGCGACATGGTACTCTCCCAGCTCTACCGCGACGACTCGATGGACTGGGTCATCACCGACGCCGACGACGCCATCGAGGGCGCGAAATCCGGCGAGTACTACGCCGCCATCGTCCTGCCTCCCACGCTGAGCGACGACATGTTCACCTTCTACGCCGGCGACGCCGAACCCAGCCGCATCGACCTCTACATCAACGAGAAGAAGAACCCCATCTCCCCGCTGCTCATCTCCAACGGCACGCAGGGCGTCAGCGCCCAGATCAGCGCGTCGTTCACCAGGGCCCTCGCCGAGGTGTCATTCGGGTTGATCGAGACGGCCTCGGACTTCTTCAACGAGGCGGAGACCAAGCAGGCGCTCGACTCCATCGGGACGCGCACCGCCAGCGCCCGCGACCAGCTGCTCTCCAGCGCTAGCACCGTGGACGCGCTCGCCTCGCTCACAGAGTCGAGCGTGCCGCTCGTCGACAGCGCCGAGCGGATCTCCGGGGCGCTGGGCGACTCTCTCGGGCAGGTCCGCCCCGTCGACCTCGGGGTCACCGGGGCGAGCCTCGGCGGAGGCGGCGCGGCGCTTGCGGCGGCGCTGGGGGCGACGTCGGTAAGCTTCGCCGCCGTGAGCGACCGTGTCGACCAGCTGCTGGCGGACTCCTCCGCCACCTCCCAGGCCACCGCCGCGAGCCTGACGGACATCGCCGCGCGCATCGATGTCCAGGTGAAGCAGTACACGGCCCTGCGCGACACCATCAACGGGCATGTCGCCCCGGTGCTTCCCCCCGACGCCCAGCCGGGGGTGCGCGCGGTGGTCGGCGACCTCAACGACGCCATTGCCCGCCAGACGGCCGTGCGCGACGGACTCAACGACGCCGCCGCGCGCCTCACCGCCGGGCAGGGCGGCCGGGACGGGAAGAACGCGGACCGGCAGGAGATCGAGGACTCGATCGCCCGGGCCCGCGAGGCGATGGACTCGGCCAAGAATTCCTACGACACCGGGATCCGCCCGCGCCTCGAGGCGCTGTCGGGCTCGCTGGACAACGTCCGGGCGAACGTCGACAAGGCCCGCTCGGACATGGACGGCGTCTCCTCTGCCCTGGTCAACCGGCCCGGCTCGCTGCGCGACACCCTCGCAGCGTCCGGTGCGAACCTGCGCGACACGGCGGAATCCCTGCGCGCCAACGCGGCGAGGATGCAGGAGGCGCAGCAGTCGATCGCGCAGGCGCGCTCGAGCGGGGACCTGACGAATCTGGCCGACCTCGTCTCCAGCCACCCGGAAGTGCTCGCCGACGCCCTCGTCGACCCAGTCAAGGTGGAGCGCAAGGAGGTCTTCCCCCGCGTCAGCTTCGGCGCCGGCATGGCCCCGCTCTACACGGTGCTCGCCCTGTGGGTAGGCGCCCTGTTGACGTCGGTGGCCGTGCGCACGGACGACCGCTCCATCGAACAGAACGTGGTCGATCCCGGCCGCGTCACCGCGGGCCAGAAGTACTTCGGCCGCTACCTGACGTTCGTGACCACCGGCCTGGCCCAATCCACGCTCCTCATGGCGGGGCTCATCGTCTACGTGGGCATCGAGCCCGCGCACCCCTTCCTCCTCTTCGTGGCGGGGTGGGTCTCGAGCCTGGTCTTCCACCTGATCTGCTACACGCTGGTGCTCTCCCTGAGCAACGCCGGCAAGGCCGTGGGCGTGCTCATCCTGGTGCTCCAGGTCTCGGCGGCGGGCGGCGCCTACCCGCTGCAGCTGCTGCCGGGCTGGGCGCAGGCGATCAGCCCCTGGCTGCCCGCGACTTACTCGATCCGCGCTATGCGCGCCGCGGTCTTCGGCACCTACGGCTGGGACTTCTGGCGAGCCCTCGGCATCCTCGTCCTCTTCGCGCTGCCCTTCCTCTTCCTCGGCCTCTGGCTGCGCCACCGTCTGCACCACGCGATCAGCCGCATGGACGAGGCGGTCGCCCAGACCAAGGTGATGATGACGTAGGCCGCCCGCCTACAGCTCGATGGTGCCGCGCACGCGCGCGGTGACCGCCCACCCAGATGTCGCGGCCGTCGTCGATAAGCAGATTATGCTTCGACGAACCCCTCGCCGATGCGCCACTGACGCTTCGTGCCGAGGCTGACTGCGGCATCCGGGTCCTCCACGTCTGAAACGCGGTAGTACAGCATGTCCACGTAGTCGTAGTGGATGCTTGCGATGCCGTAGCCGTGCGCGTCAAAGTCGATGTGGTTGACCCACGGGTTGTACTCGCGGATCATCCGCTCCACCAGCAGCGAGGTGGAGTTGTCCTCCCTGTGGTAAGTGCCGAAGACGTCTGTGAGAATGTCGTCCACATTCGGAGCGGAGATCGACGTTGTCACCATCTCGCACCCGATCTCCCCGAAGCCGGAAGGCGAAACGATAGAGTTCGCCCACTCCGAGTGGATGTCGCCAGTAAGGAACAACGCGTTGGACTCTTGCTCGTCCAACATGGTGAGCACGCGGTCGCGCTCCGCAGCGTAACCGTCCCACTGGTCCGAGTTGACGGTGATGCCCGTTGCGCGTTCTTGCATGTACCCCGAAGCAACATTGGCTTTATCGTTGTTTTGGACGGTGACAAAACGCATCGGGGAGATCATCACCGAATTGCCCAGCACATCCCAGCGCGCGTCAGAATCCTGCAGCTGCTGTGCGAGCCAGTTGAATTGTTTCTTGCCCAGCATCGTGCGCTCAGCGTCCACTGATTGATCGCCGGTGGTCTGCTCACTGCGGTACGAACGCAGATCCATCATGATCAACTGCGCCAGTGTGCCGAAAGTGAAGCTACGGTAGAGCAGCTGGTCGTCGTCTTCCGCAGAACGCGCTCGCACCGGAAGCCACTCGAAGTACGCTTGCTCGGCGTTGCCCAGACGCTCGTGCCACTGGCCCTCCACACGACCGTCGGTGTGGTTCTCCGCACCGTCCAGCCAGCTGTCGTTCGCGGACTCGTGGTCGTCCCACACCACAATCCACGGGCAGGCAGCGTGCGCTGCCTGCAGGTTGAGATCAGTGCGGTAGCGGCCGTGGCGCTGGCGGTAATCCTCCAGCGTGGAAATCTCCCACTCCGGGTGGTGCATACGCGCCACGCCACTTTTGCCCGCGTACTCGCCAGTGGGATATTCGTAGATGTAATCGCCCAGAAAGACCACATGGTCGATTTCGCCGGACCGGGCACGCTGCGCCATATCCCCGTACGCCGCGAAGAAGCCGGATTCCCAGTTCGCGCACGATGCGATGGCGAGGTTGAGCTGGTCGAGGTCCGCGTCCGCCGCAGGCGCGGTCAGCGTCCGGCCAACCGGCGAAACAGACCCCTCGAACGCGCCGCTTCGCACGATAAAGCGGTAGAAGTATTCGGTATCCGGCGTGAGCCCGGCCGGATCAACGTGCACCGTGTGGTCCGAATCCGCAGACGTGGTCACGGTGCCCGTCGTCGGGCTGGAGAAATCCTCCGACGTGTCAATCTGCCACTCCAGCTGCACATCCTCGCCGAGGCCGGAGCCAGGCAGCGCCTCACGCGACGGAGTAACGCGTGTCCACAGCACCACACGGTCCGACAGCGGGTCGCCGGAGGCAACCCCATGCAGGAACGGCAGATCCCAGTTCTCAGCCGGGGTGGGCTCCTCCGGCGTGGAAACAGTGTTGCGACGGGCAGCGTAGGCACCGCCCGTGCCGATGGCGGTAACGGCGGCAGCCGCAGCGGCAGATTGCAGGAACACACGGCGGTTCACACTGAATTTTGCGCTCATACAGGTAACTCTCAACTAGGTGCGAATCGCTCGCAACAAGGGCAATGCCTAGTTGCCCAAAATTCACTTTCAATTCACCAAGGTGACGCAGTGCTTGTAACCGGCTGTTAAAACCGCGTGATTTAAGTGAGCAACCATGACCCTCACGCATTCTCCCCGCATGTACTCCGTGCACCGCCGTGCAGCCGCCACCGCGGTTGTCATCTCCCTGTTCGCGCCGCTCACCACCGCCGTTTCCGCCGACGCGCAGGACGATGCGATCAACACCAAGATCAGCCGCATCGTGCTCGGCATCGGCTCCGACGCCACCGAGGCAAACCTGGCCTGGCAGTCCAGGCGGTCCGGGACGCAGTTCCTCGAATACTGGCCTGCCGGCGAGCCGGCGGACGTCACCCGCGTTGAATCGCCCGCCGGGCCGTACAACGCCGCCGTTTTTTACCCGCACGAGGCGAAGATGACCGGGCTCCAGCCGGAAACCGAGTATGTCTACCGCGTTGGGGATGAAAGGCGCGGCTGGAGTGGGCAGCGCTCGTTTACCACCGGCGCTGATGCTGATTCCTGGAACTTCCTCGCAATGGCGGACGCTCAGATCGGTGTGGACGCGAAGATCAAGGAACAAGCCGCCGCCTGGGACAAAGCCGTCAACGTTGCTACAGGCGAGCACCCGGATTCCGCCTTCATCATGCACCTGGGCGATCAAGCTGAAGGCTGGGGCGCCCCCGTCGCGCAGCTTGAGGCGTTTACCGCACCGGAGCAGCTGCAGAAATATCGCCTCGCTGTGCTGAAGGGCAACCACGAAACCTACGCACCCGACAGCCACTTCCGGGACACCTACTTCCTGCCAAACGAGGTGGGCAGCACCGCGAATTACTTCTTCAACTACAACAACGTGCTGTTCATCGGCCTCGACGGCAACCGTGCCAGCGCCGCCGACATTGACACGCACGCCAAGTTTGTCAACGACACCATTGCGGAGCACGGCGCTGACGCGGATTGGGTGATCGTTGGCATCCACCAGGCCCCGTTCTCGCAGGGCACCCACTACACGGACCCGGATGTCACCGCGCTGCGGGACTCCCTGACTCCGAAGCTCTCGGAGGCTGGCGTCGACCTCGTGCTCAGCGGCCACGACCACATCTACACCCGCACCCACCTGATGAACGGGTTTACCCCGGTCATCCCCGAGGGCGCCTCCAAGTCCGGCGACATTCTGATCCCAGAAGACGGCGAAGTACTCTACGTCACCTCCACCACCGCGACTGGCGGCAAGTACTACGACTTCCAGGACAAGAACGGCGAGAAGCACCCGAACATCCGTGAGGAACGCGCCCGCGATCTGGCGCACGACTCCACCGCTCGCTGGCGCCAAGACTATAACCCGGACTACACTAGCATCGACGTCTCGCCGACCGAGCTGAAGCTGACCACCTACAACATCAACACTCCGTACGTGGTGGACCAGGTGACGCTTCGCAAGAAGGACGACGAAAAGCCGCAGGAGACCTCGACCGAGCAAACCTCGACGCAGACCCCGACGGAGGAGTCCTCTGCCGCTGCCCCGACCCAAGGCGAAACCGCCACCACGGCCGAGACTGCAACCGAGCCTGCGCCGGAGACCGAGAAGTCAAAGCCGGTAACGATCACCACCACGCAGACGTCCGAGAAACTCGTGACCACCACCAAGACGTTGGTTGGCAAGGCCACCGTCACTGAGACGGTCACGCAGACCTCGCCGTCCACCAAGGTTGTTGAAAAGACCAAGACGGTGCCCACCACGGTGAAGGAAACCGTTGTCCAAACTGAGACGGTGAAGGTCCCGACCACGATCACCAAGAACGCCGAACCCCAGGTCGTGACCGCCACGGAAACGTCTGAGAAGGTCCTCACCGAGACCACCACCTCTACCGGCAAGGCCACCGTGACTGAAACCTCGACGCAAACCTCGCCGTCCACCAAGGTTGTGGAAAAGACCAAGACGGTGCCCACCACGGTAACGGCGACCGTGGTGAAGACCACGACGGTCGCTGTGCCGACAACGGTGACCAAGGGCGCCGAGCCGGCTGCGACCCCGTCTTCCACGTCCGCAGCCGAGAAGCCTCATGGCGTTGACACTGAGGGCAGTGCCTCCGGCAGCAGCACCTCCGGCAGCAGCACTGGCGGCATCATCCTCACCGTGCTGGCCATCCTTGTTGGGCTGCTGGCGTCCATCTTCGCTGTCCTTGTCCGCGTGAACCCGCAGTGGGTTGAGGACATCCGCAACCAGTTCAACATCTAACGCCGAAGCACCAGCCAAGAGAAGGCCCCGACACCGCGCAGCAGCGGTGCCGGGGCCTCAACCATCCCGCGGGATTAACCGCGGTCTATGGCGTCGAGCTCTCCCGCAGGCCACACCACGTTTTTGGCAAGCGGTATCTGGTGGGAGGCGCTTTCAAGGATGTGCATGAAGTACCCGGCCGCATTCGGGATCGCAACGATATCGCCGGCGGCTACGCCCCGCGGGAAGCGGATCTTGCGCCGAAGAATAATCTCGTCCTCGATGCAGTACGCACCCACCAGGAACGCTTCGAGGGGCTCACCGTCGGGCGTCCGCTTCACCAGTTTTGGGTCGGTGAGGTAATCGTCCGACGTCGTGCGGCACTGCGTGCGGTTCATCTCCAAGCCCACCAAGGGCAGCCCATCCGAGCGCGTTTTCACAAAAGCCACACGGGCCAAAATGACACCACAGCCGTCCAGTAGGGACCGCCCCGGTTCCAGGTGCAGCCGAAGGCCCCGCTCGCGCAGGCCTTGTGCCACGCCGTTCGCGAGCACCTCTTTGAGCCAGGTTCCCCGCGTGGGTTCCTGCCAGTAAGGGTAGGTGTTGGTGAGCGGGTCCGATTTCCACGTGAACGGCTCCGCGTAACCGGCGCGCTGCGCTGCAATAGCTTGCTGGTAGTTGCGCCACTGCTCCTCATGGGCGAGGTAACGCATCGGCACGCCCCCACCGATGTCGATGAACTCGGGAGTGTGGCCGGCCGCCGTGAGGACGTCGATAAGCTGCAAGCATTCGCGCAGCGCCGCGGAACGGTCGGCGGCTGCGTACCCGTGGAGGTGGGCGTGGACACCGACGATGCGCACGCTTGACGACGGCTCGCGCAGATGCCACGCCCAGTCCCCCAGCCGCTCGCCGAACCGGGTCGGCGGCATAGTGTCGGGGTCCGGAGCTAGGCGCGGGGCAACGCGGGCGGTGAGACCGGACGCAGCGGCGAGGGCATCAATCCGGTCGTACTCCGCGCGGTTGTCAGCGGAGATAACCACCCCGTTGTCAATGGCGAGCTGCAGGAGGCAATCCGGCTTGATCGCTGCCGAGAGAATGATGCGATCGCCGGGGACGTTGTGGGCGAGAACCTGGCGCAGCTCGTTCTCGCTGGCCACGTCAACGCCGTTGCCCGTATCGCGCGCGGTATCGGCGAACACTAACGCTTTGTTGGCCTTACGCGCGTAGAACACCTTCGTCTCAACGCCGCAGTCACGACCGGCCTTGACCAATTCGTCGATATTGGCCTGCATCGGGCCCGGATGCAGCACGTTGACTGGACTGCCGTACTCATCGAGCAAGCGGTGGCACGCATCCGAGTCTGCGAGCAGGCTGTCGGACCACGCGACATGTGTTGGTTCAAGCGGCGGCAGGCCGTGGACGCGATCTGGTGTGTCCATGGCCGAAGCACTGACACGGTCCGCCCAGCGGTCGACGACGTCGTGCTGTGTCCGCTTGAGTGTGTCGTGTCCGAGGATGCGCCCCTCGTTCATGCGTCCTGTCGCAGCGATGTGCATCTGGCCGACGAGTGTGCCGTCGCGCTCGACTTCGAGGGCGCCGGTATCACCGTCGCGGATGCCGATGCCGGCGGCCACAAGGTTGCCAACCAACGTGCCGTCAATCACCCCAGGCGGCGCAAGCACCGCGTCGATGACAACGGTTGCGTCCACCTCCTGTGCGAGTGTGCGGAGATCTTCCTCACCACGGCCGATCAGATCGGTGCGCACGCGGTCTTGGCCGATGAGGTCAAGCAGCGCCGATGCGGATTCAGCCGGCGGGCCGAAGGCGACGCGCTCCATGGTTCGGGTGAAGTCGTGGAAATCCTTGCCGCCGAGCGTTTCCTGGCCGCCGAATGAGGACCGCTCTATCAGTGCGTCGTACGTTTCCCGGAAGGCGACCTGCGCCGCAAGTGCCGGCGTCCACGGCCGCTCGCCGAGCGCTGCTTCAAGCGACGCCCGTAATTCTGCAACCGGGTCCCCAGTGAAGTCCTTTCCCAGAAAGACGTCGCGGACCTCTACTTCGCCGCCGTCGCCCTCGACAATGCGCAAAATCTCCGTTGCACAGGCCGTGAGGATCTCTACGAGATGATCCAAGTGCTCGCACTCGAGGATTGCCTGCGATGCCGCCTGAATGACGGGCCGGGCTTGTCGCTCGGCGTCGCTTGGCAGGTACGCCTTCACCTCCATGAACCGGCCGGAACGGGTGACCGGGTAAAACGCCTTGGCATTCGCGTACTTCACTACGTCGATGAACGTCAGCGCTGCCCCGCGCACTACCGCGATGTCGTTCGTGCTGACCACGTCAAGATTCGTCGCAGGGTACGGCGGCGCAACCACTTTCAAGTCGCCGAGATCCTCGTGAGCGAGTGATCCCGGCCAGTCGTGGGCATGGCCGGTGGCCAGCAGCACCTCGTCGAAGTGCTCGCCGCTCACCTTGACTCCTCCAGCGGTCGGTTCGACCATGTCCACTCGCTTCATTCGGTGTGCGACGCTGCACCGCGGCGGCAGATGCTGCTCCAGCGCGCGCCAGGATGCGACGAGGTGCTCCCCTACATGCCGCCGGCTGGGGAAGTCACCAGCGAGCTCGCTTTGAGGATCTAGTGCGCCGAGCTGAGTCCGCACAATGGTTTTGGGTGCGTTCAGAATCCACTCCTGCGGCACAGACACACCGAACGCCCCCGGTGCCGATGCTTCCGAAAGCGGGCGCTCGTTAAACACTGTCAGCTCAATAGCGGCCCCGCGCTGCCGTGCGCGCTCCATGAGGGCTTCTGCGGCCCACAACCCTCGCGGGCCCGCCCCGATAATTGCTACCTTCACAGCGCACCTCCGATGTTTTCAGCAACCCACTCATCGTTGTAGACGGTGTCCAGGTAGGCCCGCCCGTCATCGTGGAACACCGCCACAACCTCTTCAGCTGCCCCTTCCGCTATGAGCTGCTCAACCGCGTACGCCACTGCCCCGCCAGACGCCCCGGGCACGAATCCTGTGGCTCGAGCCAGGCCACGCGCAGCGCTGACCGCAGCTGCTGCCGGAACCCGAACCACCCGGTCCGGCGAAACCGCTGTTGACAGTTCCGTGACAACACCAGCGCCATATCCAGGAAGGATGCGCTCACCCCGGTCGCCGTCGAACAGCACCGACCCCTCCGCGTCTACCGCGACAACCTTCGTTGCGTAGCCATGTTCGCGGATATGCCGCAGGCATCCGCCAACCGTGCCGGTGGTACTCACCGCTACCGCCAGCAGCTCCGGTGCATGACCGAGCTGCTCCGCAATTTCTCGCATGGTGCCCTGGTCGTGGGCGTCAAAGGCCGCCCGGTTCGAATACTGATCCAGGTTCACCGCGCCGAGATCCTCCTTGAGCTGTGCCACGAGGTTGCGCCGCGCCGTGAGCCAGTCTCCTGTTTCCGGGTCAGGCTCGCGCACCGGGTGCAGCACGGCCCCGAGCGCGGAAATCATCGAGAGTGTCGCCTGGTTCGTGCGGGGGTCAACCACACAGTGGAACTCCCAGCCGCCGACAACAGCTTCGCGTGCGAGCGCGATGCCCAGGTTGCCGCTGCTGGACTCCACAGCCACCGCCCCAGGGTGCAGCAGCCCCTTCGCGGTAGCGTCTGCAACCATCGCGCGCGCCGTGCGGTCCTTCGCACTCCCGCCCGGGTTGAAAGATTCAAGCTTGCCCCACACTCGGGATTGGCCAGCGAATCCAGCGGACACGTCCACGAGGGGTGTGTTGCCGATAGCGGAGAGAAGGTCAGAATCAGAGGACGCATGCATGCGCTCCACCTTATGCGCTCCGGCTCTCCAAGCGCTTCTACTCCACGTCTAGTGTGCCGCGAACCCGCACCACAGCTCGGCCGCCCACCCAGATGTCCTCCCCGTCGTCGGCAATATCCACCTGCCCGTCACGCCCCAGCGCTGTCCCTTGCGAGACCGTGTACCGCGGCGGCACATCCCCGCGCCCTCGCAACCACTGCGCCATTGCTCCGTTCGCGCTGCCGGTGACCGGATCCTCGAAGGACGGGGTAAACGCGCGCAGCTCGTAAGCAGGGTCATCGCCGCCGGTCAACGCGGCGAACGCCACCTTTAGCCGGCTGCCTTCGGGCCGCTCGAGCGCGCGCAGCGCGTCCAGGTCGTCCAGCAGCGCTAGCTTCCACCCTGGGCCGTTGTCGCCGAATGAGGCGTCGATAAGCACCTGCCTATCGACGCCGAAGGTCGCACACACCTCATCTTTTTCCTGCGCAGACAACGGGCCCTCCCGCTTGAGGGGCGGGGTGGCAAAGGCGAGCGTGTCGCCGTGGACGCGCACCTCAACGTTGCCCACACCGCACTCCTGGATCACGCGACCTGCGGTGCCGGGCGTGTTGCCCAGCTCCAACCACGCCCGCGCGGTGCCGAGCGTGGGGTGACCAGCGAAGTCGAACTCTTCAGTCGGTGTGAAGATACGCACGCGATAGTCAGCCTCAGGGTTGGACGGTTCGAGCAGGAACGTCGTCTCGGAAAAGTTTGTCCAGGAGGCGATAGCCTGCATCTGCGCATCCGTGAGGGCATCCGCGCCACAGATGACGGCGAGCGGGTTGCCGGTGAATGCGCCGGTTGCGAAGACATCAATTTCGAAGAAATCCAGGGGGCTCATCCGCCCTACGCTACCAATGCAAAAACCTCCGACCCGACAACCGGATCGGAGGTTTTGCGTTGTACCCCGTACGGGATTTGAACCCGTGTTACCGCCGTGAGAGGGCGACGTCCTAGGCCGCTAGACGAACGGGGCGCGCTCGCTTGTTTGCGACTTGTTAAAGATAAAGCATGGCTGTGTTTACCTACAAATCACCAGGTAGAACCAGAGTTCACCTACCTACTTGAACCGACAGAACCCCCGACCGGCTGCGGCGCCTCCTCCGGCAGCGGCGACTTAGTCACCGGGATTGTCCGTTCGAAGCGCTGCACGTCGAGGGCGGGCCCGATCACGCCCCAGCTTTTTCGCATGGACTTCTCAAACAGGCCCCAACTGTGCGTGCCCTCCACTTGCGGGTACCACTCCACATCCAGGCCAGCACGCTGGGCCTGGTCCACGAAATAAGAGGAGCAGGCGTAGGAGGCAGCCTCGATGGCCAGAGGCGGGCCTATCCGTTCTGATGATGTCTCGGTGCCATCAATCGCTCCCGGAACCCCTTGCGCCGCGGAGACGAACAACGCTGTATTTCGCAGCGCATCCAGGTGAAGCACGGGCGAGTGCGCTACCCACGCAGGATCACTGGACATGCCCCACATCTTGGCTGCGTCCGCCCCGTTGAGATTCAACGCTTGGCGCACGTAGGTGTCACCCAGCACGCCGGAGGTGGCCGGACAACCCGAGTAAGACGCCGCGGCACGGAACCGCCCCGGTTCCAAAGACGCGATGTGCAGGGCTGGCCCGCCGGACATAGAAATTCCTGCGATTGCGTCGCGGCCGTTGCCGTGGAAATACTCGTCCATAAGCGGCGGCAGCTCGTTGGTGAAGTAGGTGAGCCACTTGTTGCGCCCCGTCGCCTCGTCCTCGCGGTACCAGTCTGCCTGCATAGAGGACACGGAACCTATAGGAGTGACAACGTTGACCAGCTTGTCTTGGAAGAACTCCTGATAGTCCGAAGAGTTGCGCCAGGACCAGCCGTTCGCCGCCCCGTCGGCCCCCATGAGCAGGTAGAACGTTGGCCGCGGGGTCTCGTTATCCGGGCCGCCGGGCAGGATCACCTCGTTTTTGACTTCCCTACCCATGGCGTGGGAATACACGGTGACCTCGTAAATGTCGTTTTCAATGTGTGTGACAGACTGCAGCGTCGCTGGGCGGGCATCCTCATCCGGGAAGGTCTCGCCGACGTTGCTCGAGCCGTTGCGTAACGACGACCCATGGCTACTCGCCCCCTCGTACAACGAAGAGCCGAACACTCCCCCACCCAGCGTGGCCAGGAACAGCGCCGGGACTGCCAGGAGCGGGATCGCGGAGAACAGACTCGATGCCGCGACTGGAACACTGGACGCGTCAATGAGACTGGAACCGCTTTGCTGAACCCTGCCGCTGAGCAGCGACGACAACTTCCACACCATGCGGACAATGTACTCCCAACGTGAAAAACCTCCGACCCAACAACTGGATCGGAGGTTCAACGTTGTACCCCGTACGGGATTTGAACCCGTGTTACCGCCGTGAGAGGGCGACGTCCTAGGCCACTAGACGAACGGGGCATTAGGACACAGAACTTTCAAAGCTCTGCAGCTGGCCTACCAGGACTCGAACCTAGAATGACGGTACCAGAAACCGTAGTGTTGCCAATTACACCATAGGCCATTGTTTTCAGTTCTGACCTGCGCTTTCCCACTCTGGGTTCCGCGCCTGCCCGGCTGAACAACGTGGATTACTATAACCATGAAGCGCTTAAGCCACCAAATCCCCAGGCCACCGCACACAAACCGGCGACCTGGGGACGGAGAAACAACAGCGCTGTAACTACTCCGCGAGCTACTCTGCTGCCTGGTACGGCGTTACGGCCCGCGCGGCGCGCAAGCGCTTCAGGGTGGACTCGCGGCCGAGCAGCTCCATGGACTCGAACAGCGGCGGCGACACGGCAGCGCCGGTGACGCCCACACGCAGGGCACCGAATGCGACGCGCGGCTTCAACCCGAGGTCGTCGATAAGCGCGGTGTTCAACGCGGCCTCGATGTTGGCCGTGGTCCACTCCCCTTCGCCGAGTGCCTCCAGCGCGGCGATGCCGGCGTCCAGCGGCTCCACGGCGGTGTCCTTGAGGTTCTTCTTAGCGCTCTTCTCGTCCAGCTCGAGGTCGTCGTCCGCGATGACCAAGAACTTCAGCAAGCCCCACGCGTCCGAAAGCACCTTGATGCGCGTCTGCACCAGCTCGGCGGCCACAGCGAACTTGTCCGCCGGGTAGTCCGCCGGGAACTCGGTGTATTCGGTGAGGTACGCACGAAGGCGGTCGCGGAAATCTTCCGGCTCCAGCAAGCGGATGTGGTCGGCGTTGATGGCTTCTAGCTTCTTCTGGTCGAAGCGGGCGGGGTTACCCAGCACGTCGTTGACATTGAAGGCCTCGACCAGCTCGTCCACGCTGAAGATGTCCTTATCCGCTGACAGCGACCACCCCAGCAGCGCGAGGTAGTTGATCATGCCCTCCGGGATGATGCCGTTATCGCGGTGGTTGAACAGGTTCGACTCCGGGTCGCGCTTGGACAGCTTCTTGTTGCCCTGCCCCATCACGAACGGCAGGTGGCCAAACTCGGGCGTGCGTTCGGCCACGCCGATGCGCTTGAGCGCCTCGTACAGCGCCATCTGGCGCGGGGTGGAAGACAGCAGGTCCTCGCCGCGCAGAACGTGGGTAATTCCCATCAGCGCGTCGTCCACCGGGTTCACCAGCGTGTACAGCGGCGCGCCGTTGGATCGCGCCACCACGAAGTCCGGCTGCGTCTCGGACTTGAACGTCACCTCGCCGCGCACCAGGTCGTTCCAGGTCCAGTCCTGGTC
This sequence comes from Corynebacterium wankanglinii, assembly GCF_013601005.1. Classification (NCBI taxonomy): domain Bacteria; kingdom Bacillati; phylum Actinomycetota; class Actinomycetes; order Mycobacteriales; family Corynebacteriaceae; genus Corynebacterium; species Corynebacterium wankanglinii. Next base: position 87,116 of record NZ_JABFED010000008.1, read on the forward strand.
CGGCATGCGTAGGCGCCACACGGGCTTGCGGCCTTCCGCCTCGAACGCGTCGATCTGCTCCTGGGTGAGGTCGCGGTCGAAGTTGTCGTAGCCCAGCTGGGGGTCGCGGCCGGCGGCCTTGTGGCGCTCTACAACCTCTTCGTTCGTGGAGTACGCCGGGTAGACCTCACCGGCCTCAATGAGCTTGTTCAGCACATCTTTGTAGATCTCACTGCGCTGAGACTGGCGGTACGGCTCGTGTGGGCCGCCAACGTTGATCCCCTCGTCCCAGGCGAGTCCGAGCCACTCCAGCGAATCAATGATCGCCTGGTAGCTCTCCTCAGAATCGCGCGCGGCGTCCGTGTCCTCGATACGGAAGACGAAGGTGCCGCCGCAGTGGCGGGCCTGCGCCCAGTTAAACAGTGCCGTGCGCACCATGCCCACGTGCGGGGTCCCGGTCGGTGAAGGGCAAAAACGTACGCGCATTGAAGAGTCAGTCATGTCCGCAATCGTAGCGCGAGGTGCGATGTGCCTATCGACGTCCTCCGGCCCCCACCCTCCCGCAATTCCGCAGTTGCAGAACCTCCTCAACCCCAACTCGAGACCCAGGCCTACGAACGCACCGAAAAAGCCGGCTGCCCGAAGGCAACCGGCATTCTTTGCGGCGCGTTTTCCTCCTTCCAACCCCTACTTCGGGTTGCGCATGAGAAACGCCCACATCTCGTCGGCGGCGGACGGCGAGTACCACCAGAAGTGGTTGGAGCCGTGGACCTGGATAACCTCAACGCCCTTGCGGCAGCCGCGGGCGGAAACGCGAGTGGCGTTGGGCAGCGGCGCGCGGTCGAGGCCGGGGCCGCAGCCGTTGCGGGCTGCGTAGGAACCGAACAGCTCCGGCACAGGCAGGACGCGCTGACCGCGACGGATCGTGCCGTGGTACGGCGTGAGCGTGTCGTTCGTCCCGTGCAAGGCCATAAATGCGATGGGGATGTTTTGGCAACCCTGGTTGACCGGAGCGTAGTAGGCGCCGGAGACACCGGCCACGCCTGCAAACAGGTCAGCCATGTGGCAGGCGGAGACCGCCGCCATACCGCCGCCGGTGGACATGCCGGTGGCGAAGATACGCCGGCGGTCAATGTTGTAGTAACGCTGGACGTCGTTGATCATGGCGCGGACGTACGCGATGTCTTGCCCCGGGCGGGTCGCGGCTGTCGGCGAGCCTTCCCAGGAAGCACCAATAGCGCGCGGGTACACGATGATGGCGTCGCGGCCGACGGAGGACTCTCGCAGACGCGAATAGTTGCGGAAGTTTTCCGTCGAGTCCTGGTACGCCGAGTATCCAACCATCACGGGCGTCGGTTTCGACGGGTTGTAATTGCGCGGCACCCAGATGAGGTAGCTGCGTCCAGCAGCATGGATTTCACCGTTGGTTCCGTTGGCAACGGGTGCGGGCGCCTGCGGCGACCACGGACCGACAGCAGCGGGACCAGGCGCGGGCGCGGGCACAGGAGCAACCTGCGGCGCCGGGAAGGGATTGCGAGGCAGCGACGAGCCGTTTGGCAGGGACTCGTTGGCCATCTGCACAAATTTGTTCCATTCGGCGTTTGCCTGGTTGGCCGCATCCGCGACGGCGCGGTTTGCTTCGTTGACCGCACTGTTGACTTGGTTATTGATCTGGGAGGAAAGATCCTGGGCATCAGCCTGAACCGGAGCTACCGCGCTACCAGCAAGAAGCAGAGCGGCAAGACCGCCCGCAAGGGTCTTAACAATTTTCACACAGGCAACAATAAACGCACTTTTAAGGCCCTGCAAGCGCCGCGGGAGTAGGGGGAATATCGATGGGGCGATAAAGTTACGCCACATGCCCACCTCCAGACCCGAAAGCGCACCCGACTTCCTGCTCTCGCGCGGCGACGGCTCCGTGCGCACACAAGGATCATTGCGCACGTTCGACGACGCGTGGGAGGCCGCGGACGCGGTCGCCCGGGGCGAAGTGGAAATGGTTGTTGGCGCTCTCCCCTTCGATCAGGACTGCGCTGCCGCCTTGACGGTGCCTGAGCACATTATCCGCGAGCCGGGCCCTCTGGAACCGCACCCGTACTACCGGATCGGCCCGGGCTCCACGCTCAACGCAATGCTTATCGACGTCGACCCGTCCCCGGAGGAGCACTACCGCAGAGTCGAAGCCGCGATTTCAACCATCCAAAGTTCGGCGTTGGATAAGGTCGTGCTCGCCCGCGCAGTGGACATCGCCTTCGACCCCCCGGTTGATCCGCGTCTGGTCGCGGCACGGCTGATAGACCTCTCCTTCACGCACGACGGCTTCATCGCAGACCTCACCCCTTCCGGACGAGTCGGCCATTTCCTCGTTGGGTCGTCTCCGGAAGTCCTCGTACGCCGGCGCGGCAACCGCGTCTGGTCCTTCCCCTTGGCCGGCTCTGCGGCACGAGTTCCCGATGACCATGCAGCAGATACCGCCGCGGCTGAGGCGCTGTACTCCTCGGCCAAAGATCTCGACGAGCACCGATTCGTGGTCGATCACATCCGCAGGGTATTGCGCCCGCTCTGCAGCGAATTACATATTCCGGATCGACCAAAACTTGAGAAGACCAGCGAGATGTGGCACTTAGCAACCCCTATCGAGGGTGTGCTGAAAGCTCCCGCGCCGAGCGCCTTAGACCTTGCCCTCAGCCTGTATCCCACACCCGCTGTTTGCGGTACCCCGCAGGCAGCGGCGGAGGCGCTGATCACCACCGCAGAATCGGACCGCGGCTTTTATGCCGGTGCCGTGGGCTACACCGACGCTCTGGGGGACGGCGAATACATGGTGGCCATCCGCTGCGCCGAGGTCAATGGCGACGGCACGAAGGCCCGTGCTTGGGCGGGCGGGGGCTTGACCGCAGACTCGGACCCCCAAGCCGAGCTCGACGAAACGACGGCCAAGCTGCGCACCATCATGCGCGCGCTCGGCCTACAGCACGCAAGCTAGGCGCGCTCGACTGGATTGCCCAGTTTGCCGATGCCGGGAATTTCCACCTCGATGTAGTCTCCGGGAACCATTTCCGCGGTTCCTGCAGGCGAGCCGGTGGCAATCACGTCGCCCGGCAGCAACGTGAACGACTCCGATACCCACTCGACCATCTCGCCGACGGATTTGATCATCTGGTTGGAGTTGGAGTCCTGCTTCGTCTCCGTCACCCCGTCGTGAGTGTGGTGGGCCTTAATGGGCAGGTTGGAAAAGTCGAACTTCTCCAGGTCCGTCTCAATCCACGGGCCAATGGGTCCGAACGTGTCAATACCTTTCGCCCGTGCCCACTGCCCGTCGGCGAACTGCAGGTCGCGCGAGGACACGTCGTTGATGATGGTGACGCCGCGGATGACCGATTTCCAGTCTGCAGCCTTGACGTTCTTGCACGGCACGCCGACAACGAGAGCAAGCTCGCCTTCGAACTCGACCCGGGTTGCGTACTCCGGGATCTTAATTGGGGCACCTGGTCCGACCACTGCGGTGGAGGGTTTGATGAAGATGGTGGGCGGAAGGTGCTCGGCGGACTGCTTGAACACCTCTGCTACGTGATCGGCGTAGTTGCGGCCGACAGCAACTACCTTTGAAGGCAGCGTTGGCGCGAGGAGGCGCACATCCTGCAAGGAATACTCTTTTCCGGTGTATTCCGGGTCCGTGAACGGAGTTCCGGCAATGGCCTTCGCCGTTGCCCCTTGATCGTCAATGACGGCGAAGGTCATGCCTTCGGGTGTTGCAATTCGTCCAAAACGCATGTGACCGAGCATACAACCCGGCGGCACAAGTGGCGTTATCCCGCGACCGCTATTGTACCGTTAGCGCGAGATAGAGCTCGGCGCATCTCGAACCCCGCACATCTGCGTGGCGGACTCCCCCACTCGTGTCCCCCCGCAGAACGAAGTATTGGGCACCGGCGAGATCGATGACCCGGCCATCGACCGGGACCCAGCCAACCGACACAAGCTGGGCACGTTCGGGCTTGAGTCCCGTAGTTTCAACATCCACGGCGAGCAGTGCGCCGTGGATAAGCTTGCGCTACTTCGCCGCGGGAAACCGTAGACCTCATCTAGCTCCACACTCATGGAGCGAGCCAAGCGTGACCGACCGCATGCTCGCGGCACTTTCTACTGGTAGCTCACAAACCAGGGGGTCGGGTGGACGTCCCGGTACGTCTGCTCCGGGGTGAATGTGGGAAAGTCCTCGTCGAAGAAGTTCTTCCACGCCATATAGAAGTTCGGGTCCAACCCCTGACGCAGCACATCCCAAGTCTCGAACTTTTGCTCAGGCACCCCATGTCCGTCGGCGTGCAGGATCCACGCCAGCTCCGGTTGACCGGTGACGATATTTTCCCGATCGGGGAACATGGCGACGTTGAACTGGTGGATAACCAGCGCCTTCTGGGGGAGATTCCTTTCCCGGACAAGTTGAGCGAGCCAGTCGGCTACCTCGTTGATCTCGGCAGCCGTGGCGCTGCCGATCCGGGACAGCGGCGCCTCGCCGGGGTTGAGCTTCCACTCGGCGTCTAGCGCCAGCCCGACGTTTGGACGGGTGAGCAGGTCCTGATACAACTTCGCTTGCTCGAGGAAGCTGCCCTGACCGGGCTGAAGGTCGATAACGGCGTAACCACCCGCGTCCACAATCGCGTCGACGTAGGGCACAAGGTCCTCCATCGGCGTCTCATTTGAATAATTGCCGTCGTCACCCGGGAATTCCGACGCGACAGAAGCGATGATTTCGAAGGCCGGAATAACGGGCTGATCGCTGAACGGCTGGTAATCGGCAGCGAAGCGCTTCGCCATCTCGACGGAGGCGGCTGGATCCTGCTCGCCCATCACACCCAAGTCCGGCCCGTACGGGTGCCCGTAGAGCGCCACCATGCGGCGTCCCGGGAATACCAACCCGCCGCCGCCGGGCAGCTCGCCGTTTCCTGCTAACGCGGCACGTGCTTGGAAGTTGTCGTTCGAGCCCCACTGGCGCCCAAGCGCCAGGGTGTCCTGATCGGTGACCGTGCGCATGCTCTCCGCCGTTGCGCGCGGGTCCGCTGCGGGGAGGACCTCCACCTCTGCCCCGGCAGCGCGTGCTGTGGCCACCGAAGCGCGGGACGACACGGCAGTAGCAAAGACCGGAGGCATTGCGAGCTCCGACGGGTGTTGGGGTTCCAAGGCCGCGATCGCGGCCGCATCCTCCGCCGGTGCGTTTGAGTCAACCGCGTCGGTGGCAGCGACCTCGCCGTCGTCGCCAGGCACGGTAATCACATGGGTCGCGCCGAGTCGCGCAATCTCCGCATCGACGGCGGCATCGGCGCCGTCGAGACGCGTCAGCATTGGAGCGCCAAGTTTGACGGCGATGGCCGCCGCTTTCAGCTGCTGATCGCGCTCCTTGGCGGCGACGACAACGGTGTCGGCCGCGTCAAACAGTCGGCGCGACACCTCGACCCCAGTGCCGTCTGCGTCCTGGATCACCTCGTCGCCATGTGTTTGCAGGACCGCCTTTTCGCCGGGCCGTGACCCGGTATTCCCCTCTTCAGTGCTGCTGCAGCTGGTGAGCACCAGCGCGGTTGCTGCGAGTACGGCGGGAATCGTGCGGGTCACATACATGCGATCAACCCTACTTCAGCGCAGCTGCGATCCGGTCACCCACTTCGGCGGTTCGCACCTTGGCATCGCCACGCGTTGCAACGTCGCGTTCGACAGCGTCCTCGATGCGTGAGGCGTTGTCGTCGTCGCCGAGGAAACGCAGCATCATCGCCACCGACAAGATCATTGCAGTGGGGTCCGCGATGCCCTGACCCGCGATATCCGGGGCGGATCCGTGCACCGGCTCGAACATCGACGGAAACGCTTTCGCGGCGTTGATGTTGCCGGAGCACGCCTGGCCCACGCCGCCGGCGACGGCACCGGCGAGGTCGGTGAGGATATCGCCGAAGAGGTTGTCTGTGACGATGACGTCGTAACGGCCAGGGTCTTGCACCATGTAAATGGTGGCGGCATCGATGTGGTTGTAGTCCACTTCGACCTCGGGGAATTCAGGACTGATTTCGTCGACGACGCGCTGCCACAACCCGCCGGCGTTGACCAGCACGTTCGTCTTGTGCACGAGGGTGAGCTTCTGCCGGCGCGTCATAGCCAGCTCGAAGGCGTAGCGCACCACGCGCTCCACCCCGTGATAGGTGTTCTGGGAAACTTCGCAGGCCACCTCGTGCTCGGTGCCTTGCCGCAGGGTGCCGCCGTTACCGGCGTACAGGCCTTCGGTGCCCTCGCGCACCACCACAAAGTCGATGTCGCCCGGGTTCGCCAGGGGGCTGACCGAGGACGGGTAGAGGCGCGACGGCCGCAGGTTGACGTAGTGGTCCAGTTTGAACCGGAGGGGCAGCAGTAAACCACGCTCCAGCACGCCCGCCGGCACCCGCTCCGGATCGCCGATGGCACCGAGCAAGATCGCGTCGTGCTCCTTGAGCGCATCCAGGTCCGCGTCGGTGAGAAGCTCCCCATTGCGCAGGTAGCGGCGTGCGCCGAGGTCGAACTCCGTGGTTTCCACGTCGTTGCGAACTGCGTTGAGCACCTTCAGCCCTTCCGCCATTATTTCTTGGCCGATACCGTCGCCCGCAAGCACTGCAATTTTCATAATCTGGAATCCTTTTCTCACATCGTAGAAAACAGATCCAGGGTATCACCTGTTTACGGCGCCCGGGACCGGCTCTCCGGTAAGCGCGCTCAGCACCGCACGGGCCACATCCACACCGGCCCGCGCCTGCGCCTCCCGGGTCTGCGCGCCCAGGTGCGGGGTGAGCACAGCGTTGTCCAGCCCAAACAAGGGTGATTCGTGGGGCGGCTCCTGCTCAAAGACATCAATCCCGGCGGCAGAAATCGGCCCCTCGCGCAATACGGCGGCGAGAGCGCGCTCATCCACCACCCCACCGCGGGAGGTATTGATCAGGATCTGCCCCGGCTTGGCTGAGCGAAGCAGTCGCTCGTCGAAAAGCTCGTGCGTCTCGGCGGTTTTCGGCACGTGGATGGAAACGAAATCCGCCCGAGCCACCAGCGCGTCAAGATCCGCCAGCTCGACGTCGAGACGGTCGACGGCCGCCTGGTCCGGGTACGGGTCGTATGCGAGAATGCGGGTGCCAAAGGCGCTCATGCGCTCAGCGAAAAGCTGGCCTACTCGGCCGAAACCGACAACGCCAACGGTTTTGCCGTAGATCTCCGTACCGTGAAACCGGGAGCGCTCCCAGCTCCCCTCATGCACGCAGGCATTTGCCGCCGGAATGGTGCGGGCGGCCGCTAGCAGGAGGGCAATGGCGTGTTCGCAGGCGGAGTGGATGTTCGCGGTAGGAGTGTTCGCCACGACAATTCCCCGCTCGGCGGCGGCCTCGACGTCGATGTTGTCAATACCGACCCCGGCGCGACCGATGACTTTCAGGTGCGCGGCGGCATCAAGAACCTCCCGGTCGACTGTGGTGGCCGAGCGGACAATGAGCGCGTCGGCATCGCGTACCGCCCTGAGCAAGTCGGAGCGACGAGGCCCGGCGACTCGGCGGATCTCTACCCCAGATCCCAGTGCTTGCTCGGCCTCCGACGCGAGCGGGTCGGCGATCAGCACAATCGGTGTGCGTGGTGGCACTGGATCTCCTTCTGCATGAAACAATAAGCCAGGGCTTATTTTAGCGTGTTAATAGGCAGCTTCCGCCTGCCGGATGCGGTGCGCAAGTACTTCGGACGTGCCGAACTGGCTCCCCAACGCCACGAGCGGCAGATCTGACAGGCCAGCCATGGCGAAGAGCGTCTCTTCACTTTTTCGTGGGTCCGGCAGCGGAACCACTGAGACGGTCGCGCCGTAGCTGCGCGCATTTGCCACTGAAGGGATCGATGATTCCCAGGTGGCCACAACGCGCGGGGCCATGTTGGCGTCGCGCCGAGACTGGATGGGAAGCGGCTCGGGTTTTGCGGCTGGCAGCACCACCGGATCCGCCCACGCGGCTCGAATCCACGTGGGCTCGCGCTGGTCCAACGATGCGACCTCGCGCACTGCATCCCCCGGCTCGTCCACAGTGCGTTCCACGAAGCGCAGCGCCGTCATTTCCTCGAGCGCACGCAACCCCCCTGGGTCCCTGCGCACGCGAACCGCGCCTGATGAAGGAGCGATAGAGACGTCCCCAACTGTGAGCACGGTGACAGTGTGCATGTCCGCTATCATGCGCGCGTATTCCGCGTGCCGGCCGGGGTCGTAAACCATCATCGGGGCGTTGGTTGCCACAGCGATCGAGGCGGCGCGCAACTGGGCCTCAACCGTGGCGTCGCTGAGCACCAGCGTCTCCGACGCGGGGAAGAACAGCCGCGTGGTTTTGATACCGAGAACATCGTCCACCACCTCCGGCCTGTCGGCGAACAGCTGCGCGACATGTTTGGACTGGTTGACGCTCTTCGCCCTCTCGAGGGGGCTGAGCTGCGCCTCCGGCGCGCATCCCGCGAGCACGGCAGTTACGGCGACGGCGACTGCGGTAACTATCGCTCGTCGCACTCGGCCTCGCTTCGGTCCCAGTCGCGAACCGCCTGCCGGTCCATCGCGTACTCGATCATGCCGACGAAGCGCTCGCGTCTGTCTGCAACGAATCCCTCCCAGTCGGATGCCAGCAGCAGCTCCGGGTTCATCTCATGGCCGGCGAGCACAGCATCAAATTCGTCGTCCTCCAAAAGCGATTTGGACTGCAGGCGTGGAAGGTAGCGCTTTGGCTCATTGTGCTCTATCACCACATCGGTGCGTCGACCCATTGGCGTCCGGTTTAATACCGAGTCGGCCAGTTCCGGGTCCGCATCCAAAGCTCCAGTCATGGCCAAGAATTGCCGTGGGAACACCTGGCGGAACCTCGGCTGCAACTCAGCGACCGTGTCTGCAGTAAACGGCTCTGCGGTGCGCCAGTCGCGCGCTCCCCGCGCCATCAGCAGCGAGTACAAACCGCGGTAAACGCCGCTACTTGGCCCCGCGCTGCGCAGGCGCGATTCGTGGAACCGGGCGTCTGCGACGGTGCGCGGCAGATCCTGGGTGTCTCCCCGGACCCACGGGGTGACCTCCGTGACGTCCAGCCCGATCCGGATCGTCGGCGCGTGCGCACCGTAGAGCTCGCCGAAAACGCCGCACCAGAACCAGCGGTTCAGGCGGTCGGCTGCGCCGTCCGCCGCTAGCGCGTCCGGCTGCTCCGCCAAGCGCGCAAGGATGACGGCGAGGGGGATCAACTGTGCGGGATATGGCACTTGGTCGGCGGCAACGACGCGCCGCTGTTCCAGGAACTCGGCGGCGGCGAGAAACCCTGCCGCCATTTCAGGGCCATGCGCCTGATACTCCTCGAGAGTGATGTTCAAGATGTCGCCGCGGTGGCCCAGCGCCGGGCCCTGACGACTTGTCAGCAGCAGTGACAGCGCGCGCAAGAACTCCACGCGGCCCACGCTGTCCAGCACCGGGTGAGCCCTCAGCTGCGCCTCGATACCGCCCCAATCATCGGCGAGCGCAAAGCCCGGGTCTTCGGCCGCGTAGACCGCGGTAAGGAGCTCGAAGACGTCCATCTGCACACCCGCAGAGTTGGCGAAAGCGAAGATCTGGCCCACGCCGGCCTGCGTGGTATCGCGGTCGACGCGGATCACCGGCACGTCGTACGCCGGAAGCCCCCGCATGACCTGGTTGATAAACCGCTTCACCGCATCCCGCAGCGTGTCATCCTGCGCGTGCGCCGCCATATCCACGAGTAGTTCGTTGCCGCATTTCCACAACAGCATGCTCACCGGAATCACGCCGTGGCGGATATACGCTTCACGTGTGTCGAGTGGCTCATCCACGCTCGGCCCGAAGTGGGAGCGGACGCGGCCACTGTCATCAACGGCGAATAGCGCCTCCACCGGCATGGTTTCCGCCGCCACTGCGGCACGCACGTCCACGAGGAAGCGGCGCCGGATAGGCCTTCCCAAATAATCGACGGTGCGCACCTCGCCGCTGTGCGTGAATGCCTGGTAGAGCGAGGTCAACCGCTGCTGGCCGTCCAGCAACAGCAGCCCCGGGGAAACGCCTGACGCCTCCACCCCTTCGAGCGGGCGCGGCTTAAACCGCTGCTGCGTGTTGCGAGTGTCCAGCGCCAGCAACGCTCCCACCGGGTAGCCGCGCAGCACCGAAGTGACCAGAGTGCGTATCCTATCGACGTCCCATAGGTACTCCCGCTGAAAATCGGGCAGCTGCAACTCCCCTTTCTCTGCGCGGGAGAACAGATCCTTGAGCGAGTAACTTGGCGTGGTGAAACCCATGGGCCCAAGGGTAGATCAGTTTCAGCACACCTTCTCGTGGGAGATGTGCTCGGGCCGCTCGATCTGCACAGTGGCGTGCTCCACCCCCAGGCCAGCCAGCGCCTGCTGGACCCTATCTAGAAGCTGGTCGCGGTCTACGCCAGATGCGGCAACCACGTGGACGGTGGCCAGCACGCTCACTCCATCAAGCGACCAGAGGTGAAGATCATGGGTATCTACCGCACCGTCGACCTCGCCCAGCGTCCGCTCCACCACCTCAACGTCGAACCCCTCCGGAACCTGCTCCAGCATCACGCGGGCCGAACCGACCATGAGCTGCCACGCCCGCGGCAACACAAGTGCAGCGATAAGCAGGGACGCAACAACGTCGGCAGCTGCAACCCCTGTCACCGCAATCACTGCACCTGCTGCCAGGACCGCAACGGAACCGAACATGTCCACCAGCACGTGCAGGTACGCGCCCTGCACGTTGATGGATCCCTCCCGGTGGCGCGCGAGCACCCATGCCGAGGCGGCGTTGGCCACTAGGCCGATGGCGGCGATCACCATCATCGGCCCTGTCTCCACCGGCTGGGGGTCGCGCACCCTGCGTACGGCTTCCACCACAATCCAGACCGAAATACTCAGCACAGCCACCGCGTTGATGAGCGCGGCGAGCACCTCCACACGACGGTGGCCGAACGTCGCCGTCGCCGACGCAGCCCGCTGCCCGACAACGACGGCCACCAGGGAGATGATCAACCCTGCGGCATCCGAAAGCATGTGCATCGCATCCGCAAGCAGCGCCATCGAGCCGGAGATAAGGCCGCCGGCGACCTCCGCCACGAAAACGACCCCTGTAATGGCGAGCGCGATCATCAACGCGCGGCGCGGCGCCGGTTCGCGCCCCCCGTGCTCATGGTGATGGTGCTCGTGCGCGTGGTCGTGCATCCTGGTTCCTTTCACAATGCTTTGCATCCTGGTTCCTTTCACAATGCTTACCGACGACCAACGGTATCCGCCCGATTCCTTATTGACAACTAACTGAAAATCGTTACGGCGCTGCACCTGCGCCCCTAAGGCGCTGGGAAAATGATGCGACGGGATCGACGCGAGCCACACGGGTACCAGAATGCGGTGCGAATATTTGTTAGAGTGGGCGGTCGTTCACGGAGGATGCTGGCACGTCCACGCGATCCACGCGAACGGTATGCCAGCACTTGTGTTAGCACGAAAGGAATTTACAATGACCAACCCGAATGACCCGAACCGCAACCCCAAGGACTTTGGCGAGGGCAAGATCGAGGACGCGAAGAACTTGGGCAAGGACAAGGTCAACGACCTTCGTGGCACCAAGGACGTTAAGGACGCCAACGTTGATCCGTCCAAGGATGTCCGTGTTGAGCGCACCACCACCGAGCGCACGACCGCTACCCCGGCACGTAGCACCGCCGGCTCCACTGCCGTGACCGAGGAGAACAACGGTGGCGGCTGGTGGAAGTGGCTGCTGGGCATCTTCGTAGCACTGCTGCTGCTGTGGCTGCTGTGGCTCCTGTTCTCCGGCAACGACGACGAGGGCACGACCGTTACCTCCACCACCACCGCCGCAACCGAGGTCGTCTCCGAGACCACCACCGTTGACAACGGCGCTACCGAGTCCGCCGCCACCTCCGAGTCCGCTGCGGCAACCGGCGACAACGCCGCTGACGACACGGTTACCCAGACCGAGATCGTCGACGAGGTGACCGAGACCCTCGCACCGTCCGAGGCTCCGGCGACCAACTAGCCGCTTCTCTCACCGCAGAGAGTGCACCCCGCATCCCCGGTCAGGGGACGCGGGGTTTTTGCTTTGCCTCCGCGAGGGTTTGAAGGCTAGCTCGACGACAAGCGCTGGGCGCAAGAACGAAGAACGCGGCAGGGCTGATGGAGCCCTGCCGCGTTTGCGTCGTCGCTGATAGCTCTAGCGCGCGGTATCGTTGAGTGGCGCCTTCACCCAGCTCATCATGTCCCGCAGCTGGGCACCGGTCTTCTCAATCGGGTGCTGCGCCACCTTGTCGCGCAGGCCCTCGAGCTCCTTGTTGCCACCCTCGACGTTAGCGACGAGGCGCTTGGTGAACGTCCCGTCTTGGATGTCCTTGAGGATCTCACGCATGCGGTCCTTCGCGCCTTCGTCGATGACGCGCGGGCCGGAGAGGTAGCCACCGAACTCCGCAGTGTCGGACACCGAGTAGTTCATGTTGGCGATGCCGCCTTCGTAGATCAGGTCGACGATCAGCTTCATTTCGTGCAGGCACTCGAAGTAGGCCATCTCCGGCTCGTAGCCCGCCTCAACGAGCACCTCGAAGCCGTTCATGATCAGGTACTCCAGGCCGCCGCAGAGCACTGCCTGCTCGCCGAAGAGGTCAGTCACCGTCTCCGCTTCGAAGGTGGTGGGGATGACTCCGGCGCGGGCGCCGCCGATAGCGGCCGCGTATGACAGAGCGAGGTCGCGTCCGTTGCCCTGCGGGTCCTGTTCCACCGCGATGAGGCAGGGCACGCCCTTGCCGTCTGCGAAGGTACGGCGGACCAGGTGCCCCGGCCCCTTCGGCGCAACCATGGCGACGGTGATGTTGTCGGCCGGCTTGATCAGGCCGAAGTGGATGTTCAGGCCGTGGCCGAAGAACAGCGCGTCGCCGTCCTTCAGGTTCGGCTCGATGTCTTCGGTGAAGATCTGCGCCTGGGAGGTGTCCGGCGCGAGCAGCATGATCACGTCGGCCCACTCGGCGGCATCCGCGTTGGTCTTGACCTCAAAGCCAGCCTCGCGCGCCTTCTCCGCGGACTTGGAGCCATCACGCAGGCCCACGACGACCTCGACACCGGATTCGCGCAGATTCTGCGCGTGGGCGTGGCCCTGGGAGCCGTAGCCGATGATGGCGACCTTCTTGCCCTGGATCAGGGACAGGTCTGCGTCGTTGTCATAGAGCACGTCGATTGCCATGTGTACGTCACTTCCTTCAATTTATGAGACGGTCATTTCACATTATGACACAACCGCCTACGGGGGTTGAGAATTCAGTCGGCCTTCGCCATCGTCTTGGATCCGCGCGAGAGCGCCACCGAACCCGACCGTGCGAGTTCTCGGATGCCGAAGGTTTCCATCACCTCGAGAAACGCCTTCAATTTGGCGGAGTTACCGGTGGCCTCGATGATCACGGAATCCACCCCGACGTCAATCACTCGGGCGCGGAAGAGATTCGCCGCATCCACCACTTGGGGGCGGGTGAGGTTATCTGCCGTTACCTTCACCAAGAGCAGCTGGCGGCCGACCGACGTGCCGTCGTCAAGCTCGAGCACCTTGTGCACCTGGATGAGCTTGTAGAGCTGTTTGGTGATCTGCTCAACGGCGTGCTCCGTGGCGTCGACAACGACGGTCAGCCGGTTTATGCCGTCTGTCGCCGTCTTGGCCGAAACCAGCGAGACCAAGTTGTAGCCGCGACGGGTGAATAGCGCGGTGACACGGGTGATAATGCCGTCGACATCGTCAACAAGCACCGACAGCGTGTGGCGGGTGATGGGTTCTTGCTGGGCCATGCTTAGTTCTCCTCCTGCTCGAGCGATGCGATGGTCTCGTTGATTGCCTCGGGTGTTTCAGCCGCGGACTCCTCCTCGCCGAAGAACGGCCGCATGCCGCGCGCATACTCGATGTCGGAGTTGGAGGTGCCGGCCGCGATCATCGGCCATACCTGCGCGTCCTCGCCGACCACGAACTCGACCACGACGGGGCGGTCGTTGATCTCCCGGGCGCGCTGGATGGCCGTTTCGACGTCGTCAGCAGACGTGACCCGGAAGGACACCGCACCCAACGCCTCCGAGAGCTTCACAAAATCAGGCACGTACACCTCGCCGCCAAGCTTGGTGTGGGAGTAGTTGCCCTCGTAGAACAGGGTCTGCCATTGGCGCACCATGCCCAGGTTGCCGTTGTTGATCAGCGCCACCTTGATGGGGAAGCCCTCGAGTGCGGCGGTAGTGATCTCCTGATTGGTCATTTGGAAACAGCCGTCGCCGTCAATGGCCCACACTTCCGCATCCGGCATGGCCGCCTTCGCGCCCATTGCCGCGGGGATGGAAAAGCCCATCGTGCCCGCGCCGCCGGAGTTGATCCAGTGCCGGGGCTCCTCGTAGTCGATGAACTGGGCGGACCACATCTGGTGCTGGCCCACGCCGGAGACGTAAATCGTCTCAGGCCCGGCAACCTTTGACAGCGTCTCCAACACAAACTGCGGAGCCAGCGTGCCGTCGGTGTGCGGCTCGTAGCCGCGCGGGAAGCGCTCCTTGAGGTCCTGCAGGCGCGCAATCCACGGGTCGATGCTCGGCGCCTTGACCTTCCCCTTCTCGGCGCCTTTCTCGGCCCCCTTCCCGGCAAAGTGGTCCGTGAGTTCGGAAAGCACCCGTTTTGCATCGCCGACAATGGGGACGTCAACCGCGCGGATCTTGCCCACCTCCGCCGGGTCGATGTCCGCGTGGATGATCTTCGCGTGGGGTGCGAACGTATCGGTGTCGCCGGTCACGCGGTCGTCGAAACGCGCGCCGATTGCGATGAGCAGGTCGGATTCCTGGAACGCGCCGACGGCCGGAACCGTGCCGTGCATACCGGGCATGCCCAAGTACAGCGGGTGCGACTGAGGGAAGGCACCGAGCGCCATCAGCGTGGTCACCACCGGGACGCCCGTTGCTTCCACGAATTCTGCAAGTTGCTTGTGCGCGTTCGCCTTCACCACACCGCCACCGATGTAGAGCACTGGGCGCTCCGCCTTAGAAATCATCTTCGCCGCTTGTGCGATCTGACGGTTGTGGGGCTTCGTGTTCGGCTTGTACCCAGGCAAATCCACCTTCGGCGGCCAGTTGAACTCTATCTCAGCGTTTTGCACATCTTTTGGAATATCCACCAGCACCGGACCCGGGCGTCCAGTAGAAGCGATGTGGAAAGCCGAAGCGATAGCTCGCGGTATATCTTCCGCCTTAGTCACCATGACGTTGTGCTTAGTAATCGGCATGGTGATGCCGCGGATATCCGCCTCCTGGAACGCGTCGGTGCCCAGCAGCGGCGAGCCGACCTGGCCGGTGATCGCAACCATCGGCACGGAGTCGAGGTACGCGTCCGCGATTGGCGTGACCAGGTTCGTCGCGCCAGGACCGGAGGTGGCGATACAGACGCCGACCTTGCCGGACGCCACCGCGTAGCCCTCCGCGGCATGGCCCGCCCCCTGCTCGTGACGCACGAGCACGTGGCGGAGTTTCTCGGCGCGAAACAGCGCGTCATACAGCGGGAGCACCGCACCACCGGGCAGGCCGAACACAATCTCGGTGCCCAGCTCCTCAAGACTGCGAACGACGGCATCCGCGCCTGTCATGCGTTCGGGCTTTCGTTTTTCTGAAGCTGCCACGGTTGAAGGCTCCTTGCTCGCTCAATTGTTCTCTGCAATCTTCTCTGCGTCGCGATCTCATACAACAAAAGCCCCCGACGAGCGTCGTGCTCTCGAGGGCGCTTGGTCTGTGAGCGGCGTAGTAAAACGCACCCGCTACGGCAAGCGCCGTCGGGATACGATAATTACAAGTCGCTCGTTGATCACGTGAAAAAGACTAGCGCGCACCCGTACCGTGCGCAGGTTTTTATTCAGATATTTAAATTGCGGGCTATTGCTTATCGACGTCCCAAAGGTGACTACCATCCCCAACTATGACTGACACGCCGGAGCACACCCCGCACGTTTTCAGACCGACGCGAGAACACATCCTCGCCATCGTGATTGCAACCGGTATCGCGCTCATGGGCATCCTCTGGGCGCCCAAGTACCTGGCGTGGCTGCTCATCTTCCCAGCACTCTGGCTGGCATGGGTACTGGCCTCCTCCACCACTGTGAGCGAGCGCGGCATCACCGCGAAGTACCTCTTCCGGAAGAATGTCACCCTGCCGTGGCAGGACCTGGAAGGCCTGGCGTTTCAGGGCTCCTCCGTCTCCGCTGTCACCACCGGTGGCGCGAAACATCCACTGCCCGGCGTGACCTTTAATTCTTTGCCCGACCTCGCGGAGGCTTCGAACGGGCGCATCACCGATGTAATTACGTCAGCCCAGGAGGCGGCGGACGGCAAGTTCGAGATCATCGACAGGGGCGGGCACAAAGTTTTGCTCAACCGAGAAGAGTATGACGCTTACGTCGCCGAGCACCCAGACCTGCCCGGCCCGCGCCCCGCCGTAACCGAGGCAGCACCCGAAACAAAGGAGTAATACCGTGATCCCGCTTCGCTCACGAGTCACCACCGTCGGCCGTCAGGCCGCTGGCGCCCGCGCCCTGTGGCGCGCCACCGGCACAGGCGAAAACGAGTTTGGCAAGCCCATTGTGGCCATCGTGAACTCCTACACCCAGTTCGTGCCCGGCCACGTGCACCTCAAGGAAGTCGGCGACATCGTTGCCGAGGCCGTGCGCGCGGCCGGCGGGGTGCCGAAAGAGTTCAACACCATCGCCGTCGATGACGGCATCGCCATGGGCCACGCCGGCATGTTGTACTCGCTGCCCTCCCGCGAGATCATCACCGACTCGGTGGAGTACATGGTCAACGCCCACACCGTGGACGCGATGGTGTGCATCTCCAACTGCGACAAGATCACCCCTGGCATGCTCAACGCCGCGATGCGCCTAAACATCCCGGCCGTGTTCGTCTCCGGCGGTCCGATGGAGGCCGGCAAGGCGTTCTCCGTCGGCGGGGTGACTAAGCCAAAGTCCGACCTCATCGACGCCATCGCGCTGTCTGCAAACGACGACGTCAGCGACGCCGAGTTGGACGACATCGCGAACAACGCCTGCCCCACTTGCGGCTCCTGCTCGGGCATGTTCACCGCGAACTCCATGAACTGCCTCACCGAGGCGCTGGGGCTTTCCCTGCCCGGCAACGGCACCACCCTGGCCACCCACACCGCGCGCCGGGAGCTGTTTGAGAAGGCCGGCCGCACGGTCATGGAGCTGTGCGAGCGCTACTACGGCCAGGGCGACGAGTCGGTCCTGCCGCGCAACGTGGCAAACGTCCACGCGTTCCGCAACGCGATGGCGCTGGACATGGCGATGGGCGGCTCCACCAACACCATCCTGCACATCCTCGCCGCGGCGCAGGAAGGCGACATCGACTTCGACCTGTCCGACATCGACGAGCTTTCCCACCAGATCCCGTGCCTGTCCAAGGTCGCCCCGAACGGCGAGGCGCACGTCGAAGACGTCCACCGCGCCGGCGGCATCCCCGCCATCCTGGGCGAGCTCAACCGCGCCGGCCTTTTGCATGACGATGTGCACTCCATCGCGTACCCGTCGCTCAGCGAATGGCTCGCCGACTGGGACATCCGTGGCGGTTCCGCCACCGATGAGGCGCTCGAGCTCTACCACGCGGCCCCCGGCGGCGAGCGCACCACGAAGGCATTCTCCCAGAGTGCACGCTGGTCCGAGCTGGACACTGACGCGCGCAACGGCGTCATCCACGACGTCGAGCACCCGTTTACGTCCGATGGCGGCCTGGTTGTGCTGCGCGGCAACCTCGCGCCCGACGGGGCGATCTTGAAGACCGCGGGTGTAGAAGAAGGGCTGTGGGAGTTCTCCGGCCCCGCGCGCGTGGTGGATTCGCAGGAGCAGGCGGTAAGCATGATCCTCAACCGCGAGGTCCTCGAGGGCGAGGTCGTGGTGATCCGCTACGAAGGCCCAGCGGGCGGGCCAGGGATGCAGGAGATGTTGCACCCGACGTCGTTTCTGAAAGGCGCAGGCCTGGGCAAGAAGTGCGCGCTGATCACGGACGGTCGCTTCTCGGGCGGCACCTCCGGGCTATCCATCGGCCACATCTCCCCCGAGGCTGCGGCCGGCGGGCTGATCGGTTTGATCGAAAACGGCGACACCGTCTCCATCTCCGTGTCCAACCGCGAACTCAAGCTGGACGTGCCTGACGACGAGCTTCGCGCCCGCCGCGAAACAATGGAAGCCTCCGACAGCCCCTGGACGCCGAATCGTGTCCGCGAGGTGTCGAAGGCTCTGCGTGCGTACGCCTCCATGGCCACCAGCGCCGACAAGGGCGCGGTGCGCAAGGTGGATTAAATTACGCGAATGGGTTGATCTCAGTGCCGAACCACCAGATCAGCCCGGCGGCCGCAAGCCCGACCAGCGCGCCGACCCAGCTGGAGGCCAGCGGGCGCTTGGCCCAGCCGCGGGAGGCGTCGATGCCGTAGCGGCCCGGTCCGGTGAACTGCACCGCAAGTGATGCGGCGAGCAACATCACTGGAACCCAGGTCTCCGGAGTCCAGGCGAACACGTTGAACCCGTCCGACTGCGCGTTGAAGGCGTCGAGCGCCATGAATCCGGTCACCGCGATTGCCACCAGCGCCGCGACCGGTGTGAGCAGACCTAGGACGAGGAAGACGCCGGCCGCGAGTTCGAGCGTGGGCACTACTACGGCGAGGCCGTTGCCGTACGGGTAGTTGGCGTAAGCCGTCTCGAGCCCGGAGATGCCTTCGTTGCCGCCGAGGCGGAAGAAGGTTCCCACCGAATCGATGATGAGAAACGCCCCCAGCGCCAGCCGCAGCAGGAACAGTCCGAAGTCGGTGGTGCCACGGCGGGTCTCCTCCTCCACCACGACCGGCTCTGCGGACTCGGTGTAGGTGGGCTCTACGCTCTCCGTCACCGCGCTTTGCTCGGCCGGGGGCACGTATACCGGCTCTCGTTCCACAGAAGCTGTCTCGAACGCGGTCGTGGCCGGCGCCGGCGACTCGGGGATTAACGGGCCGGACTGCTGCTCGCCGCTCGGGAAGATCTCCGTCGGCGCCGCTTTGCCGGTCCGCGTGTAGAGACCCTCAGAGGCAGCAGTGGTGCCGCCGGAGTACTCAGGAACATCCGGGGTGTCCAAGTTGGACAGGTCGTTTTGTTCTTTGGGCGTGAGGTCGCGTGGGTTGTTAGCCATGTCCAACAATGTATGCGAGATCGCTGCCTATTCCTTGGTAACGCGCCGTTCGAGCAGCAAACGCAGCCCCGTGCGCTGCGGTGTTGGCGGCGGGAACCTGTGGACGTCGGTTAGCAATGGCTCAGTAATGCTGTTACCGTCGGTTCCGCTCTTTTTACTGTTACTTTCATTGAGGATCATTATGGGTAAAACGTTCAAAGTTGCCCTTGCGCTGGTGGGCCTTACCGTCGGCGCGGGTTTCGCCTCCGGCCAGGAGGTGATCCAGTACTTCCTGTCCTTCGGCTACTGGGGCATCGTCGGTGCGGCCGTCGCAGGCATCAGCATCGCCGTGTTCAGTGGCTGGGTCTACCAGCTGGGCTCCTACTACCTGGCCGACGACCATAGTGCCGTATTTAAAAGCGTGTCACGTCCGTGGATTGCCAAATACATGGACATCACCACCATGTTCACGCTGTTTTGCATCGGCTTCGTTATGGTCGCCGGCGCCGGCGCGAACCTGAACCAGCAATTCGGCCTGCCCACATGGGCCGGCTCCGCCATCATGGTCGTGCTGCTTTTGCTGTCGGGGCTTCTCGACGTGGACAAGCTGACCAGCGTGATCTCCTTCATCACGCCGCTGCTGATCGTGTGCCTGCTCGGAGCATTCGTGATCACGCTGACGAACATGCCGGACAACATCGGGCAGATCAACGAGATTGCCCAGACCAATCCTCACGCCTCCGGCACCTTTGGCAACTGGCTGATCACGGCATTGAACTACGCCACGCTGGTGATGATCATGGACACCTCCATGATGCTCGTCTTCGCCGGCTCCCACATGAACCCGGCACAAGCCGGCAAGGGCGGCCTGCTCGGCGGCATCATGTTCGCCGTCCTGCTGCTCATCCTGACGTTCGTCCTGTTCATGAACATGGAAAACGTCATGGGCGCGGACCTGCCGCTGCTCAAGGTGTTCGACAACATGCACCCCACTGTCGGCGTGTTCGTGTCCATCGTGATCTACCTGATGATTTACAACACGGCCGTCGGCCTCTTCTACGCCCTGGGCCGCCGCCTGAGCCATGACAACCCGAAGAAGTTCCGCCCGTACTACGGCATCGTGGTGCTCATCGGCTTCGCCCTGTCCTTCATCGGCTTCGCCGACCTAGTCGGCTGGGTCTACCCGGTTCTGGGCTACCTGGGCCTCGTACTCGGTGTGGTCATGGGTGTCGCCTGGTTCCGCGACCGCAAGAACATCCAGGATGAGACCAGCCGCCGTGAGCGCCTGGCGGAGCTGGCCGAGACACAGCTGAACCCGGAATCTGACAACCTCACCGGCGCCGAGCGCGCCGAGGTGGACGAGCTGACCTCGGACTCCCATGTGGGCGGCCAGGACCTGTGGCAGTCCGTGCAGGAGGAGGTCGCCGCTGACATGCACACCGACTCCTCCAGCGACTTCGACATCAAGTCGGTACCAGCGCTCGACCCAGAGTCTGATTCCTACACTGGCGCTCCCGACACCCCGGGAGAAAACATCCACTGGGAGTCGTACGAGGAAATGTACAAGACCGGCGAATTCCCCGCTGTGAAACCCGAGGGCAAGTAAGCCCGGTTGAAAAAACGCTCTCCCGGTCACCGTTTGGTGCCCGGGAGTTTTTCGTTGCCGGGGGCACAAATGGTGAAAGGCAAATGGTGAAGCCCCGGGGCGGGATCAAGCGGTTAATGCGCCACGTTTGAATATTTGCTGGAGTATCTCACGTGGGGTTGCTCCGCCGAGGACTTGTCGGGGTGTGTCGTTGAGTTCGTCTTGCACCCAGGCGACGTGCTCGGGGGTGACTTCGGCGAAGTCGGTGCCTTTCTTGTAGAAGCGGCGGCGGATCT
>NZ_JABFED010000009.1:0-99841 GCF_013601005.1 Corynebacterium wankanglinii
AGATCCGCCGCCGCTTCTACAAGAAAGGCACCGACTTCGCCGAAGTCACCCCCGAGCACGTCGCCTGGGTGCAAGACGAACTCAACGACACACCCCGACAAGTCCTCGGCGGAGCAACCCCACGTGAGATACTCCAGCAAATATTCAAACGTGGCGCATTAACCGCTTGATCCCGCCGCCCGAAAACGGCCGTACTCGGGGTCGCTTACTCGGGGTTTGCGTAACGGACGGCGCGCTGCGCTATCTCGGCAGGCCAGGCAGACCAGGCAGACCCGGCAGATCCGGCAGCTGGATGCCAAGGTGCGGGCTGGCGAAGTACAGGCCGGCCACGCCGAAGGTGACAAGGACGGCAAGAATGCCGGCGAGCAGCCCCGCGAAGCGCTTCGCGTTATCCACCTCAGCCTGCGTGAAGTCGGAGCTGCCCGGTCCGGTTGCGCGCGCACCTTCGGCGGTCTCCCGCGCGGGCGCGTCTGCCTGGGTACTCGCCGGTGCGGCGGTGGCAACCGGGGAGAGACCACCCGCCACGACAGCGACGGCAGCACCGGCGGCGACGGCGTGGCGGGAAATGGAGCGGGTGATCATAAAAAGTCCCTTCATCGGCGCGAGCTCATATCCGTCTCAGGATAGCGGATTGGGGCTTATTGTCCGTCAATAAAGCGGGTGGCCTTTTCCGTCCGGGCGATGTCTTGCAGCCGCTCCGCCGAAACGAGCCCTGCCACCACAACGACGGACCCGCCGGCGGCGATGGGGGCCAGCACCGAGGTGGTGAACTCCTCGGTACTGTGCCAGTTCTGCACAAGGTAGCGCTCGGCACCGATGCCGGGTTCGGTGAAGGTGTGCAGCTGCGGCGAGTCGCCGAAGTAGGCGTCGCCGTAAAACCGCACCGTGGGTCCGAAGTCCACGGTGCCAACAGGCAGGTCGCCGCCAGCTTCCACAACTCCGCGGCCGAAAGGGTCGTCGGAGACGACGACGCAATCCGGCACGTCGTCCCATCGCGCCGCGCCTTCGAGCGTGGTGAAGATGACGTCGGGGGAGGAGGTACCGGAGGCGTCGATAAGCGGAGTGCGCGACGAGTTGTACGTGCCGATGGCGATGACCGCTGCCTGCCACGACACGGGGAGATCGATGGCGACGCTGCCGTCAGGGGCGAGGTCGAACTCATCGTCGAGCATGTTGGCGACCTTGCTCGCCCAGTTATCCAGCGTCTGCGCCGAAAAATCCATGCGTACGCCGCGCGAGTCGTCGTAGACGGTCAGGCGCGGCGAAGAGGGATCGGTGTGCAACAGCGGTGCGAGCATGCTCATGCTCGCCCATCGTAAGGGGCAAACGCTTTACGACGCCAGCATGATCGACGCGCCGGGGCCCAACGGGAGATCGAACTGGTACCAGATGAACAGCAGCGTCAACCAGAACAGCCAGAACGCCACGGAAAAGACAATCAGGCGCGACATGAGCGTGCCGATGCCGGCCTTCGGCTCGTAGCGCCGCAGCTGGGTGAGAATAACAATGATGTACGGGTTGAGCGGGGTGATGATCTGCGTTGCGGAATCGCCCACACGGTACGCCGCCTGAATAAACGCCGGGTCGAAGCCGAGCAGCGCGAACATCGGCACGAACACAGCGGCCATGAGCGTCCACAGTGCCGAACCGGAGATGATGAGCAAGTTCAGGCAGGACGCGAGGATAACGAATGCGAGGATGGCCCCGAAGCCGTCGATACCCGCAGACTCCAGCGCCTGCGCACCCTTGACGGCGGTCCAGGTACCGATGCCGGACCAGTTAAACAACGCGATGAACTGGCCGAGGATGAACGCGAGCACGAGGAAGCCGGTCATTTCCTTGATGGCGGCCGCCATCATCTCCGTGACGTCGGGAACGCTCTTCACGGTGCCGGCGGCGATGCCGTACACCAAGCCCATGACCACGAAGTAGAGCACGACGATGAACACGGTGGACTGCATCAGCGGGGAGTCCGGCAGGAAGTTGCCCTCTTCGTTACGCCACGGAGAGCCGGGCAACAGCACCGCGATCGTACCTGCGACGGTGAGGGCCAGCGTCGCCCACAGGGTGGCGGTCAGGCCGCGTTTCTCGGCCGGGGTGAGCTCGGCTGTGATTTCGTTGCCGTGCGGGTCGAGATCCGGCGCGTCCTCGCCCGCGGCGACCTCGGTGGGCACGCCGAGTGTGTTCAGGCGGGGTTCGAGCACCTTGTCGATGATGAGGCCGGACAGGAAACCCAGAATCGACGCGGAGGCGATGTTGAACCAGTAGTTGGAGACGACCGTGACTTCGCCAGCGTCTAGGCCCGGCAGCGCCTCCATGACGGAGTTGGTGATGCCGGCGAACAACGCGTCTAGGGAGCCGGGCAGGATGGAGGTGGCGTAACCCGCACCGACCGATGCGAAGCCGCCGAGCAAGCCGGCGACCGGGTGGCGGCCCGCGGCCTTGAACACCATGGCGGCCAGCGGCGGGATGACAATGAAGGCCGGATCCGCGATCAGGGAAGCGGACACGCCGATGACACCTACGGCGTATGGCAGCACCGTCTTGTTCGCCGAACCGAACAAGCGGCGGATCAAGGCGGAGAGCATCCCGGAACGCTCGGCAATACCTACCGCCAAGATGATGGGCAAGACGTACACCAGCGGCGGGAAGCCGACGTAGTTCTTGCCCAGGTTCACCGTGAACCAGGCCAGGCCCTCTTTAGTGAAAAAGCCGTGGATGGGCCGCACCTCGTCAGAGCCGGGAACCTGCACCTGCGCCCCGGACCAGGCCATCGCGGTGGAAATGACTGCGGTGATGAGGAAGAGAATGAGGAAGAGGGTAAACGGCTCGGGGAGCTTATTGCCCACCTTTTCAATGCCGTTGAGGACGCGATCGGTCACGCCCGCCTTCTTCGGTGGATCGGTGTCTTGTGTCGGCTCGGGCCGCGTTGCTCGTGTCATGCACTCTGGTTCTACCAAAGAGGGTGCATAATTTTCCGGCAAATGAGTAAAATGCCTGGAATTTGATTCTCGGTACATGGAATCGCGCGACCGGTGGATCCCGGTTGCGCCGCAAGACTCCCGCCCGGGGCGCTAGTTCACGCAGCGGGGGCTGTCGCCGTCAGCGGTGATCTCCGGAGCGATTCCCGTTGCGCCGAAGTCCTCGCCCGGAGTGCCCACGGGCGCGTCCTGCTCGGCTTCTTCTGCGGACATCGCGCCGGGGCCGGCATAGTCGTCGGAGACGACGGCCACCAGCGTTCCCGGCTCCAGCGAAGCGTTGGCCACAACCGGCACCCCGCCGAGCAAGCGAGCCAGCTCCTGGGCGGCGGGATCCTCAACGTCGGAGGTGACTACCTGGCTCTGGAAGTACAGTCCCTCCATCGCGTTGGCTACCTCGCCGACCGTGACACCTTCCTTGCCCAGCTCTTCGCCCACTCGGCTGGCCTGCCCCGGAACACCGCCGGCATTGAGCACGATCACCTGGTGGCTGCCGAAGACGGTAGCGTCCGCCGTAGCGGGGGCAGACGTTTCAGTTGTGCGGTCGGCGGGCTCGACAGCGTCCTCCATAAACCGGTGCACTTGGGCGACATCGACCGTGATGATGGACTCGCCGTAGTCGCCCACCCCGTTGACCGAGGTGACGGGGATAGTGGTGAACGTGACGTTGTCCCCGGCCAGTCCCGAAAGTTGCTGGGCAAACTGGACAACGTCCCACCCTTTATCCAGGGTCACGGAGCGCTCCGCGGCGTTGGCCAACTCACGCAGCCGCGCAGGGTTGGTCAGCGTCCCGGCAGAGAGCATGTTACGCACCAGGGATGCCATGAACACCTGCTGGCGCACAATGCGGTCGAGGTCGCCGCGCGGGAGGTCGTGCCGCTGGCGGACGAACGATAGCGCCTGCGTTCCGTTCAGCGTTTGCACACCAGCGGGGAAGTGGGCGCCGGACAACGGCTCGTCCACCGCGTCATTCAGGCAGACCGTGACGCCGCCGACGGCGTCTGTGAGCAGGACAAATCCGAGTAACCCCACCTGTGCGAAGTGGTCGACCTCAACACCGGTGAGGTTCGCCACCGCGTCGATCAACCCTTCCTGACCTGCGCGGGCCACTTGCTGCTCCAAGTTCTGCCCTTCGGACATGCCCTGCTCTTCCACCAGCTCTTCGCGCTTCGCGGCTGCGTACGCGCCGTAGATGCCGTTGATCTTCAAGTTGCCGTAGGTCTCGTCGTGGACGTACGTGTCACGCGGGATGGACACCGCCGTCGCCTTCGATCCGTCCTCGGGAATGCGGATGACCATGATCGTGTCGGTATTCACTTCACCGTCGGCCACGCCGGCGTTCAAGCGGGCAAGCTCCTCCTCGCTCAGCGGGTTACCCTGGGCGTCCGTGCGCGAGTCAGAGCCCACGAGCAGGATGTCTACCGCACCGTCGAGCGATGCCGCCTCTTTGTTGCTCTTCCCTTTGGTCTTGCTCTGGCTGCTCACGTCCAGTTCGGAAGCGGAGAGCTGCCCGCCGAGGCGTCCGACGGCGAAGTATCCCACGCCGGAAAGCAAAATCGCGGTGGCGGACAGGACTGCCAGCACCCCTTTGACTACCGGATGGCCGGACTGCGACACGTCGCGCGTTCGCGACGGTGCCGCCTGAATGTCGCGGGCGCGCCGGTTGGGGTCAGTCACGCGGGGAAGTATACGACATCCCGGCGCAAATTCCGCCCGCGGCGAGCTGTGCCGTACACCAATTTCGGGTTCGCCGGTGGGTATGATTCCTGCCATTGTGAACGCAGATTCTCCCTACTCGACGGCAGCCCGCGCGCCGCTCGCTGTTATTACGGTGACGTACTCGCCCGGCGAGCATTTGTCGCACCTTATTCACTCGCTCGATGCGGCGTCGTCTGAGCGGGTCCATCTGATCTGCGCGGACAACGGCTCGACGGACGGGGTGCCTGAGCGCGCTGCTGCGGAACACGACAATGTCGAGTTCTTTTCTACCGGGGGCAACATCGGCTACGGCGCCGCCATCAACGCGGCTGTGGCGGCGCTGTCGGAGCGCCGGGAAGCGAACGCGGTGCGCGGAGACTACTTCCTCATTGTCAACCCGGACGTCGAGTTCGGGCCCGGCAGCATCGATGAGCTGATCAGCTGCATCGATGCAGCGCCGCAGGCTGGCGCGGCGGGACCGCGCATCGAGGAGGCGGACGGCTCCGCCTACCCCAGCGCCCGCGAGGTTCCCGGCCTGACCACGGGTATCGGGCACGCGTTGCTATACGACGTCTGGCCCGCCAACCCGTTTTCCCGCGCCTACCGGGCGAACGCCAACATGCATGTGCAGCGCACCGCCGGATGGCTGTCTGGAGCGTGCCTGCTGGTGCGGTGGGATGCCTTTGACGCCATCGGCGGATTCGACGAGCGCTACTTCATGTACCTCGAGGACATCGATTTCGGTGACCGCCTGTCCCGTGCCGGGTGGACGAACCTCTACTGCCCGTCATCGGTGATCCTGCACGACCAGGGGCACGTGGCCGGCAAGTACCGGAAGTTGACGGTGCCAGCGCACCACGGATCTGCCTACCGGTTCCAACGCGACCGGCACCCGCACGCGTGGCAGGCGCCGCTGCGCTGGGCCCTATGGCTGGGGTTGAAAGTGCGGGGGGCGTTCCAACTTGGACTGCGTAAACCGGCCAAAACGGGCGACGTGAAGAGAGCACGAGAAAAAGGACAGGGTTGATGGAAAATTCGCAGCATATTGCTGGCGCGCAGGCGCCCGACAGTGCGGTCACCGAGATGGATGCGGTGATCCTGGTGGGTGGGCGAGGCACGCGCTTGCGCCCGCTGACGGTGTCCACCCCGAAGCCGATGTTGCCTACGGCCGGGTACCCGTTCTTGGCGCACCTTCTGGCGCGCATCCGCGAAGCCGGGATGCGCCATGTAGTTTTGGGCACTTCGTACAAGGCCGAGGTGTTCGAGGAGTACTTCGGTGACGGCTCCGATTTCGGCCTCGAAATCGAGTACGTGGTGGAGGAAGAGGCGCTGGGCACCGGCGGCGGCATCCGCAACGTCTTTGCAAAGCTGCGCTACGACAACGCCATGGTGTTCAACGGCGATGTGCTCTCGGGGGCGGACCTGTCCGCCATTGCGGACACGCACGTGGAGAAGGACGCCGATGTGACCCTGCACTTGGTGCGGGTGCCGGATCCTCGCGCATTTGGCTCGGTGCCGACGGATGCGGACGGTAATGTGCTGGCGTTTTTGGAGAAGACGGAAGACCCGCCGACCGATCAGATCAACGCTGGCTGCTACGTGTTTAAGCGCTCCGTGATCGAACAGATTCCGGCGGGGCGCGTGGTCTCGGTGGAGCGCGAGACGTTCCCGGGACTTCTGGAGTCCGGCGCCAAGGTGGTCGGCCACGTTGATTCCTCGTACTGGCGCGATATGGGGCGGCCGGACGATTTCGTCCAGGGGTCTTCGGACGTGGTTCGCGGCATCGCGTACTCGCCTCTGCTGCAAGGGCGCACGGGTGAATCACTGGTGGACGAGTCTGCCGGCGTGGCCCACGGCGTCATTCTGATGGGCGGCACGGCAGTAGGCCGCGGTTGTGAGATCGGTGCGGGTTCGCGCGTGGACGACTCGGTGATCTTCGACGGGGTGACCATCGAGCCGGGGGCGATGGTGCGAAACTCCATCATCGCTGCCGGGGCGACGATCGGTGCGAACGCGCGGATCACCGACTGCGTCATTGGGGAGGGCGCCCGCATCGGCGCGCGCTGTGAATTGCAGGCGGGTATGCGTGTCTGGCCGGGTGTGGAGATTCCGGATTCGGGAGTGCGTTTCTCACCGGACGCGTAAGCGACACGCCAAACTCGCAAAATAGTTGCTCTCGCGAGCTCCGCTACCACATGTAGTACCCCCATATGGTGCCCCCATAATCGCGCGGTTGTGACGGGTGTGACTTGTGGGACGCGCGACGTGGGAATTGGGGGCCACGGGACGCAAAGCGGGAAATTCTGGTTGCGGCTATTTAGTGTCGGGGTGTGTAATCACAACAGTGTCATCCACAGAACCCGTCCTGGGTGCTGTGGGCACCACTCTTTTACGACCGACTAGCAACTAAGGAAGGTAATGGCGTGGAAAACCAGGCAGACGCCATCCTCCGCGGCGCAGCTGCAGGAGGAATGACCCTCGACGAGTTGTTCGGCGCCGTCGAGCAGGAGTGGCAGGACCAGGCGCTGTGCGCCCAAACCGATCCGGAGGCGTTCTTCCCCGAGAAGGGCGGCTCCACCCGTGAGGCGAAGCGGATCTGCAGGGCCTGTGCCGTACGCGACGAATGCCTGGAGTATGCACTGGAGCATGACGAGCGCTTCGGTATCTGGGGCGGACTCTCTGACCGAGAGCGTCGCCGACTAAAAAAGCAGATCGGCTAACCTGCCGGGATCTGGTCGGGCTACCAGGGAAAGTCCTGGTCGATCGTCCGCGGGTCAAGGTTGAGGTAGTTCGCCACGAGAGCGGTCAGAACCCATGTAACGAGTTCTGACCGCTCTTGCGCGTTGGCACTGCGGTGCTCAATGGGCATGCGGAAGACAACGAAGCGCGCCCGCGTTGGGTTTCCTCGCCTGTCCACCCCGGCCTGCAGCACGCGCCCGAGCGGCACGGGGCCGTCGGCGATGATCTCGTCCGGGAACACGGTCATGTCGGGGCTGAGCCGCATCCGAGGGATCGTGTCCACCGCGAGATCCACGCCTGCCAGCTCCGCGAAGAACTGGTTGTGCAAAGGGGCGTAGGCCTCGATAACCAGTTGGTTGAAAGCGTCGTCGCGCGTGCGGTAGCGCGGCACGCCCACCGGCAGGATGGGGCCGCGCACACCTCGGCCATGGCGGTTGCGGGCCGGTTGAACGTGCGATGGGCCGGTGGCAGTCATAGCGGTCAAGCCTATTGCTCTCGCGCCCCGAGGCGGTGTGGGCGCGCCGCGTTGCACTGCCCAAATCTCAATGAGGGGTTTAGACTTGGCACCGTGAATGTTTACCGTCGTTGTTGCCGCCCCGGATGCGGCCGGCCTGCCGTGGCCACGCTGATCTACGCGTACGCGGACTCGACGGCAGTGGTCGGCCCGCTTGCCCCCGCTCCCGACCCGCACGCGTGGGACCTGTGCGAGCGCCACTCCGCCCACATTACGGCCCCGGTGGGGTGGGAGTTGGTGCGCGTCGAGCACGTCGAGCTTGACGACGACGCCGTGGACGCCGGGGATGATCAGGACGACGAAAACACCGACATCACTGCCCTTGCCGCGGCGGTCCGCGAAGCGGGGCGGGTGACAACGGGCCTGGTGGAGACCGGCCAAGATCCGATCGAGTATTCGGCGGAGAAGGATTTCAACAACCCCGATACCTCCAACCACCCGGTGCACCGCACCAAGCGCGTGGAGGAGCAGATTGCAGCGCACAAGGCTGCGCGCCGCTCCCACCTGCGCATCGTTCCCGACCCCGAGGGTGGTGAGTGAGCAGCTGGGCCGAGCAGGCGCGATAAGATGACGCCCATGGCAATTGAGCACACAAGTGAGACGCTGACAAGCGTGATCAAGGCGTACGACGTCCGCGGCGTTGTCGGGGGGACCATCGACGAGGACTTCGTCCGCACCGCGGGCGCCGCGTTCGCTCGCATTGTGCGCGGGGAGGGGGAGACCCGCATTGCGGTGGGCCACGACATGCGCCCGTCGTCTCCCGCGTTGTCCGAGGCTTTCGCGGAAGGCGCGGCAAGCCAGGGCGTCGATGTGACGCTGCTGGGGCTGACCTCCACCGACGAGCTGTACTTTGTGGCCGGTACCCAGCGCTGCGCCGGCGCGATGTTCACCGCGTCGCACAACCCGGCGCAGTACAACGGCATCAAGCTGTGCCGCGCGGGCGCGACCCCGGTGTCCACGGACACGGGTTTGAGTGAGATCGCCCGGATGATCCTCGAGGGCGTGCCGGAATTCGCGGGGGAACCTGGGGTCGTCGAGAAGCATGATGCCCTCGGCGAGTACGCCTCCTACCTGCGCGAACTTGTCCCGGTGCCGGACCGGCGCACGCTTGTGGTGGCTGTGGATGCGGCCAACGGCATGGCTGGCATGACGGTGCCGGCAGTGCTCGGAGGGCTGGGCAACATTGACATCCGCCCGTTGTACTTCGAGCTCGACGGCACCTTCCCCAACCACGAGGCGAACCCCCTGGATCCGAAGAACCTGGTGGACCTGCAGAAGTTCACGGTTGAGCAGGGGGCGGACATCGGCTTGGCGTTCGACGGAGACGCGGACCGCTGCTTCGTGGTGGACGAGCGTGGGCAGGCGGTGTCCCCGTCCGCGATCACCGCGCTGATTGCCACCCGCACTCTGGCACAGCACCCGGGTGCGACGATCATCCACAACCTCATTACCTCCCGTGCGGTTCCGGAGGTCGTCGCAGAGCGCGGCGGCACCGCAGTGCGTACCCGTGTGGGCCACTCCTACATCAAGGCGCAGATGGCCGAGCACGGAGCGCTGTTCGGCGGGGAGCACTCGGCGCACTACTACTTTTCCGAGTTCTTCAACGCGGACTCCGGCCTGGTGGCGGCGCTGCACGTGCTCGCCGCGCTAGCGGAGCAGGACGCGCCGCTGAGCGAGCTGATGGGGGCATACGACCGTTACGCCGCCTCCGGGGAGATCAACTCCGAGGTTGCCGATCAGGCCGCGGCCACCCAGCGCGTGGTGGACGCGTTCCGCGACCGCGCTGAGTCTGTGGACACGCTCGACGGTGTGACGGTGCAGCTGAAGGATTCCAAGGCGTGGTTTAACGTCCGCGCCTCCAACACCGAGCCGTTGTTGCGCCTGAACGCGGAGGCTCCCACCCGCGAGGAGGTAGACGCGCTCACGAGCGAGATCCTCGGCATCATCCGCGGGTAGGTCTCCGCGCGTAGGCTCGCGCGGTATGAGCGGATTTTCCAGGGAAGAGGCGCGCTTCTTCGACGTTGCCCACGAGGGCGCGCAAATTCGGGCGGTGGGGCAGGCGGCGCATTCGCTTTCCGGCTTAACTGGGCTGCGGCCCCGCAGCGTGGTGGTGCTGCCGACCGACCACGTGGCAGCAGCTGCCGCTCGCGCGGTGGTCACCCTCGTTGGCGAGCTGGAGGTTCCAGTGGTGATCACCGACGTGCTCCCCGCGTACGTAGGCCCGCTCGATGTCGTTGTGGTGGTGGGCGACAACGCCGGACGCGACGATGCGTTGCGGGGGCTGATCACCGCCGCGGGCCGCGGTGCCGAGACTGTCCTCGCAGGTCCGGATAGGGGGCCACTGCTTGACGACGCGCCGCAGGCCACCACCGTCATCCCGGCGCTGCCCAACACCGCAGGCGCTTCCCCGTTGCGTTCGGGCGCGGTGCTGGGGGCGATACTTGCCCTCCCGCGGCAGCCCGCAGAGGTTGTGGCCGAACGTTTCGAGCTGCTTGCTAGCGAAGCAGATGCGGAGTTGGAATTGGCCTCCCCGCAGCGCGATGCGGCGACTAACCCGGCCCGCCAGCTGCGCGCCCAGGCCGACGGCGCCCGGGTGGTGCACACCGGGCTCGGCCGCGGTGGCAGCGCTGCCGCAGGTGTTGCTGCGGCCCTGTGGTCGACTCACGGCATCCCGTCCGGCGTGGTTGACGCCGACGAGCTCGCGCAGGCGATTGAGCGGGCTCAGCAGGCAAATCCGGCGGGACCGGCAGACGATATCTTCTATGACCCGTACCTTGACGGGCCCTCGGAACTGGTAGGTTTAACAACCGTTGTTTGGTCGTGCGAGACCACCGTCCCGGTGGTTCAGGCGGGCAGCCGGGTGGAGACCGCGGAGACGGACTCCGCTGACGCGGCGGCCCGCGCGGCGCGTCTGGTTGCCCGGGCGTACGCTGCGACGGCGCTGGACGCCGACGCCGCGGATTCCGCCGCCACGGACGAGTAGAAGGAGAGACATGGAACACCTCTCGGGAGCTCTGCGCCCCTACACATGGGGCTCGCACACGTTGATAGCCGAGCTGCGGGGCGAGCCTTCGCCGAGTGCGCAACCCCAGGCTGAACTGTGGTTCGGCGCGCACCCGGCGGCGCCGGCAACGGTGGGCGGTATTGGCCTCGACGAGGTCATCGCCGCCGACCCAGATGCTGCCCTCGGCCCCCGGGTGCAAGCCGAGCACGGCGACCAACTGCCGTTCCTAGTCAAGCTCCTCGCAGCTGCGGCGCCGCTGAGCATTCAGGCCCACCCATCGCTTGAGCAGGCGCAGGAGGGCTTCGAGCGGGAGAACGCGCAAGGTATCGCGCTCGGCAGCGCGAACCGCAACTACAAGGACCCGAACCACAAGCCGGAGCTCATCGTCGCCCTCACGCCGTTTCGCGCGCTGGCGGGTTTCCGTCCGGCAACCGACACCGCCGCGTTCTTTGCGGCGCTGTCGTGCCCTGAACTGGACCGCTACGCGTCCCTGCTGCCCGCAGACAGCGACGGCGACCTGCGTGCGCTGTTCACCACGCTGATTTCACTGCCGACGCAACCGCGGGTGGAGCTGATCGACGCGGTGGCGCACTGTGCCGAACACCTCGTCTCGCAGGGCCACCACGCAGCGTGGATGACGGAGGCGGCGCAGGTCTTCCTCGAGCTCAACGAGGCGTATCCCGGCGACGTGGGCGTGTTGGCCGCGCTGCTGCTCAACGTCCTCACGCTTGCGCCCGGCGAAGCGGCGTTTCTCCGGGCGGGCCAGCTGCACGCGTACCTGTCTGGCCTCGGTGTAGAAGTCATGGCGAATTCGGACAACGTGCTGCGCGGTGGCCTGACCACCAAGCACGTGGACGTGGCGGAGCTGGTTCGCGTGCTGGATTTCACCACTCTGGATAACCCCAGGGCGGAGACGGTGCCTTCCCGTGGCGGCGTCGAGTTTGCCCTGCCTGTAGACAGCTTTGCGGTCCGCATGCACGAGCTTGCCGAGGGCGAGACGCTGCGTATGCGCGAAGACGGCCCTGCGATCGTGCTGTGCACCGCCGGGACCGTCGTGGCTGGCGATTTCACACTCACCCAGGGCAACGCGGCTTGGGTGCCGGCCAGCGACGGGGAAGTAGCGCTCACGGCAACGGGCCCGGCGCAGCTGTTTGTCGCCACTGCGTAGGCTCAGCATAAACGCAATCGGTGCCGGCCTGCGCCGTAGGGGTGGCCGGGGCGTAAACCTGCCGCCAGTGGGAGGGGCCGCCATCT
Organism: Corynebacterium wankanglinii; assembly: GCF_013601005.1. Taxonomy (NCBI): domain Bacteria; kingdom Bacillati; phylum Actinomycetota; class Actinomycetes; order Mycobacteriales; family Corynebacteriaceae; genus Corynebacterium; species Corynebacterium wankanglinii. The sequence continues at coordinate 12,188 of NZ_JABFED010000009.1, forward strand.
AGCGCTTCGCAATGAAGCTAGCGGCCCGCGCGGCCCGTGAACTTGTCAATCTTGTCAATGACGTCGCGCGGAGTCATGCCCTGGTTTTCGTGCGGGTAGCCCGCGACGTCCTCCTTTCCCGGCACGCGCGTCTGGGCTGCAGGGGCATTCGGCGTGGCGGGCGGGTGCGCTGCAGCTGGCTGGGCTGGGGCCGCGGGCTCTGAAGCGCCGCGGTCTGCGCCATTGGCCGTGCGAGGTTCCACCTCCTGCCGCGGGGCCGTTCCAGCTGGGCCTCCCTGTGCGGCCTGCTCTGCGGTCTCAGTCGGCGGTTCCTGCCCCTCGTGGACGGCCCCTGGTTCGCTTCCAGGATTGGCTCCTTCCTGCGGGCGGCTGGGCGGCTGGACGGCAGGCTGGCCGGTGGGCTCGGCTGGTTCCGTCGGTGGTGTTTCGGAACCGCCGGGCGCGGGCGTCGCGGGGGTGCCGCTCGGGGGTGCCCCGGTACCGGGCGCGCTGTGCCCGCCCGGTACCGGCGTAGGAGTGCGCGAGCTGGTGTGCCCGGAAGCGGGCGACGGCTCGGTGCTTGGGCGATCGGTTCCCTGGGGTGCCGCCGTCGGTGCCGGGGACGGGACGATGTTGGAGGGGCGGTACACGCGCGGCGGCTGTCCTGGTCCCGGTGCTGGGGCCACTACGGCGTGCGGGGGCATGTAGGGGTCGCGCTCCGCGTTGTAGCCGGATGGCGCCGCACCTGCCACGTGCCGGAGCTCGCGCGGCTCGGCCTCAGCGGCTGCCTGCCGGCCATGTTCGCGCGCCTGGTTGCTGGAGCTGCGCACGGTGCGGGTTTCGTCCTCGGTCACGGTAGCGGTGGTCGGGCTGGATGCCGACCGGCCCGCCGGGGCTGTGGAACTCGGATCGGAGGTACCCGCCGCGTCGGCTGTGAACCCGGCGCGGTTGTTCTGCCCCGGCGTGGAGGTGGCCCAGACGGTGAAACCGACGAGGGCCGCTAGCACAACACCCGCGCCGAAAAACACGGACACCCGGCGTGCTGTCCCTTCCACGGTGCGCTCCTCCCGCAGGTCACGTTGGACCCGTGTTTGATCACAACTTGATAACTTTTTGTTCTGCAGCACTGTTTATAGCACGCGAATGGTGATTACGGAACCCCTTTCGCGGGTCCGTTACAGCGCGTTTGCCTGCCCCGGGGTAGGTGTATGCCGTATATAGATGGATAGAAGGCATCGCGTGGGCGTCCGCTCGCGCACATCGAAGGGAAGGAACGCCGCAGTGAGTACTTGGGACGAGGAGATTTTCACGGTCGACACCAACACGGACTTTCTGGACGAGTTGGTGGACCTCGATTTTGAGGAAATCTTCGAGGCGGTCCGCGACGCGGTTCTGCTGGCAGCGAAGCAGGATGCGCCCAGCGAGGACGAGCTGCTCAACGGCCAGGCCGCCGCCACCATCGCTGCGATCTGGGCAGGAGCGCCGTTTTCCGCTGGAGAGATCGCGGAAAACTACCCGTTTATCCGCCGTCGCCCGGACGAGATGGACGAGCAGCTGGTGGAGTCCGCTGCCGTGGTGCTGGAGGAAGCCGACACCGACCAGGATCTTGAGCAGTTCCTGGAAGCACTGGCGTAGCGGCATGATCGTCGCGGTAGAAGGTATTGACGGGGCGGGGAAGAACACGCTCGTCACCGCTGTCCAGCAGCGCTCTGGGGCGGACACGCTCGCCTTTCCCCGCTACGCGGATTCCGTGCATGCGCAGCTGGCGCACGATGCGCTCCACGGCCGGATGGGTGATCTGACGGATTCGGCGTTCGGCATGGCCACCCTCTTCGCGCTGGACAGGCATGGGGCCAAATCGCTTCTCGACGGCTTCGCGGCCGCACCGGATCGCGTAATTATCTTGGACCGCTACGTCGCCTCCAACGCGGCTTACACGAAGGCGCGAACCGGGGACCCGGCGGCCGTGAAATGGGTGTACGAGCTCGAGTTTGAAAAGCTTTCGCTGCCGAAGCCGGACCTGCAGGTGCTGGTGGACACCAACCCGGATGTGGCGCGCGAGCGCGCTGCGGCCCGCGAGGAGCAGGACGAGTCGCGTACCCGCGACCGCTACGAGCGCGACGCCGGGCTGCAGGCCGCAACATTCGAGGCGTACGCGGAATTGGCGGAGATGAACTGGGGGAGTCGGTGGCTTCGGACCTCGGATCCGGCGGTTATCATGCAGGCATTGGGCGAGCTGGCGCAGTAAGCACGTAGTGAGGAGGACGCATGGCCCCGAAGATTCTCGTCGTGGACGATGATCCCGCGATCAACGAGATGTTGACCATCGTGTTGGAGGCAGAGGGTTTCCAAACCAGCTCGGTGACCGACGGGGCCGAGGCGGTGGCGTCCTTCCGTTCCTTCGACCCGGATCTGATTCTGTTGGACCTGATGTTGCCGGGCATGAATGGCATTGACATCTGCCGTGAGATCCGCAAAGAGTCCGCGGTGCCGATTGTCATGCTCACCGCGAAGACGGACACGGTGGACGTGGTGCTGGGCTTGGAGTCTGGCGCGGACGACTACATCACCAAGCCGTTCAAGCCGAAGGAGCTTGTCGCACGCATCCGCGCCCGCCTGCGCCGCACTGATGATACGCCGGCGGACGTGCTGGAGGTTGGTGATCTCACCGTGGATGTGCCACAGCACACCGTCACCCGGGGCGAGGAAGAGATCCAGCTGACTCCGCTGGAGTTCGACCTGCTGGTGGAGATGGCCCGCAAGCCCAACCAGGTGCACTCGCGCGAGGAGCTGCTGGAATCGGTGTGGGGCTACCGCAACGCTTCGGACACCCGTCTGGTCAACGTGCATGTGCAGCGACTGCGCTCCAAGATTGAGCACGACCCGGAAAACCCGGAGATCATCCTCACCGTGCGTGGCGTGGGGTACAAGACCGGGAAGTCGGAGGTGTAGCACCTGGACGCCATACGTCGTGGCCGTGACCGGATCCGGCACGCCTGGACCACCCGGCTGCAGGTGCGCTTCGTGGGCACGGTGCTGCTCGTGTCCACCGTTGTCATGTCGGTGCTCGGCTTCGCCTTGGCATCCGTGGTCACCGACCGGATCACCGCCGCGAAGATCGACGCCGCCACAGTGGAGATCGAGCGCGCCCGAGCAACGGTGGAATACCAGTTGGCCAACTCCGGGTCATCGGCATCGCTGCAGGCGCGGTTGAACTCTGCGCGCGCCGGGTTGACCCAGCGTGCGCAGGAAAGCGGCGACTCGGCCAGTTTCTACGAACCCGTGCTGGTGGTGGAAGCCCCCAACGGCTCGGTGACGTCGTCGCCGGAGGCCTACCAGATACCGAAACGCCTCGGGGACTTTGTCACGGACGGCAACGTTGCCTACCAGTTCGCGTCGGTGGAGCGGCCGGACGGCTCCGCGTACGACGCGCTCATCGTCGGCACGCCGACCAACGCCGACGTGCCTAATCTGCGCCTCTACATCGTGATGAACATGGAAAGTGAGGCCTCCACCGTTGCACTCATGCGCGGCATCCTGGCTTCCGCGGCGGTGATCGTGGTGGTGTTGCTGATGGGTATCTCGTGGCTAGCGTCCCAGCAGATCGTCGCGCCGGTGCGCTCTGCTTCGCGTACCGCGCAGCGCTTTGCGTCCGGGCACCTGCGCGAGCGAATGCCGGTGGACGGCGAAGATGAGATGGCCGTGCTCGCCATGTCCTTCAACGACATGGCGGATGCGCTGAGCAAGCAGATCAGCAACCTCGAGGAGTACGGATCGCTCCAGCGCCAATTCACTTCCGACGTTTCGCATGAGCTGCGCACGCCGCTGACCACGGTCCGTATGGCTGCGGACATGATCGCCGCCAACGAGGATTCGCTGGAACCGGCGACAAAGCGGGCCTCCGAGCTGATGATCAGCGAGCTGGACCGCTTCGAATCCCTGCTCAACGACCTGTTGGAGATCTCCCGGCACGACGCCGGGGTGGCGGAACTCTCGCCTGCGAGCGTTGACGCCAGGCAGCCGGTCGAGTCCGCGTGGCAGCAGACCCGCCATCTTGCCGACGAGCTGGACGTGGATGTCATTTTCGATATCCCGGACGAGCCGCAGATGCTCGAGGGCGACGCCCGCCGCATCGAGAGGGTTGTGCGCAACCTCATGGCCAACGCCATCGACCACTCGGAGGGCAATCCGGTCACTGTTCGGATGCGCTCAAACGAAGAGGCCGTGGCCATCACTGTCACCGACGGCGGCGTGGGATTGAAGCCGGGCGAGGACGAGCTGGTGTTCAACCGTTTCTGGCGCGCGGACAAGTCCCGCAAACGGCACTCCGGCGGCACCGGCTTGGGCCTCGCCATCGCCAGGGAGGACGCGCAGCTTCACGGCGGTGTGCTGGATGCGGTGGGCGAGTTTGGCGTGGGCTCGCAGTTCCGGTTAGTCCTGCCGCGCGACCTGGAGGCGGGATATACAGAGTCGCCGCTGCCGCTGGAGCCGCCGCGCGGTGACGCCCCGCTTGCCGCCGGGGTTGAGGCTGAGGGTGGGCAACCGGAGGACGTCGATAAGCAAGAGCTCCAGGAGGGCACCGATGCGTGCGAGTAAGACACTCACCTGCTTGACCGTGGCTGCGGTGTGGGCGACGGCTGGCTGCGCGTCGCTGCCCACGAACTCCGCCCCGCACGTGATCCGTTCCTTCACGCCCGCGGAGACGGAGACGCAGGCGGCTGGCCCGAAGAAGGACCAGGAGCCGGATTTGCTGTTGCGCGACTTCTACTCGGCGTCCGCGCGGCCCGACTCGGACTACGAAGCGGCGAGGGCCTACCTCACCGAGGGCGCATCGGCTGCCTGGGACCCCAGCGGCCAGAAGCTGGTCGTGGACAGTATCGGAATGACCACCCTGCCAGGTTCCTCGGTGGGCCAGCGCAGCTACGCGGTACACGGAGCTGTGGTGGGAACGGTGCGCCAAGGCGGCGCGTACACACCGGAGCGCGGCACCTACGAGGCCACCATTGACATGGAGATGGTCGACGGGCAGTGGCGTATTTCCTCGCTGCCCGAGGGCGTGGTGTTGGAGCGCACGGAACTGCGCAACCAGTACCAGCCCTACAACCTGTACTTCTTCGACGAAGACGACCGGGAGCTGGTCACGGACCGCCGCTGGGTGCATTCACGCCGCGAAATGCTGGCGAGCGACCTGATCGGGCTACTCATGGAGGGCCCTTCCGAGCGCCTGCGCCCTGCGCTGACCAGCTCGCTGCCGTCCAGCGCGTCGTACACGGGCGAGCAGGAGGGCGCGTACACCTTCGCGGGGTTCGCGGGGGTGAGCGAAGACGAGCGCGCCCGCTTCGCCGCGCAGGTGGTGTGGACGCTCGCGTCCGCGGGTGTCACCGGCCCCTACGTGCTCAAGGCGGACGGGCAACCGCTTGTCGACGGCGCGTCCGACCTGGAAACCGACGATTTCATCGCGGCCAGCCCCCTTGTGGAAACCGTCGGGGAAACCACGCTGTATGCACTGTCCGGCGGCAAAGTGGTCCGTGTGGAGGAGCGCTCCACGCAGCCGGTGGAGGGCACGCTCGGCAGCGCGACGGATGTCTCGGCGGTGGACATCGCCGGCGACGGCCAATGGGCCGCGATCTTTGGCAAACCAGGAGACGCCACGGAGGACGTGTTCCGGCTGGGCAAGTTCGGAGGCGCCGAGCACGAGGTCATGCGGGCCGGCACGTTCACCCGCCCCACATTCGAGCCCGGAGCGGAAGCGGTCTGGGCGGTCGCGGACGGCAAGCGCATCCTGCGCACTGTGCAGTCCGCCGCCACCGGCAGCCTAACCACCGGGGAGGTGAAGGTGGAGTTGCCCGAAGGCGTGGACGGCAACATCTCCGTGCTGCGGCTTTCACGCACAGGCACGCGGGTGGTCATGGTGATCGGCGGCCGCCTGTACACCGGTATTGTGCGCCGCCAGGCGTCCGGAGAGCGCTCCATTGTAAACGTCTACGAGTACGCCCAAGAGCTGGCCGGCGGCATCATCTCCGCGGAATGGCGGCCGGACGGTTCGCTGCTGGTCGGCACAACGTCAACGACACCGGTGATGCGCGTGGAGCAGGACGGTTCCTCCATGACCGCGATGTCTTCCGGCAACATCTCCGCGCCGGTGGTGGCGGTGGCTGCTTCTCCCAGCACGCTGTACGTCACCGACGCTAACGCGCTGCTGCAGGTGCCGGCCTCCGGCGCTGACAACCCCATTTGGCGCGAGGTGCCGGGGCTGGAGAGCGTGCGCGCGCTGCCCATCACTTCGCGTTGAGTTTTCGGTAATCTCTCGGTGGGGAAAAGGGGGTGGAGATGGGCAACGTCGTAGCGCAGGTGGGCGAGCTACTGCTGCCGCGCGCCTGCGCGGGGTGCCGCCGCCCGGGTGCGCTGCTGTGCGCCTCGTGCCGGGTGGGGCTAGCCGCTCCGCCGCAGCGCGTATTCCCAAACTCCGGCCCGCACGTGCCCGTGTTCGCACTCGGGCCGTACGCCGACCCGCACCGAAGCGTCGTACTGGCGATGAAGGAGCGCAACCACCTCGCGGTGCGCCGCTACGTCGGTGCGGTGCTGGCGTCCGCGCTGGAATACCTGGAGGCGCGCGGGGACATCCCATCTGGTGCGGTGCTCGTGCCGGCCCCGACCCGTGCCAGATCCGCGCGCGCCCGCGGGGGAGACCCGGTGGAGCAGGTCTGCCGGGCAAGCGGCCGCCCCGTCGCGCCGGTATTGGCGCTGGATCCGCGCGCCGCGGATCAGTCAGGGTTGGACGAGGCCGCTCGTCGCGCCAACCTGGCGGGGAGGGTGCGGTTGGCCGGTGCGCCGTCGGGGCGGGTTGTCGTGGTGGACGATGTGGTCACTACAGGAGCTACGTTGCAGGCCAGCACGGCGATCCTGGTTTCGCACGGGGTGGACGTTGCCGCGTGCGTGACGCTGTGCGCCGCCTAGTCACAGCATCCTTTAACCGAAACCGCCGGAATTGGTCATAACCAGTTGTATAGTGGTGGTGGACACAGTTCCTACTACCGCAAGGGAGGACGCAGATGACGTCTGCAGACCGCAACCCGAACACCGCGCCGGCCGCCCCGAACCAGGACGAGACGCTGAGCCCGGAAGCCCAGGTAACTATCACCGGGCGAAACGTTGAGGTCCCGGAGCACTTCCAGGAACGAGTGAACGGCAAACTTGCCAAGATCGAAAAGCTTGACCCGACGCTGAAGTCGTTCCATGTGGAGCTGAAGCACGAGCCGAACCCACGCCGCGAGTCGGAAGCGGAGCGCATCCAAATCACCGCCACCGGCTCCGGCCACCTCGCCCGCGCAGAGGCGAAAGAGGAGAACTTCTACGCTGCGCTTGAGGCCGCCGTGGACAAGCTGGAGCGCTCCCTGCGCAAGGTTAAGGCCCGCCGCAACATCGCCATGTCCGGCCACCGGGCGCCGAAGAGCACCGGCGTCTTGGCCGCTGAGATGGAGGCGGACGCGAAGGCTGAGCAGGAGCGCGCGACCAAAGAGGTCGGCAAATACGACGTCGACCCGTATGAGGGCCAGGTCGAAGACGTTGTTCCGGGCCAGATCGTGCGCTCGAAGGTCCACTCCAACACGCCACGCAGCGTGGACGACGCGCTGAGCGAGATGGAGCTGGTGGGGCACGACTTCTACCTTTTCATTAACGAGGAGACCAACCGTCCGGCCGTGGTGTACCGCCGCCATGCCTTCGACTACGGCTTGATCGAGCTCGCCGCCGAAGGGGAGGCCGCGGGAGCTGCCGGTTAGACGGCCATCCCCCCCGAAGCCCGCATCTTTCCGAATTTCAGGACGATGCGGGTTTTTGTTTCCAGGCATTGGCGTAACTGTGAGGTGCCTATGAGGTTGTCTATACGGCGGGAGGCGTGCGTACAATGGCCGGTTGTATCACCATGGCCCTGTCAGACCAGTAGTAAAGGACTCTGCACACGTGTTTGGACTGTCAAAGCTGCTCCGTGCCGGTGAGGGGCGCACCGTCAAGCGTCTCGCCAAAATCGCCGATCAGGTGATGGCGCTCGACGACGAGTACTCCGCGCTGACCGATGAGGAGCTCAAGGGCAAGACCGCTGAGTTCAAGGAGAAGCTCGCCGACGGCGCAAGCCTGGATGACATCCTGCTCGACGCTTTCGCCACGGCCCGCGAGGCGTCGTGGCGTGTGCTGGGCCAAAAGCACTTCAAGGTGCAGATCATGGGTGGCGCCGCCCTGCACTTCGGCAACGTCGCCGAGATGAAAACGGGTGAAGGCAAGACCCTGACCTCCGTGCTGCCGGCGTACCTCAACGCCCTGTCGGGCAAAGGCGTCCACGTGGTGACGGTGAACGACTACCTGGCAAAGCGCGACGCTGAGATGATGGGCCGCGTGCACCACTTCCTGGGCCTGGAGGTGGGCGTGATCCTGTCCGACATGCGCCCGGCCGAGCGCAAAAAGGCGTACGACGCGGACATTACGTACGGCACCAACAACGAGCTCGGCTTCGACTACCTGCGCGACAACATGACGCGCTCCGTCAACGACATCGTCCAGCGTGGCCACAACTTCGCCATCGTGGATGAGGTGGACTCCATCCTCATCGACGAGGCCCGCACCCCGTTGATCATCTCCGGCCCGGTGGACGGCTCCAGCCAGTTCTACACCGTGTTTGCGCAGCTTGCCCCGCGCATGCGGGAGGGCATCCACTACGAGGTGGACCAGCGCAAGCGCACCGTGGGCATCTCCGAGGAGGGCGTGGAGTTCGTCGAGGACCAGCTGGGCATCGACAACCTCTACGCGCCGGAGCACTCGCAGCTGGTGAGCTACCTCAACAACGCCATCAAGGCGAAGGAGCTCTTCGAGCGCGACAAGGACTACATCATCCGCCAGGGCGAGGTGATGATCGTGGACGGCTTCACCGGCCGCGTGCTTGCGGGCCGCCGCTACAACGAGGGCATGCACCAGGCGATCGAGGCCAAGGAGCAGGTGGAGATCAAAAACGAGAACCAAACCCTCGCAACGGTGACGCTGCAGAACTACTTCCGCCTGTACGACAAGCTGTCCGGCATGACCGGTACCGCTGAGACCGAGGCGGCGGAGCTGCACCAGATTTACAAGATGGATGTCGTGCAGATCCCGCCGAACCGCCCGAACCAGCGCACGGACCGCGACGACCTGATTTACAAGACCCAGGAGGCCAAGTTCGCCGCAGTGGCGGAGGACATCGCGGAACACGTGGCCAAAGGCCAGCCCGTGCTGGTGGGCACCACCTCGGTGGAGCGCTCCGAATACCTGTCTCAGCTGCTCACACGCAAGGGCGTGGAGCACAACGTCCTCAACGCGAAGTACCACGAGGAAGAGGGCCGCATCATCGCCGAGGCCGGCCTGCCGGGCAAGGTGACGGTGTCCACCAACATGGCCGGCCGCGGTACCGATATCGTGCTTGGCGGCAACCCGGAAATCCTCCTGGACGCGAAGCTGCAGTCGCAGGGCCTGGATCCGTTCGAGGACGAGGAGCGCTACCAGGAGGCGTGGAACGAGCAGCTGCCCGTTGCCAAGGAGCGCTCGCAGCAGCTCGGCGACGAGGTGCGCGAGGCTGGCGGCCTGTACGTCATCGGCACTGAGCGCCACGAGTCGCGCCGCATCGACAACCAGCTGCGCGGCCGCTCCGGCCGCCAGGGTGACCCGGGTGAGACCCGTTTCTACCTTTCGATGCGCGACGAGCTGATGGTGCGCTTCGTCGGCCAGTCCATGGAGAACATGATGAACCGCCTCAACGTGCCGGATGATGTGCCGATTGAGGCAAAGATGGTTTCCAACGCGATCAAGGGTGCGCAGTCTCAGGTGGAAAACCAGAACTTTGAGATGCGCAAGAACGTGCTCAAGTACGACGAGGTGCTCAACGAGCAGCGCAAGGTGGTCTACCGCGAGCGCCAGGAGATCCTGGATTCGAAGGACATCGCCGGCCAGGTCCGCCGCATGATCGAGTCCACCATCGGCGCGTACGTGGACGGCGCGACTGCAGAGGGCTACGTGGAAGATTGGGATCTGGACGAGCTGTGGAACGCGCTTGATTCCCTGTACGGGCCGAATGTCAGCGCCCAGGAACTCATTGACGGCGACGAGTACGGCCGTGCAGGTGAGCTCACCTCCGACCAGCTGCGCCAGGCGCTTATCGACGACGCTAACGCCCAGTACGACAACCTGGAGGAGAACATCTCCGCCATCGGCGGCGAGGAGCAAATGCGCAACTTGGAGCGCATGGTGATTCTGCCGATCATCGACACGAAGTGGCGCGAGCACCTCTACGAGATGGACTACCTGAAGGAAGGCATCGGCCTTCGCGCGATGGCGCAGCGCGACCCGCTGGTGGAGTACCAGAAGGAGGGCGGCGACATGTTCAACGCGATGAACGAGGCCGTCCAAGAGGAGACCGTGCGCCAGCTGTTCGCCATGCGCAAGCAGTTTGAAAACCAAGCCCCCGCTGAACAGACCGCAGAAGCGGGCGGCTCCACGGTGGTCTAGTTGCGATAGCTTGGCGACGAGCTGACGCTAGAGCACCTTAAAGGAGACGAGTTTGCCGCCTTCGATTTTGGCGGCGTAGGCCTTCTTGGTGCCGTCGGCGGCTTGGACGGTGCCGAAAAATTCTCCACCCTCGCGGGTGTGGCAGGTGAGTACCCTCACCTTGCCCTGCGCGGGGGTGGTGGGCGTTTTCGCCGTGGTGAGTGCGGCGGCGCGCTGCCTTGCGCGGATGTGTGCGCGTACCGCTGGGGCGAAGCGCCAGGCCATCATGGAGGTCGCCCGGTCTTGGCTCAGGGCGGCGGTGAGGGCTTCGGTGACAACGGGGTCCGCATCACGCTCCGGCCCGGTCGAGCCGGGCACGGGCCGTGGGGGCGTTCCCGTTGGGGTAGCCGACCTAGCCGAGGTGGGGCTGGTGCGAGGCACGAGCACCTGAACGTGCCGGTGGCCCGGGGCGGTGTAGTACATGCGTGGTGGTTCTCCCTCACTCTTGGGCGCCTCGCGTTGGGCAGGCGGCGCGCGGTGGAGGGGGACGGGCTGGCTGCGGGGTAGGTATCATTGTCCACGTTCGCAGCCGCCCGTGTAAAGGGTGTGCTCACTAAAGTACGCATCCGCGAGGCAACAAACGAAAGAGGGTTTCCGTGCAGGGCTTGATCATCGACTACGCAGGCGTGTTGGACACCGGTGCAGAGGACGAAAAGCGCTGGAAGACCCTGATCCGGGCGGTGAAGGACAAAGACATCGCCGTGGGGATCCTGTCCAATGAGGAGGGCGACGGCGAGGCGGCTGAGAAGATCCGCGAGTGGGAATTCGGCGGCGTGGTTGACGCGGTCGTGCTCTCCGGCGAGATCGGGGCGGAGAAGCCGGAGCGCGCGGCGTTCCAGGCTGCCGCAGACGCGGTCGGGGTGGAGCTCAACGAGTGCGTCATGATCGACGACGACATTATGAATGTCCGCGCCGCAGTGGAGTACGACATGATCGGCATCCTGCACACCGCCATCGACCGCACCGCGGTGGAGATCCAGTCCCTGTTTGATATCGAGGGCGAGTTTTAATGCGCGTTTACCTCCCTGCCACGTTCGGCATGCTGGCCTCGCTCGAAGAGCATCGTCTGATCCATGCCCGCAACGGCTGGGCGTTCGCCGCCACCGAGGCGCTGCACGAGTTCTTCACCTCCGGCGATGAGGAGGAGATTGAGGCGGTGGCGTTCGACGATGCGGCGCTCGCGTCGATCCGCTTGCTGGCAATCGGCGACGAGGAGCGCCACCCGCACCGCCGCGTGGTTATCTCCGCTGACGTGCCCGACGCCGAAGCCACCGCCGACCCGGAGATGGGCGAATCGGTGGTGAAGCTCGCAGGCCCGGTCAAGCTCGAAGACGTCGCGGCAATCCACGTGGATATCGCGGAGGCAGAAGAGGCTACGGCGAGGGCCATTGAGGTCGTGGACGCCGCTGACCTCGGAGACGAGGACGCCGAGTTGACGGTGGGTGACGCCCAGGACAACTACATGGCGTTCTACGATCCGAGCGAGCTACCTGTCCTCGTCGAGCTGCTTTAACTCCCACTCGTTATTGGAGTGCAGGGCCTTCAGCAGGCCTCGCACCGCTGCCGCGCGGCGGCCGACGGGGGAGTCGGGGTCAAGCTCGTCCCATGCGCACTCGGGGTCCGCTGGCGGGCCGAGGTGGGTGCAGCCTCGCGGGCAGCGCTCCGCGGCCTCCGCGAGATCTGGAAACACGCCGACAATCTGCTCTGGGGCGACGTGGGCCAGTCCAAAAGAGCGGATGCCTGGGGTGTCGATGATCCAGCCCCCGCCGGGAACCTCCAGCGCAACAGACTGAGTGGAGGTGTGACGGCCCTTGCCCACGCCTGAGACCTCGCCCGTCTCCCGGTCCGCGTCCGGCACGATCCGGTTGACCAAGGTGGATTTCCCTACGCCGGAGTGACCGATCAGGGCGGACACACGCCCGGCGATGAGTGCGCGGAGTTGTTCCACACCGTCTTCTACGCCGGTGCGCAGAACCTCCACCCCCATCGCGGCCAGTTCGCGTTCGAAGTCCGACGGGTCCGCCAGGTCGGTCTTCGTCACACACACGACGGGGGTGACACCACCTACGAAGGAGGCGATGAGCGCGCGCTCGACGAACCCGGTGCGCGGCGGCGGGTCGGCGGCTGCCACGACGATGAGCATGAGCTGCGCGTTGGCCACGATGATGCGCTCGTACGGGTCTGTGTCGTCGGCTGTGCGGCGCAAGACCGAGGTGCGGTCTTCGCGTTTGACTATGCGCGCAAGGGTGTCCTTGTCCCCGGAGGTGTCGCCGACCACCCCCACGCGGTCGCCTACCTCGATGGAGGTGCGCTTCAGTTCGCGGGCACGGGTGCACTGCACGCGGGTGCCGCTCCCGTCCAACACCACGCCCCAGCGCCCGCGGTCTTTGGCCACTACGAGGCCAAACTCCGCGTCGTCGTGAGTGGGGCGGTTCTTCGAGCGCGGGCGGGACCCTTTCCCGGGGCGCACGCGCACATCGGATTCGTCGTAGTCGGCGAAGCTGCGGCCCATTACTGCGCCACCACTCCCGCCCACATGTCGGAGAACCCGGGCAGGGTCTTGGACGTGGTGCCGATGTTTTCCACCTCAACCCCCTTGGTGACAAGCCCGATGATGGCGCCGGCGGTAGCCATGCGGTGGTCGTCGTAGGTGTGCCATACCCCGCCGCGCATACGCGTTGGGGTGATGCGCAGCCCATCGCCGAGCTCCTCGCAGCGGCCGCCCAGCCCGTTGATCTCGTTGGAGAGTGCGGACAGGCGGTCGGTTTCGTGGCCGCGCAGGTGCGCGATGCCGGTGATCTCCGTCGCAGTGGTGGCGCATGCCGCGATGGCGGCGACGGTGGGGGCAAGCTCGCCGATGTCGCTCATGTCGAGGCGGATGCCACGCAGGCGCCCCGGTTCCGGGCCGCGCACTCGCAGGGTGTGGCCGGCACCGTCCGCAACCAGCTCCACCTCACAGCCCATGCGTTCCAAAATGGAGATCATGGTCGCGCCCGGCTGGGTGGTCACAACAGGCCAGTGCGGGATGCGTACCTCGCCGCCGGTGACCGCAGCGGCAGCCAAGAACGGCGCGGCGTTGGAGAGGTCCGGCTCAATCACCCAATGGGTCCCGCAGATCGCCTGCGGCTCCACTGTCCAGGAGTTGACGCTCGCCTCCACCTTCACGCCGGCGTCTGCGAGCATGGCCACCGTCATTTCGATGTGCGGCATGGACGGTAGCGGGCCGCCGGTGTGGCGGATCTGCACGCCGCGCTCGAACCGCGGTGCGGAGAGCAACAGACCGGAGACAAACTGGGAGGAAGCAGAGGCGTCGATTTCGACGGGGCCGCCTTCGGCGCGGCCGTTGCCGTGGACGGTCACCGGCAATGTCTCGCCCGCCACGGATGCTCCGAGTGTGCGCAGAGCGTCCAAGATGGTGGACATGGGGCGGTTGCGGGCGTGGGCGTCGCCGTCGAAAAGCACGGGGCCATCGGCGAACACCGCCACAGGTGGGACAAACCGCATCACCGTGCCGGCCAAGCCGCAATCGACGGTCGCGCCGTGCAGTTTGCCCGGAGTGACGTGGATGGTCTCGCCGTCGTGCTCGATCCGCGTGCCCATCGCGGTCAGGGCGGCCTCCATCAGGTCCGTGTCGCGGGAGCGCAGTGCGCCCGTGATCGTGGAGGGGCCAGACGCGAGCGCCGAGAGGATGTAGGCGCGGTTGGTCATCGATTTGGACCCGGGCACCTCTTGGGTGTGGGCGATCGGGCTGGGGTGGAACGGCGCGGGCCACATCTCGGTCATGCGGGCAATAATAATGGAGGGCATGTGCGGACGATTCGTTCTTTTCACTTCCGGCGACGACCTCATGGAGGCGGTGGCCGCCCTGCCCGGTATTGCGGAGGTGCAGGCCCCCGACGGGACCCCGCCGCCGCGCTACAACATCGCTCCCACCCAGCAGGTGCCGTTGATTCGGATCGCCGAGAGCGAAGCGCGTATCGACGCCGCGCGGTGGGGCCTTCTGCCCAGCTGGAAAAAGGACGAGACCGGCCCGCCGCTGTTCAACGCCCGCGGTGAGACCGTGGCGGAGAAGCCATCATTCCGAAGCGCGTTTAAGGCGCGCCGCGGGCTGATGGTGTTGGACGGCTACTACGAGTGGAAGGCGACCGAAAACGGCAAGCAGCCCTACTTCGTGCGTGCGGAAGACGGCATGCTCTACGCCGCGGCGCTTTGGGAAACCGGGCTGGGGCGCCTGTCCACGACGATGGTGACCACCGATGCGGCAGACAGCATGGCCTGGCTACACCACCGCTTGCCACTGTTCCTGCGCGAGGATGAAATCCGGCAGTGGGTCGAGGGAACACCCGAGGACGCCCTGGATCTGGTGCGCCCGTCGCGCGTGGCGGAGAGCTTGGTGTGGAACGAGGCCGCCCAGGAGGTGGGTAACACCCGCCACGATTACGCGGAGCTTATGGGACGCTGATCGGCGCAAACCTGGCGCCCGTGAGCGCGGCGAGGTCGGCGGGGCGCAGACGAGCCGATAGCCCGCGTTGGCCGGCGGAGACGGTGATGGCGGGCAGGTCGGCCACGGAGGCGTCGATAAGCGTCGGCAGCGCGTGCAACGTGCCCAGAGGAGAGATGCCGCCGACGACGTAGCCGGTGGCCCGCTGCGCTTTGGCGGGATCGGCCATCTCTGCGCGCTTCCACCCCAGAGCCTTCGCCGCAGCTTTCAACGACAGGTGCCCGGCTACCGGCACGCAACATATTGCCAAGTCGCGCTCATGGGCGATCACCAGGGTTTTCAACACCGCTGCCGGGTCCAGTCCGAGTTCCACCGCGGCGTGCTCGCCGAAGTGATCTTGGCTGGGGGAGTACGTGAGCACATCGTGCTCGGTGTTGTGCAGTGCGGTCAGCGCGCGGGTTTTCTCGGCCATGGGGACAGCGTAGCGGCGGCGGTGGGTGGCCCTACAATGGCGTGCATGCCCGAAACCGAGCCAGATTACGGCGTGAGCGATGACCTGAAGGCGCGCTTCAACCGCGAAGCGATGCCGCTTTTGGACCAGCTGTACGGCGGTGCGCTGCGCATGACGCGCAACCCGCAGGACGCCGAGGACTTGGTGCAAGAGACCTATTTAAAGGCCTACAAGAATTTCGGCAGCTTCACCCCGGGCACCAACCTCAAGGCGTGGCTGTACCGGATCATGACCAACACGTACATCAACTCCTACCGCAAGAAGCAGCGCAGCCCCCTGGTGACCTCCGCAGACGAGGTGACGGACAACCAGCTGTACACGTCGAGCTCCCACGACTCCACAGGTCTGGAATCCGCAGAGGTTGAGGCGCTGAAGGCTATGCCGAACTCGCGCATCTCTGACGCCCTTAACGCGTTGAATGAGGACTACCGCATGGTGGTTTACTACGCGGACGTGGAGGGCTTGGCGTACAAGGAGATCGCGGAGGTGATGGACATTCCCATCGGCACTGTCATGAGCCGCCTGCACCGGGGAAGAAAACAGCTTCGTGGGATGTTGAAAGACGTGGCACAAGAGCGGGGCATCGGCCTTGACCATGCAGACATGGCTGGTACGCCCGATGCGCCCGCCACCGCACAGGACGCGAAGGAGAAGTAATGTCCACCGGACACACCCACACCGGCGCTCACGGCTGCGAAGCTACCCACCGTTTGCTGTGCGAGCTCTTCGACGAGGACACCACTGCGGAGCGGCGCGAGGCCATCACAAGCGACCTCGCTTCTTGCCCGGAGTGCATGGCTATCGCGCGTTCGGAGCGCGACGTACGCGCGATGGTGCGCGATTGTTGTGGTCCCGCCAAGGCGCCGGAGCCGCTGCGCCAGCGCATCATCGCCTCTATCACCACGGTTACTTACACAGAGGTGCAATACCGTTAGATTCACGCTCTGGTACTCGCAGCATCGCTGCACGTCCGGCGGTTGTCCGGACGAAATCACTGCCCGTAGCCTGCTGGCTGCGGGTTTTTTGCTGGGCAATTGGGGGTTCTTTGCTAGGAAACTGATGCGTTCGAGCGACCGGGGGTAAAAAGCGGGGGTGACGTGTAACGCGAAAGTGGTGAACAATCCGCGGATCTTTGAACAATCCGGCGCGATCCCCCCTCCGATACAGGCGATTTCCCCACCCTGAGAGAAAGTAAGTTATGTAGATAAAAAGAAACTGCAGGTGAGCGCCCTGAAATAGAGATGGCCTAAAAAATTACCCGAGAGTGCATAATTTACATAATCCATAGATTGTTCAACCATCCACCAGTGGCCGGTAGATGATCGTTGAACAATGTCCGCGCGGGGTCCGGAAGGCAGGTTGGATTGATGAACAATCCGCAGTCCAGAATGGATGGAAACGTTGAACAATCCGGAAAGAATGTTCAACGATCCGGTCGCTTTTCTGCGGGCTTTCGGTGCGGTTTACCTGCGCATACTTGGTGCATAAACTGTGGGTTGTAACAAAGAGAACAAACCCCACCGGGCACCCCGGAACCGAGACCAAGGAGCAATCGAGATGCGAGCCGCATTCCGAAACAGTGTCGCAGCAGCCCTCGCCGCAGCAATCGCCTTCTCTGGTGTGAACGTCGCAGAGGCAGCGTCCGAGATCGAGATTGCTCCCATCACCACTAACACCGGTGGCCTCGTAGATTCGGACGGCGACGGAATCCCGGACATCTGGGAGGAAGAGGGTGTTGTCCTCGCCGACGGTACGGAGATCCCGTTACCGGACTGGGGAGCGGACCCCCACCGGCCGGACCTGTTCCTGCAGCTGAACTGGATGGGCTCGGAGTATGACAGCCTGGACTGCGCTCGTCGCGAGGTGCGCGAGTGCGCGCAGGCCAACCGCAAGTCCTATGCCCCGGCCACGCGGTCCCTGGATGAACTGGTGGACCTGTTCGACGCTCACGGCATCAACCTGCACATCGATGCCGGCGATTACTACTCCAACATCCCGAACTACCGCGACCGCTTCGGTGGTGAAACGCTGGAATTCCGCCCCGCCTACTTTGACGGTCGCACCCCCGAGGGCATCCAGCTGGTCCAAACAGTGCAGGATCTCGGGCCGCGCAACAATATCTTCCGCCCTGGTGTGATCGGGGATCGCATGCGCTACGGCTCCAACAGCACCGGACTCTCGCTGGTCGGCGACAACTCTTTCTACGTAGCCAACCCGGGGATGAAAGCTTCGGAAGAGCAGCTGCGCAACTCGATCCTCCACGAGTTTGGCCACACCCTCGGTCTGCGCCACTGGGGTGCCCAGGAGGAGACCGCCAGCATTCCTGATCGGGCGCCGATGCAGTCCGGCTACCACTCGGTGATGAACTACGACTACCAGTTCTCAAACTTCAACTACTCGGAGCAGGCGTACTTCGCCGACACCCCCAACGGCAAAGTGTTCGTACCGGCCGACTGGGACATGCTCAAGCTCGACAACCCGCGTATCGGTGCCTACGCCAAGTCCATCGGTGCCCGGGTGCAGGTAGCTGACGAGGTTGAGGTGGAGCAGCCGAAGCAGAGCCTCGAGGTTGAGCGCATGGAGCCAGTGGAGGTTGCAGATAACGCCTCTGCCGAGATCGCTGCCCAGGACGACAAGGATGACGCGGTGGCCCTTCTGGGTACGGTCCCCGCAGACCAAACGGCAGCTGAGCAGCCCGCGAAGGCGGACAACGTCCAGCCGGTCAAGCAGGCAAAGGCGGCGCACGAAGAAGCGCCGAAGCAGGCTGCTGGCCCGAACATCGCGGCCATTATCGGCGGAGTTGTTGCCGCGCTGGCCATCCTCGGACTTGGTGCCGGCTTCCTGATGATGCAGTAGGGGCGAGAAAACACATAAGTAAGGGCCCTTCCCGAGTGGGAAGGGCCCTTACTTATGTGCGTCGCGCTTATGCGTTAGGGCGCTTACCGCGGTTAGCGCTCTTCTTGCGACGATCCTTGCGCTTGCGACCACGCTTGCTCATGGGGGCCTCCTTTAGCCATGGGTACCGGTTACAGGTGTTCCACTGTATCGCCCGGCACTCCCCGGCGGGTAATCCGGAGGCGAGTTACGCCGAGAGGCGAGCGCGGTTGCGTGCGCGAGCCTTGTTGCGGCGCTTCAGGGCGCGGCGCTCCTCCTCGGACAGGCCGCCCCAGACACCGGCGTCCTGGCCGGTTTCAAGTGCCCACTTCAGGCACTGGGAGGTGACGGGGCAGCGGTGGCAGACCAGCTTCGCCTGGGCGATCTGGCTCAGGGCCGGGCCGGAGTTGCCGACGGGGAAGAACAGTTCCGGGTCCTCGTCGCGGCAAATAGCTTCGTGGCGCCAATCCATGATGACTCTCCTTAGAATCGAAATGCGTGTGTTGTGTCCATGTGCAATTACGTGCGCACCACAAACACCCGCGCGAAGCGGATGCGTTGCAAACGAAGTTTGATTCCTGGTGCCGGGCGGAGTTCCCCGTTGGAGGCGGGGCCCGTCTTCCGGTTTACCGGGCGTTAACCCTGTGGTGGCCTAGGGTTAAGGGCTGTGTAACCAGCCCGTTATTTTTGCTACCCGAAAATAATGGCATGTTCACCTACACCGCGCTAGGGGAGCGGGCCAAATTGTGACGGGAATCATAGAATGTAACCCATTATTTGCCGCTGGGAGTGTAGCGCGCAGCCCTAAGACCAGGTGCGGATCTGGGTTCTGAACTGGGAAAACCGAGTTGTCCTAGGCGAGTAGGAAGCGTCAAATCACAGATGCGACTGGGGGTACGCCGGTGCAGGGCATAGACTCCGTGGATGTGGAAACTACCAATGAACCCGACCAGACAGTCCCGGGAACCGTTCCCGCCGTCATGCGTTTCAGCGCGATTGTCGTCCTGGTGCAGTGCGCCGCCATGTTCGCTTACGCAGCCAGTCTGATCGTCTCCCAATTCACCGACCACACATCGACATTGGAATCTGAGTCGGCCGCGGCGAACTACGTGAACATCGGCACAGCAACCTTCTTGGTCATCATCTTCGGCTTCGTGGGATACGCAGCGGTCTCGACTCTCAAAGGCAATCCGCGGGCAACAGGCGCGGTGGTGCTGGTGGAGGCGATTTTGGCCGGGGTAGCCGTCTATATGTTCCGCGGGGGTGTCCCGCTGCTCGGCGCCGCAACGTTAGCGTCGGCCGTGCTGGCGCTCGTCGGCATCTTTCACCCGGCATCGCGCGACTACAACGAGGCGCGGTACGCGCAGCGAAAAGCGAGACGCTAGGTGCTGCGCTGCGCAGGAGAGGCTGTGCACCAGGGGGAAGTCGGAATTGCTAGGTGTTCGCCCTTAATACGACCACCTGGTCGCCTCGCTTTTCCACCACAGTCGCACCCGCGGACGTAATGTGCACCGGGCCGGTGTAGCCTCCCCGGTCAACGGGAATGATCGTGTCCACCGCATTTTTATCCCAATCCACTACGGCGATTCCGCTGTCAGAGGCGTAGAGCAGCTTTTCTCCTGCGGAGAAACCGGTACCCAGCGCCCCCTGGAACACGCCGGTAACCGCGAGGGCGGCGGGCTCCATGAGCAGCAGGGAATTATTCTCCCAATACGTCATATGGTGCGGAAGATCCGCCACCGGCAAGTTTTTGATAATCCCGTCCGGGCCAACTTCCGGGCTATCCATCTGGGGCACCGAGGACGAGCTGATGCTCGTGCCTTCCTTGTTGTACCCGCGCACTTCAGACGCAGTTGGGTCGTAGACAGCTGCTGCGTCTTGGGAGATAGCCACCAGGTAGGCGTCCGGGCTGATCTCGACGTCCGCAAGGACCTCTGGCTTCCGTGAATCCTCCGGGGTGGCCTCCTGCAAGCGCAAAAACGCGCCATCGTCGCACACCTCTGTCACCGCCACCAGCTCGGTGCGGGTGAGCGCGGAAGTAATGGTGCACTCGTGCGGCTGCATGTCCGGCTCCTGCTTGGCCTCCACATAGCCGTACTCCACCGTGCGAACGAGGTCTGAGCGCCACACCTCGGCACGCTCTGAGCTCGCGTAGCCCACGCGGTCATTGGAGGCCAGACGGACGACGCGTTCCGGCGCAATGGCTGAGCGGGTGCCGGCGTAGGTGCCCGTCTTCGCGTCTATCGCCACCACATCCCCGCAACCGGCGTTGTCGCGGTAGGTGGCCACAACTTTGCCCCACGCCTGGTCCACAAGACATAGCTCGTTCGGCCGCTCGTACGTCCACACCGTCTCGCCTTCCGGCGTGGTGGCCGTCAACGTGTGGTCGTTGTAGGTGACAACCAAACCGTTGGCCACGAGGGGCTGGTCGCGCCCGGACGTATCGGTCAGCGTGAACCCCTCGCTGAACGACTTCGGCACCACGGCCAACTGGCCGTAATCCTGCTGCTCCTCCTCGGCGGATACCAAATGCGCGTCACGCGCGGGAGCAGTGAAAAAGGCGGTGCCCAGCAGCAGCGCTGAGACGCCTGCGATCACTCCGGTAGCGATCAGATCGCCGCGGGTGCGACGCAGGGGAGTATTCATCGCCGTTTCCTTCCTGAAGGCTTTGCTGGTCGTGCCCCGAGCACTTTACGCGGGTGGCCGACCCGTTCAGTAGCTGAGTCCGGGATGTTCAGCGCCGCACGCAGCTCGGGCGAGGTGGAGAACCATTCCGGCAAGTCGCGGGCGCCGAGCGACAGCTCGTCGTTAATAGCTTCCCACTTGCGCACCTCGTCGTACCCGACCAAGGTCACAGCCGTGCCCTTCTTGCCAGCGCGGCCAGTGCGGCCGATGCGGTGCACATACGTCATCGGATCATCCGGAGTCTGGAAGTTGATTACGTGGGTCACATCCTCCACGTCGATGCCCCGGGCCGCCACATCGGTGGCGACGAGGATGTCGGCGGAGCCACGTCGAAAAGCGTCGAGCGCCGCCTCTCGAGCTCGCTGCCCCAGGTCACCGTGCACCGCCGCGACGGTGAAGCCGCGTTGGGCAAGGTCGTCTGCGAGTTCCGCCGCAGACCGCTTCGTGCGGGCGAAAATGATGGTGCGCCCCCGCCCACGTGCCTGCAAGATCCGGGCGACCACCTCGGTTTTGTCCATGCGGTGAGATTTCAGCGCCACTTGGCGGGTGGTGTCGTGGGTGCTCGGCGCGTCTGCCGCCTCGGCGCGGATATGCACCGGCTTGCGCATCTTCGAACGCGCCAACGTGAGAATGGTCCCGGGCATGGTGGCGGAGAACAGCATCGTTTGCGCGTCCTGGCGTACCGCGGCCCACAGCTTCTCAATGTCGGGCAGAAAACCCATGTCCAACATTTCATCGGCCTCGTCGAGGACCAAGATGGCAACGGCGGACAGCGTCAGATCGCCGCGCTCGTACAAATCGATCAGGCGGCCGGGCGTACCGACGATCACGTCGACTCCGTCGTGCAACGCGGCAATCTGATCTTCATAGGGCGTGCCGCCGTAGATGGTGGCTACCCTCACCGGGGTCAGCGACGCCGCGTGGGCGAGGTCCTCCCCGACCTGCACCGCCAACTCGCGGGTGGGGACGACAACCATCGCCCGCGGGGTGCCGTCGAGTTCTTCGATGTCCGCGTCATCGAAAACCCGGTCCAACAGCGGCACCCCGAAACCCAAGGTTTTGCCCATTCCGGTGCGGGCCTGGCCGATGATGTCGCGGCCCATCAACGCCCGGGGCAGTGTGAGCTCCTGGATAGAAAACGGCCGGACGATGCCGCGCTGCGCGAGCGCCTCTGCGATCTCGGCGGCGACACCTAGCTGAGAGAATGTCGGCGCAGGTGTCTGAGCGCCGTTACGGGGGCGGTTGCGAACTCTCTCAGCTGAATGGGGCACGCGTTCATCCTAGCGGCAGGCCGTTACAATAGGGCCACTGTTGCAGAGCGGAATACCGCTGAAGCGAATGATGTGAAGGACAGTGAGCGACACAATGGATATCAAGATCGGCCTCGCAGACAGCCCGCGCGAACTGACAATCAAACTCCCTGAGGGGCAGGAGGACATCATCGCCACCGTCGAACAGGCGATTAGCGGCGGCCAGGCCACGCTGAAGGTCGAGGACGACAAGGGGCGCATCTACCTGATCCGCACGGACCGCATCGTGTACGTGGAGCAGGGAACTGCCGCGGCCCGGTCTGTCGGATTCATGCGCTAAATTACGCTTTCATGGCACAACGGCACGGCGCGCACGAGCGGGGTGGCCGGGGTAGCGGCGCCCACGAGGCGCAGCGCCGCTCCGGCGACGAGGATTTCGCTGACTGGTTTGACAGCTGGGACCTCGAGTCGGGGGGCGCGGTACCCGCGCAGAAGTCTCGAGAGCATAGGGCGCTTGACGACGCCTCGCGGGCGCCCCAGTCCAGGTCCAGCCGCGTCGCGGCTGGTGCCGACAGCGCGCTGACCGCGTTTGCACGCGAATATGGATGGCGCGCGTATGCCATTCCCGTGCTTGCCGTTATCACCGTGTTTGTGCTGATCAACATGGTGCAAAACCCGGAAGATGTCGCGCTCGGCTCCCCGGAGGCATCGGGTGCCTATAAAGGTGCGGCCTCGCCTGCGGAGCCAGGGGAAAATACTGATGGTGTGAAACCGCTGGAGCCGGCGAAGATCGCGGAAGGCGAGTTCGACCCCCACGACTTGCCGCCCGGCGGAAGCTACACCACCACCGGGGAGGGGACGTTCTACGAGGTGGGAGCGCCGGGGATGACCGCGGGCGAGGGCACCGAGCTGGTGGTCCGCTTCGCTGTGGAGGTCGAGCGTGGCATCGACAGCTCCGGCTACGGCGGAGACAACGCGTTTGCCCATCTGGTGGATGCGACACTGAGTGATCCGAGAGGGTGGATCAACGACCCGCGCTTCCGCTTCGAGCACGTGGGCGTGGGGGACAACCCGACGTTGAAAATCCGCTTGGCGTCGTTGGACACTACCGCTGAGCTGTGCGGGGCGCAGTTGGGAACAGAGACGAGCTGTCGTACGCGAATTACCGGCGAAGACACCGTTTTGATCAACGAGTCGCGCTGGGTCCGTGGCGCAGTGCCGTTCCAAGGCGACTTGGGCAGCTACCGCCAGTACGTGGTCAACCATGAGGTGGGCCACGCGCTTGGCTTTGCGGATCATGTGCCGTGCCCGGAGCCTAACGCTCTAGCGCCGATCATGATGCAGCAGACGCTCAGTCTGAATAACGCCCAGTTGCGTGAGATGAATCCGGATGACCAGTACCCGGACAACGCGGATACGTGCCGCCCCAACCCGTGGCCGTACCCGCGTCCCGCGGTGCTCTAGGAGGGCTGCAGGTGGCCAACAACACTGCTTCGGCGATCCCCGAGCACGTACTCTCGGCGTTCCAGCTGGACGGCCGGGTGGGGTTACCGCTGGGTGCCGCGTGGGACAACGGCGTGCGTTACGGGCGAGTGGTCGTCTCCCAGGCAAGCGCGACCGCGGCTTGGTCGGGCAAGGCGCGTGAGCGCGCCGGGGAGTTCGGCCCCGGGATCGGGGTCTCCCGCCCGGTGCGTGCGACGGACGGCCGCCTCGTCGTAGGAGGGTTCAAGGCCAGCGAGTTCGTTGACGGCCGGGTGCTTGCGCGTATCGACGAAACGGTGGCCGCCGCCTTGCGCTTCGACGACGCCATGGACGGCATCGATGCGCCATCCGCCAGCCGTGCAGACGCGTTCGATAGCGCTGAACGCGCGGTGTGGCGCGGCTATACGCCACAAGCGGGAGACGTGGTGGCGCACACGGATTTCGCCTCCTGTCTGCTCTTCGCCGGCGATGCGGTGCCCACGCTGACGGATCTTGTGCCGTCCGCTGGCAAGCGCCCCCGCGGCTACACCGCCGCCCTGGTGATTGTGGACGGCCTGATGGCCGGGGCCGTGGACGCAGCGGTGCTGGATCGGTGGGCACATGTTGCGGGTCTCCGGGAGCTGGCGCGTCGCGCGTTGGAGTACCGTGTGGCCTGCGCGAAAGCCAGTGGTTCGAATGTGAGTTCGATAGCCGAGAGGGTGCAAGAGACTCTCGCGTCGGAGTAGATGACACAATCTGGCCCATGAACGTTCACCGACCGTTACCCGTGCCTCCTGCCGCACGTGAACCGAGGGCATACCTCGTCCCACGAACACGACCGAACGCAGCACGGGAGTGGCCGGTGGCTCTCCCCGATCGGGGACTGTTCAAAGTCACCGGGGCGCCCGGCTCGGGGGTGTCGAGCTTTCTGCTGGATACCGCCTCCGAAGCCATCCGCAGACACGCGGGTGACGGGGGCGGTGGAGTACTGGTGCTTACTGATTCGAAGGAGACCGGCGCCAGGCTGCGCTCCGAATTGTCGGACACGCTTGCAGCCTCCGGTTTTGTCGCAGACGAGCCGGTGGTTCGCTCCGTGCACTCGCTCGCCTTCGCGCTGGTGCGGCAACAGCTGGATGCTGAACTGCGCCTTATCTCCGGTGCAGAGCAAGATGCGGTGATACGCCAACTGTTGCAGGGCCACGCCGAGGACGGCGGCGGCAGTTGGCCACCAGAACTGCGCCCCGCGCTGCCCATGGTGGGATTCGCGCGACAGCTGCGTGATTTCCTCCTCCGTGCCATCGAGCGCGGCCTGGGGCCAGAAGATTTAGCCCGGCTGGGGCAGGCCCACGAGATTGGCATTTGGTCCGCTTCCGGCGACTTCCTGCGCGAATACCAACAAGTCATGGCACTGTCCGGAGCGCACAGGATGTCCGCGTCTGAGCTCGTTGTTGCAGCGCTTGAGGCAGAGCTGCCCCGGCGGTGGCACACCGTGATTGTGGATGATGCGCAGCACTTGGCGCCGGCGTCCGCGGAGCTGGTGATGCGCCTGCTGCGCCAGGCTGAGCTGGGAGTAGTAGGCGGCGACACTGAGCAGTCGGTGTTTCGATTCCGCGGTGCGTCTCCCGCGTTTTTCCGGAACCTCGGAGGCTTAGAGCACGAGGTGATCGACCTGGGAGCAACGCGAAGAACCCCGGTGCGCAGCGCCGCAATCGCTGACAGCAGCGGCGCAGAGCTCGCGTTGGTCGCCGACGAGTTACGGCGCGCCCACCTTGAAGACGACGTGGAGTATCGGGACATGGCGGTCGTGGTTCGATCCACCCCACAGTTGGAGCCTGTGCGGCGTGCACTGCTGCGGGCAGGTGTGCCCGTTGCACTCAATCCCACAGACCTAGTGCTAGGGGAGCAACGTATCGTGGCTGCGCTCATCCTTGGTGTGCGCGCGTTGTACGAAGAACTCACCGCTGCGCAGTGGCGGGATCTGTTGTTGAGCCCAGTGGGTGGCGCGGACCCGGTAACACTGCGCCGGCTGCTGCGCGGACTGCGCCGTTGGGCGCCGCAGCGCCGCGCGGAGGAAAGCCTGCAGGAGCTGCTGATCTCCCCGGCCGAGCTGCCGGATTTCGGAACCGCGCTCACGGACCGAGAACTCGACATTTTGCGCCGCGTGCGCGGCGTGCTCGACGCCGGACGTGCAGCGCTGGCGAACGGCGGCAGCGTGGAGGACGTGCTGTGGGCACTATGGCACGCCACCGGACTGTCCAACAGGCTGATGGCCGCAGCGCTTCGAGGAGGCGCCACCGGCTCCCAAGCGGACCGGGACTTGGATTCCGTGATGGCGCTGTTTGACGCGGCGGGAGACTACACGGAGCGCAGGCCGACAGCCGGCATCGAATCTTTCGTCGCCTCAATCGCCGAGCAGGAACTGCCCACGGGTGTGCGTGACCGGCGAAACGCCACACCGGACGCTGTGGCGTTGTTGACGGCCCACGGTGCAGCCGGCCGGGAGTTTCGGCGCGTGATCGTGGCCGGTGTGCAAGAGCTGACCTGGCCGAGTCTGGGGGAGACGGGTTCGCTGTTCAGACAAGAAGACTTGGTCGACCTCATCGATGAGCGGGTCGACCCTGCTGTGCCGGTGTCCCACGTCAACGAGCGTCTGGTGGAGGAGCGCCGGTTGTTCACGGTTGCCACTAGCCGCGCCACCGAACGCTTACTCGTCGTGGCGGTAGACAGCGATGACGGGGAGGAGGTGGAGCAGCGCTCCCGTTTTGTCGAGGAATTTTGCCGGGATTACGCGGTGGAAGCGAGACCGGTTCGGATCGCCGGCTCGGCGACGGATGCCGCACAGGCCACTGGGGAAAACAGGGAACGCGCGGCCGCTGACAATGGTGAAGTTGCAGACATCGCGCTGGTCAGGGTGCTCGCTCACGACGACCTCATCGCAGAGTTCCGGCGCGTGGTGGCAGACCCCGCTGCGGGGGAAACGGAGCGTAGTCAAGCCGCACGCCAGCTGGCACGCCTCGCGCATGCGGGGGTGCTCGGGGCGGCACCGGAACAATGGTGGACCACCACGCAGCCCTCCACAGATGCACGTCTTCCCGTTTCGCCGGCACTCTCCCCGTCGCGGGTGGAGCAGCTGCTCGCATGCCCCATGCGCGCGGTGTTGGAGCGGATGTCGGGACTCAATGAAACGCTGGACATGGTCTACGGTTCGATGGCTCACGCGTACTTCGAAGCCCTCGGCTCCGGCGCAGACGCGGAGGAAGCGCTTGAGGCCACCGTGGCGGCGCGCCGGGCGGCAGATTCGTCGCCGGAGTGGAAGGTCGAACGCGACATCGCGGATTTTCGCGCGATGCTGGAACGGACCCACGGTTGGTTACAAGCAAGCCGCGGCGCGTTCGAGCAGGTAGCTGTTGAGGCGGACGTGGACGTGCAAATAAGCCAGAATGTCCGCATCCGCGGAAGGTTAGACCGCTTGGAGCGTGACGGTAGTGGTGCGGTGCATATCGTGGACCTGAAAACGGGTGCGTCCCCGCCTTCCGCTGCCGCTACTGCGGACAATGCCCAGCTGGCTACCTACCAACTGGCGCTGACGCGCGGCGAGTTCGTGGAAGGCAAGGTGCTCACCGCCCGCGCTGAGGCGGATCCGCTGGAGGTGGGCGGTGCCGTGCTGGTGTTCCCGAACGCAGGCAAAACCTCGCTGACCACGCGTGAGCAGGCGGCAAAGACTCAAGAGGAACTGGCCACACTCGCCGCCGACCTCGACGGGTTGCCGGACGAACTTGCTGGGCCCACGTTGTTGGCGGTGACCGGCCCGCAGTGCGAGCGCTGCGCTGTGCGGGCCCTGTGCCCGGTCCAACCGGAAGGAGCGACGATCCACCATGGCTAACTCAACTCCGATGTCGCCCGTGTTGCTGTCGCGATACCTGGGCCAGCAATACCCGCCCACCGAGCAGCAGGCAGCGGTTATCGGCGCTGAACCGGGACCACTGTTAGTGGTTGCCGGCGCAGGCGCGGGCAAGACCGAAACCATGGCTGCACGTGTGGTGTGGCTGGTGGCTAACGGCTACGCACGCCCGGATGAGGTGCTGGGGCTGACGTTTACCCGTAAGGCGGCCCAGGAGATGGGCAAGCGGATTCGAGACCGCCTGGGCTCTCTCGCGCAAAACGCGGACCTTGTGCGCCGTCTGGACCCCTCCGGCGAACTGGCGAAGAACCTCGAAGTGATTGCTCCGACGGTAGCAACCTACGACGCGTATGCCGGGGAGCTGATCCGCGAGTACGGCCTGTTTGTGCCGGTGGAACCTGATGCCCGGCTCATCACTGATGCGGAGCTGCACGCCATTGCCACAGATGTGGTGGTGAACTACTCCGGTGGCTTGCTTACCGAGCTCGGGTCCAACCCGTCACTCGGCACCGTGGTGGAAGACCTGCTCGCTTTGAGCACAGCCATGGGCAATGAACTTGCCACACCGCGCTGGGTGCGCGAGCACGCACACGATTTCCTCGCGGAGACGGAGTCCTACCCAACTGGGCCGCGCGCTCGCGTGGAATTTACCAAGGTGCTCACCCGCTGGCGCTCAAAGCAGGAGGAGCGCGCGAAGTTGCTGCCGCTTGTGGAGGAGCTGGATGCGGAGCTGCGTCGCCGGGGTGTGGTCACGTTCAACGAGCAGATGTCGGTGGCCGCGCGGCTGGCGCGGGACCACCGGGTGGTGGGTGCGTCGCAACGCTCCCGCTTCCGCGTGATCATGCTTGACGAGTACCAGGACACCTCCCACGCCCAGCGCGTGCTGCTGCGCAGCTTATTCGGTGAAGGAGCTGATCCCGGGCTGACGGTTACCGCGGTGGGGGATCCAATGCAGGCCATTTACGGTTGGCGCGGTGCCACGGCGGCCAACTTGGAGGCCTTCGTGGACGACTTCCCGGCTCCGCAGGGCGCGGCGCCCAAAAAGCAGCTGACCACGTCCTGGCGCAATCCCCCGGAGGTGTTGGCGCTGGCTAACGGTGTCTCGGACGCTGTGCTGGGGACGGGCGAAGCCCGGGCCGTAGCTGCGCTGCAAGCTCGCCCGGGAGCGGGCGCAGGCGACGTTGTTCTCGGATTCTTCCCGGAGCAAGACGAAGAGATCGCGTTCGTAGCGGAGGAACTCGCGCGGGAGTACCAAGACGCGAAGCAGTCAGGCCGGGCCTTTTCTGCGGCGGCGCTTGTGCGCAAAAACCGCCATTCGCCGGTGCTTGCGGCAGCGCTAGAAGAGCGCGGGGTGCCGTACGAAATCGTGGGACTTGCCGGGCTTCTCGACGTGCCGGAGGTTGCAGACACTGTGGCCGTGGCGACGATGCTGGTGCGCCCGGACGACGCTGCGGCAGCCCTGCGGATTCTCGGGGGGCCTGCCGTCGGGCTCGGCCTGGCGGACCTGCGAGCGCTGGCTGCACGCGCCAGCAACTTGCGCGGATCGGCCGCCGCGGCACCCCGAGACCAGGAGCCGGAAGGCCCCCAGGAGCATTTACACGCGCAACTTGCGCGGCTGGTTTCCCGCGCAGAGGAGATTGCCTCCAACACGGACCGTCCGGAAGGGCTCACCGACGCACTGGCAGACCTGGATGAGCCGGAGCGCTACAGCGACGAGGGATTGGCCCGGATGCACGATACGGCGGCGAAGCTGCGGTGGCTGCGCACCCACAGTCTGGGCAAGCGCTTGAGCGACGTCTTCGCGGACATCATTCACGTTTTCGGCATCCGTACTGAGGTGCTCGCACGCGGCTCTGCAACCGGTGCCGTGCACCTCGACCGGCTGCTCGAGGAGGTAGCGGCATACCCTGGCGCCAGCTTGGATGGATTGCTGAGTTACTTCGATCTGGCACGCGCATTCGAGGACGGGTTGACCCCGGGCACGGTAGCGGTGAAAGAGGACCGGGTGCAGATCCTGACAGCGCACAAGGCCAAGGGGCTGGAGTGGGACACCGTGGCGGTGTTGCACGCCGATGCGGAAACGTACAAAGCGAAAACGGAGACGTTCCTCACCTTTACGCGCTACCTCCCCACTGACACGTTCGGCGACCCGGATGTCTACCCCGTGTTCGCCGAGGTGGAAAACCGCACAGACTTTGAAAAGGCGGGTAAGGCCTGGTTGAAAGACGTCGCGGGTGATCTAGCAGAGGAGACTGCCCGGCTGTTTTATGTTGCGGTCACGCGCGCTGCGCGGCGGCTCATCGTCACCGGCTCCCGGCGCCGCGATGGGGTGGTGAAGGAGGCGGAGCCGTACGAGCACTTCGCCGCGATGCGTAGCCAGGTGCCCGAGTCCGCTGTGGTGGTGTGGGACGACGGGCTGAACCCTAGCGATGCAGGGGCAGACGCTGCCTCCGTCGCGGATCGTGTGTCCGCATCCGAGACAGGCCGTTGGCCGCACTACACACCGCAGCCGCACGACCTCGCCGCCGCGGAAGCGGTCCGCGCTGCGATTACGGCGCTGCCGGAATATACCGAGGGCGAGCTGTTTTCTCTGTGGGAGCGCGACGCGACCGCCTTGATTGAGGAGCACGAAGCGGCCCAAGCAGCAGATGTGCCGGTGATGATGCCGGGAGAGCTCACCGCGTCGGATGTGGTGGCGCTGCGAGCGGATCCGGAACAGTTCGCGCGTCGTGCGCGGCGCCCAGTGCCGTTTAAGCCGAACACTTACGCCAAGCGCGGCACCGCGTTCCACGAGTGGCTCGAGGAGTTCTACGGGGCGCGACCGTTACTGACCGAGGATGAGCTGCCGGGCAGCGAGGACGCAGAGGTTGACGCGGCCACCTTGGAGCGGCTGAAGCGCAACTTCGAACGTAGCGAGTGGGCCGGGCGCACCCCGGAGTACGTGGAGCATCCCTTCGAGCTCGCACTCGGTGACTCGGTCGTGCGCGGGCGCATGGACGCGGTCTTCGCGGAGCCGGACGGATGGGTCGTGGTGGATTGGAAGACTGGCGAAAAACCGTCGCGAGAGGCGATGGACTCGGCGCAATTGCAGCTCGCGGTCTACCGTGAAGCGTGGCGTCGGATAGCAAGTGACGGCAAGCCGGTGCGGGCTGTATTTTTCTACGTACGCACGGGAGAGACTTATGCGCCGCGTTCGCTGCCCGATCTCGCGCAGCTCGAGGAAATTCTGGGCGGCGCAGAAACGGGTGGACAACCCGGCGCTCAAACGGGCGTAGGACCCGGCGAAGCCGGTGTCGGCTCAGTGGATCGGATGGAAAGCGAGGAGTGGCAGGGATGAAGCTTCGGAGCCTTTTGTCGCTGCAGGCGGACGCCACCAACCTCACCGAAATTCCGGTGCACAGTCTGCTCGACGTAGTCAGCATCCCCACCACCGTGCGCGCCACACCGTGGTCCTTGATCGCCCGCCGCTTCGGATATGCCCTGTTGCTTATCGTCGCGGTCGCGTTCATCGCGTACCTGGACAGCGATGGGTATTCCGAGCCCCTGACGTTCGTGGACGCCCTCTATTACTCGGCGGTGACGCTTTCTACCACGGGGTATGGCGATATCACTCCGGTGACGCAGACGGCGCGTTTGATCAACATCTTCATTGTCACCCCGGCCCGCGTGGCCTTCCTGATGCTCCTCGTCGGTACCACCTTGTCGGTGTTGACGGAGGACTCCCGCAAGACACTCCAGATCCAGCAGTGGAGGAATAGCGTGCGCAACCACACCATTGTCATCGGCTACGGCACGAAGGGCCGCTCGGCCATCGATGCACTGATCGCGGGCGGCGCGGCGCCGTCGTCAATTGTGGTCATCGACCCGGATCCGGCCGCACTTACCGTGGCGGAGAAGCGCGGCCTGATCACCGTGCACGGCAACGGCACGAAGTCGGATGTGCTGCGGGTGGCAGCGGTCAGCCGGGCGCGTTCGGTTATCGTGGCGCCGTCTTCGGACGACACGGCTGTGCTCATCACTTTGTCCGTACGCGAGATGGCGCCGAGTGCGATGATCGTCGCCAGTGTCCGCGAGGGCGAAAACCAGCACCTGCTCATGCAGTCTGGTGCGGACTCGGTAGTGGTGTCTTCGGAAACTGCGGGCCGTCTCCTCGGCATCGCTACCGTTACCCCTCCTGTGGTGGAGATGATGGAGGACCTGCTGAGCCCGGATGAGGGTTTCGCCGTGTCGGAGCGTCAGATTGCGGACGATGAGGTTGGCGCGAACCCCCGGCACCTCGCCGACATTGTGCTTGGCGTCGTGCGTTCCGGTGAGCTGTACCGCATTGATTCCCCGGAGGCTGAGACTGTGGAGCCGGGCGATCGCTTGCTGTACGTGCGCATGAACGGCGCGGCGTCGCCGCGGGATTAGCGTGATGTTTTTGCTCATCGATGCGGCTGGGCGTTTCCCGCTCGGCGACGACGGGGAGCCTTTGCTTATCGACGCACCTCCGGCCACCGCCGACCTGTCCTCCCCGGTGCGCATCAAACCGGGCGTGACCGCGGCGCGGGTCCGTGGGGTGGATGCCGCTGACTTGACTGGGCCGGGTGGCGGCACCGGGGACGCTCGCACCCACGCCGGGCACCCGCTGGCGGCGCGCGCTGTCGGGCTGGTCAACGCCCGGGAGCGCTACCGCTACGACCCGGCCGACGGCTCCGAGCTGACCTGGGGCGACGGCGGCATTGTCGCACGCGGCGCGTCGGGCACGGCTATCTTCCCGCGGCTGGATCCGTGCGTGATCGGCGTGGTTGAGGACCCGGGCCGCCAGCGCATCCTCCTGGTGGAAAATTCCCGCCGCCCGGGATACTTCACGCTGGTCGCCGGGTACGTGGACGTCGGGGAAACGCTGGAGGCGGCCTTCGCCCGCGAGGTGTGGGAGGAGACAGGCCGCCGCGTCACCGACATCGGTTATCTCGGCTCGCAGCCCTGGCCGGCATCGGGGGCCTTAATGGTGGGGATGACCGGGCGCACCGCTGACATTGACGCGCTGGGCCCCACCGATGGGGAGCTGACCCGCACGCGGTGGGCCACCCGGGCTGAATTGGAAACGTTGACCCTCGCGGCGGAGGGCACGATTGCGCGCGCGCTCATTGAGCACTGGGCGCACCAGCCCGACGCCCGAAGCCAACAGAACCACCCGACCCGCACGACCCGGAAGGAGCACTCCAATGGCGATTGATCTCAGCGTGCTGGATGAGGACCAACGCGTGGCGGCAGAGGCCCCGCGCGGGCCGGTGTGCATTCTCGCCGGCGCGGGCACGGGCAAAACCCGCACGATCACCTACCGCATCGCCAACCTCATCGACCGCGGCCAGGTGGCCCCGAACCGCGTGCTGGCGGTGACGTTTACCAAGCGCGCAGCCGGGGAGATGCGCGACCGTCTCACCGCCATGGGCATTGGCGGGGTGCAGGCGCGCACCTTCCACTCCGCGGCGATGCGGCAGCTGCAGTACTTCTGGCCCCAAATCGCCGGGGATTTGCCGTGGCGGCTGCTGGAGAACAAGTTTCCCATCGTCGCCCGCGCCACCCGAGCCGCTGGCTTGGACACCGGCAAGGACATGGTGCGCGACGTGCTCAGCGAGATTGAGTGGGCGAAGTCCAGCGTGATTGGGCCGGAGGACTATGTGCAGCGTGTGGGCGATTCACCGCGCACCCCACCGGCTGACGCGCAGAACATCGCCCACGTGTACCGGCTCTACGAGGACGCTAAGACGAGCCCGGACGGCATGCTGCTGGATTACGACGATTTGCTCATTCACGTCGCCGGAGCGCTGGAGAACGCGCCGGCGGTGGCTGAGGAGTTCCGGGCCCAGTACCAATCTTTCGTGGTGGATGAGTACCAGGATGTGACGCCTTTGCAGCAGCGGGTGCTGGAGGGATGGCTGGGCACCCGCGACGACCTGACGGTTGTCGGCGACGCCAACCAGACTATTTACTCGTTTACTGGTGCGACCCCGGATTACTTGCTGAATTTCTCGCGGACGTACGGGCACGCGACCGTCGTGAAGCTGCAGCGCGACTACCGCTCGACGGTGGAGATCACGGACCTGGCCAACACCGTCATTGGCAAGGCCTCGGGCCGCATCGCCGGTACGCGCCTGGAGCTGCAGGGCATGCGGGGGCACGGCCCGCAGCCGCAGTTCAACGGCTACGATGACGAGCCGTCGGAGGCGCGCGCTGTGGCGCAGAAGGTGCGCAAGCTGCTTCACGACGGCGTCCCGGCCCGGGAGATCGCCATCTTGTACCGCATCAACGCGCAGTCGGCTGCCTTCGAAGCGGCGCTGGCGGATGAGGGGATTGTCTACCAAGTCCGCGGCGGTGAGGGGTTTTTCCAGCGTGCGGAGATCCGCGAGGCGTTCTCACAGCTGCTGCGTGCGTCAAAGCGCACGGACCTGCCGGATGACCCGGTGCGTGTGGCGCGTGCCGCGCTCGCACCGCTGGGGCTCACGCCCACGGAGCCGGAGGGCGCGCAGGCCCGCGAACGGTGGCAGTCCCTGAGCGCGCTGGTGGATCTCATCGAAGAGATCGTGCGCACCCAGGAGGCCTCGAATATGCAGGAAGTGCTGGTGTCGCTGCGCCGCCGTGCGGACGCGAAGCAGCCCCCGGCGGTTGACGGGGTGACGCTGGCCAGCCTGCACGCCGCCAAAGGCCTGGAATGGGATGCGGTGTTCCTTGTCGGCCTGGTGGAAAAGACGCTGCCGATCTCGCACGCCATCAAGGCCGGCGACGAGCAGATTGAGGAAGAACGCCGTCTGTTCTACGTCGGGGTCACCCGCGCCCGCGAGCACCTGCACATGTCGTGGTCGCTTGCGCGCCAGGAGGGCGGGCACAAGAACCGCTCCCGCTCGCGCTTTTTGGATGGGCTGGTGCCTGAGCTCGAGGTGGAGCAGTCCCCGCAGCGGCTCAAGCGGGCGAAGCGATGCCGCGTGTGCGGCAACCCGCTGGCCACCCCGGCGGATAAGGCGCTGGGCAGGCACGAGGAGTGCGAGCCGAGCTTCGACGAGGCCGTCTACGCGGCGCTGAAGCGCTGGCGCCTCGACATTTCGCGTGCGGCCGGGCAGCCTGCGTTTGTCGTGTTTACGGATGCGACGCTGATGTCCATCGCGGAAGCGATGCCGGCCGACGAGCGTGAGTTGCTCGGCGTCGCCGGCGTGGGCCCCGTGAAGGTGGACAACTACGGTGCGGGCGTGCTCGGGGTACTCGAGCAGTTCCGCTAACACATCCCCGTACCCCGATACCGCCGGGGAATTTCAATAACACATCGAGCAATCGGGGTGCGGCGGCAGCGTTGCCGTGCTGACCGGGATTGGGGCGAACGGGTCCACAACGCTGAGATGGCCCGGTGACGGTGTCGGCGCTGACACCCCCGGCGGGTCCGGAACCCCCGCGAGACGGCGCAAGGTCACCGCGGCGAACGCGGCACCCGCGGCCGCGGATGCTGGTTCACCGCTGACGCTCAGCGGGGAGTGTTGTTCTACCACCGGCCAGTTCGGGTCCCTGCCCAGCAGGTAGAGGCGCACGCATAGTGGGCACGGGCCGGGCCGGGCACACACTGGGCCGACGGCGACGCGCGCGTCAGCCTGCGTCACGGGCACGACGGGACCCTGGCGGATGCGTGTGAGCGCGGCCAGCTCGCCAAGCAGCGCCGTGGAGTTCACCGCGGTTACGGGCAGCCAGCGGTCTGTGCGCAGGAGAAACCTCGACAGCGCTTCGCCTCGGGCGGGTGTGCGCACGTCCAGCCCTGACTCGCGCAGACGCGAGGTGAGTGCGGAAGCGAGTGGGCCGTGTCCCACCAGTAACACGCTGGGTCTGGCGGCTGGCGTGAGCACTCGGTACGACACCAGGTCATCGACTAGACTGCGCGCCGCGTCGGCGCCGACGATCGGGGCGAGCTGCTCGATGACCCAGCTCAGTTGCCGCGCGCGCTGTAGCGTGCTCAGCAGCGCCGCCACGTCGTCGGCGCGCTCGGTTGTCACCATTCCGGTCCGGGTCGCATCGGCGCCGAACTGGATCACGTTGTGCGCGCGCAGAAACGGCTGCGCGCCTGCTGCAAGTTTCACCCGCGTGTGGTCGTTGATCATCCCAACTTCTACCCCCTCCGCCGGATCCTACAATGCATTTCCATGGCTGGCAGGCAAACACAGGCGGATGGGACGGCCTACCGGGTGATCCGGTCGGCGCGTAGGACACGATCGGTGCAGGCGCGCCTTGTCGGCGGGGTAGCGGAAATCCGCATCCCTGCGCACTTCACCGCCGCGCAAGAACGCGAGGTGGTGGGGGAGATGCTGGCAAAGCTCGAGCGGAAGACGAAGGCACGCCCGCGTGACGACGCCTCCTTGCGGTCTCGCGCCGACTCCCTCAACGCGACCGTCTTGGACGGGCAGGCGCACATCGGCTCGATCCGGTGGGTGTCCAACCAGCGATCCCGCTGGGGCTCATGCACTGTCTCAACGGGGGACATCCGCATCAGCGACAGGTTAAAGGAGGTGCCGGACTACGTCCTGGACGCTGTGATCGTGCACGAGCTGACGCACACGTTCATCCCCAACCACAGCAGGGAGTTTTACGAGTGGGCAGACCGCGCACCCCTCGCGGAGCGCGCCCGGGGCTACCTGGAGGCGTACCAGCGCTTCGGTAGCGCTTAGAGTTCGGTGCCGTCTTCGCGGCCGTCGTCCTTGCCGTCGCCCTCGTCGCGCTTGAGCTCAGGGTTGTCCCGCAGCTCCTGCTCGAGCTTGGCAAACTCGTCGTCGAAGTCGGTGTCCGGCTGGTCGTCCAAGAGCGTGTCTATGAACGCGGCGGGGTTGTCCAGGTGCTCCGCGGTGGGCAGGAAGTCTGGGTGGTTCCACACCTGGTCGCGCCGCTCGGCGCCCACGGCCGTACCGATGCGGCGCCACAGTTCGGCGGCGTCGCGGGTGCGGGGAGCGCCCAGTTCAATGCCGACGATGTTGGCAAACGCCTGCTCGGCGGAGCCGCCGGTGGCGCGGCGCCGCGCCCACGCCTCCGCAAGCTGCGGGGTGGAAGGGATGCGCTCGCCCAAGGCCTCAGCCACCACCACGTCGACCCAGCCCTCCACCAGGGCGATCAGCGTTTCCAACCGGGAGGTCGCCCCTGCGTTGCGGGTGCCAACACGGGGGGAGAGGTCTTCGCCCTGGAGGTTTTGCAGCGCTTCCTGGATCTGCTGCGGATCCCCGCCCTCAAGGTTGAGGTTGCGCGCGATTTCCTCGATGTGCGAGGTATCGATCTCCAGGCCGGCCGCGTACTCCTCCACGGAGGAGACGATGCGCTCCACCAGCCACGGCACGTGGCGGAACAGGCGCTGCCGGGCAGCTTCGCGCGCGGCGATGTAGACCATCACTTCTTGGCCGGGCAGATCCAGCCCCTTGGAGATTTCGGCGATGTTGCGCGGCAACACGGCCGCGGTGCCCGCCGGTGCCACAGGCAGGCCGAAATCGGTGCCGGTGAGCGCCTGCTGCGCTAGATCGCCCAGCGCGTGGCCGAGCTTCATCCCGAACTGCATGGCGTTCATCTGGTTCATCATCCCGGCCATGGGGCCCATCATCTCGCGGGCTTGTTCCGGCATGGTGTCCAGCTGGGCGCGGTTCATGTGCTCTGCAACGGGGTTGACCAGCCGCTTCCACATCGGCATGGTCTGGTTCAACCACTGTTCCGCGTTCCATGCCTGCGCCTTGGCCTCGCTGGCAGGCAGGTCGGTGGCCTCATCCAGCCAAAGTTCCACTAAGCGCAGCGATTCCTCGGCGGCACGTGTGTCCGCGTCCGAGACTGGGCTGACGCCGGCGAGGCGCTGGCGTGCCATGCGGGCTGCCAGCTCGAAGTTCACCGCGTCGCCCTTGTCTTGGGCGTTCATGGATGTTCCCATGCCGGAAAGCATCTGCCCGAGCTGGTTAAACATATCGCCAAGGCCGCCCCCGCCCGGTGCGCCGGACTGGCCCCCGCCGAAGCTTCCCCCGAAGCCGAATGCGGCGAACGGATTCGACCCGTCGCCGTCGCCGCGACCGTTTCCGCTGCCGCCCCGATTGTTGGCGTCGTTGTCGCCGTCGTCGTTCGAGTCGTTGGGAAAGGAGAAACCAAATCCGTTAGTCATACGCGCCAGAATACATTCAGGCTGCGTGCCCATGGGTTCGCTGTAAGCCAGCACCGGAGTTCCAACAGCTCTGCGCTAGAATCTGCGCCCATGTCCAAAGCGCTCGATGCCAACAACCGGCGGTGGTCGACCTTGGTATGGGGGTCTATCCCAGTGGTCCTGCTTGCGGGGGCGCTGACCGTAGACCACATTCCGGGCACCGACGTCCGCCTCACGGTGCCGTACGCGGCGGAAGGACCCGGCCCCACCTTTGACACGCTCGGTGAGGTCGACGGTGAGCCGGTGGTGGATATCCAGGGCGCGGACACGGAAGACACCGGCGGGCACCTCAACATGACCACGGTGTCGGTGCGCACGAACATGACGCTGGGACAGGCGCTCGGCCGCTGGATTGCTACGGACGACACGATTGTGCCGGTGGAGCAGATCCTCCCGCCGGATCTGGGTGAAGATGAGGTCCGCGAGTTCAACCAGCAGGCCTTCGTCGCGTCTGAGGCGTCCGCGACGGTGGCGGCCA
The DNA here is from genome assembly GCF_013601005.1 of Corynebacterium wankanglinii. Lineage (NCBI taxonomy): Bacteria > Bacillati > Actinomycetota > Actinomycetes > Mycobacteriales > Corynebacteriaceae > Corynebacterium > Corynebacterium wankanglinii. The sequence continues at coordinate 50,514 of NZ_JABFED010000009.1, forward strand.
TGCATTACCTGGACCGCCCCACCACTGTTGTGGTCCACGACGTTGTCGAGGGGGCCGCCTCCGCGGGCATCCTCCACCCCGCAGACCGGATCACGGCCATCGCTGGTAAAGAGGTTTCCACCCCCAGCGAGGTGCAGGACGCTGTCCGGGCGAAGACACCCGGCGAGTCCATCGAGATCACCGTCGAGCGGGACAACGAGCCGCACCACGAGACAGTGGAGCTGGGGGAGAACCCGCACGAAGCGGGCCAAGCCATGCTGGGCATCCTCATGACCTCGGAACCCGCCGGCGGCGTCACCGTGAATTACAACCTCAACGACATTGGCGGGCCGAGCGCGGGCATGATGTTCTCGCTCGCTGTCATCGACAAACTCACCCCGGGCGCGCTCACGGGCGGCACGTTCGTCGCGGGCACCGGCACGATCGACGATGACGGGGAGGTGGGCCCCATCGGCGGGATCACCCACAAGATCCGCGGCGCGGAGGAGGCAGGTGCGGAGCTGTTTCTCGCCCCCGCCGGTAACTGCGACGCGGTCAAGCGCGTCCACACCGACCACATGACGGTGGCCAAGGTGGACAACCTCCCCGAGGCCGTCGCCGCGATGGAGGATTTCGCCGCCGGCCGCGACGTGCCCACCTGCTAGCTACTGGGTGGCCAGCCCCAGGTCGTAGATCCGCTGGCGCGGATCCTCCTGCTCGGTGGAAATCAGCTGCTGCATCACCTGGCCCTCGCGGTTGTCCACCACGGTGATAATCGCCGAGGTGCCCAGCGTGGACCAGCCCACCACCCGGTCGCCGTTGTCCTCCACCACGCGGGAGGAGCGCAGCTCCGTCAAAAGCTGGGTGGTGGAGGCGGCCTTGGAGTCCGAATCGAAGAACTGGAACTGCCCGATGCCCTCACCGGAGCAGTCGAACGATCCGCTCAAACCACCCGCCGCGCAGCCGTCGAACTGGTCGAAGAATTCGGGCGGAGCCAACGTGGCAAAACGCTCGCGCACATCCTCCAGCGCCGCTTTGTCCTCCTTCTTCGAGCTCGTGCTTGACGACGTCGTTTCCGTCGCCGACGAACCTCCCGCAGCAGCCCTCGTGGAGGAGGTTGCAGACCGGGATTGCCCAGAACTGGTGTCTGTCTCAGTGGTGACGGAAGTGTGCGTCTCGGCGGCGGGGGTGCCAGCCTCGTCGGCGGGCGTCTGGGTGGAGGTGATCTCCGGCGCCCGGGTATCGTCCGCCAATTCCTCGGAATCAGTAGAGCATGCGGTAAGCGTCAACGTTGCTGCGACGGCAGCAGCTGCGATGGAAAAGAAACGGGGCCGGGAAGTAGACACAGACGTCATCCTAAACCAGCTCATCGGGGTCCTGCTCAAGGCCGTAGCGCAGCGCCGCTACAACGCCCGGGGCCACGCCGGGCCCGCCGCGCAGCTCGATGTCGTCCTGGGCGAACGCCCCGCGCTCCTCCAACTCGTCCTCGGTCAGGCGCAGTTGCAGCAGCGTCTGCTCGGTGTCTTCGTCGCGCAGCACGCCGGAAAACAGGCGCGCCGGGCGCGGCGGGGCGTCCTCACCAGCAGAGGCGTCTTTAAACACGATCTCCTGGGCCAAGATCACGCCCTCGACTTCGCGCGGCCAGGCGATGCGGGAGACGTACTCCCCGAGCTCCTCGGAGCCGGGCAGGATGTGCTCCGGCAAGTCCTGCACCACCAGGGTGAGGGGGGCGGAATCATCCAGGTCCACCAGTTCGTCGATAAGCATCTGCGTCGGCACGAGCCCGAACAGCGTCGGCGGTGCGTCCCAGCCCTCCGCGTGGACGAATTCGACGGCCTCCATCATGGCCTTATTCAGTGCTTGCTGCTCGCGCACGGGAACCCTCCGGGCAACTTGGACGTTGGAGTATTTAAGCTTGAAGCTTATCTGCGTTGCACACACTAATTCTTAAGGAGCAGGCTTGGCTACCCGCCTCAATCGGCCACAACCGCGCGCCAAGAAGCCAAACAACGGGCTTATGACCGTGGTGGGCATTCTCGGCATCATCCTCATCGTTCTGCCAATGCTGGTCGGGCTGTACACCGACTTCCTCTGGTTCGGCGAAGTTGATTTCCGCGGCGTGTTCAACCGCGTGATCCTGGCGCGGGTAGTGCTGTTTGTCATCTTTGCCCTGCTGGGTGGCGCCATAACCTGGCTCGCCGCCTGGTTTGCGTGGCGCGGCCGCCCCGAGGAGGCGGCCTCTCCGTTTGATCAAGCGGCGCAGTACCGCCGCCAGCTGCAGCAAAGCGTCCGTGGGTTACTCGTGTGGGTGCCGGTAGTTGTGGCCATCCTGTCCGGCCTGGCTGGCCAGCGGATGTGGCGCGTGTTCATGCTCTGGTTCAACGGCGGGGACTTCGGCAGCACCGACGCTGAATTTGGGCGCGACCTCGGCTTCTACGCGTTTACCCTGCCGGGCATCTCGGCGGTGGTAGACACCTTGTCCATGCTGCTGCTCGTGGCGTTTCTGGTGGGCGCGGCCGCGCACTACCTGCTGGGCGGCATCCGCATCGGCAATAGGGTGTCCGGTGTCTCCGGCCGCATCAGCAAAGATGCGCGGGTGCAGCTCGCCGTCACGGCTGGGCTGTGGATGCTGTTGAAGGCGGCCCGTTATTGGCTGGAGCGTTACTACCTGCTTTACGGCCGCAACGACATCTTCACTGGCGCGTCCTACACCACCATCAACGCGACGCTGCCGGCGAAGATCATCCTGACCGTCATCGCTGTGGTGGTGGCTGCCGCGTTCTTCGCCTCCATTGTCTACCGCGACTTCCGCATCCCGGTGCTGGCCACCGTGCTGATGCTGCTGTCATCGCTCGTCGTGGGCAACGTGTGGCCGGCGCTGATGGAGCAGTTCTCCGTCAAACCCAACCGCCAAGCAAAGGAGTACGACTACATTGGCCGCAACATCGAGGCCACGCGCGAGGCGTACGGGCTGACGGACGATAATGTCACCTACCTGGACAACTGGGGAGCGGGCAACACCTCCAACGCGGAGGTGGCGTCTGATACCGCCACGATTGCCAACCTGCGCCTGTTGGATCCGGAGATCATCTCTCCGACGTTCACGCAGATGCAGCAGCTGCGCAACTTCTACGGCTTTCCGGACCAGTTGGCGATGGACCGCTACGAGGTGGACGGGGACTTGCGCGACTTCGTGGTTGCGGCGCGTGAGATGAACCCGAACTCGCTGAGTGAAAACCAGCGCGACTGGATTAACCGCCACACCGTGTACACCCACGGCAACGGCTTTATCGCCGCGCAGGCAAACACGGTGGACGAGGCGGCGCAGGACGCTGGCTCCACCCGCGGCGGCCTGCCTATCTTCACCGTCTCCGACCTGCAGTCCAACGCCGCCGCCAAGGCCGCGGAGGACGCCGAGGAGTTGGGCATCAAGGTCGACGAGCCGCGCATCTACTACGGCCCGGTAATCGCTTCTGCTGAGGACGGCCTGGACTACGCCATCGTGGGCGAAACCGGCCAAGGCCCGGTGGAGTACGACACGGACGATTCCACCTACACCTACGAGGGCAAGGGCGGCGTTGATATTGGCAACATTGTCAACCGCCTTGCGTACACCGTGAAGTACCAGGAGCTGAATTTCCTGCTGTCCGACCGTGTTGGCGGGGACTCGAAGGTGCTCTACGACCGCGATCCGCGCGAGCGCGTGGAGAAGGTGGCCCCGTGGCTGACCACGGACTCCAAGACCTACCCGGCCGTGGTGGACGGACGCGTGAAGTGGATTGTGGACGGCTACACCACCTTGAGCCAGCTGCCGTACTCCACGCGCAACTCCCTGCAGGACACCACCCAGGACGCGCTGAACCCGGACGGCACGACCCAGCGCCTGATCACGGACAACGTGGGCTACATCCGCAACTCCGTGAAGGCCACCGTGGACGCGTACGACGGCACCGTGGACCTCTACGCATACGACGAGTCCGACCCGGTGCTCAAGGCGTGGCAGGCCACCTTCCCGGGCACGGTCCGACCGGCGTCCGATATCTCGGACTCTCTGCGCGAGCACCTGCGCTACCCGGAGGACTTGTTCAAGGTGCAGCGCGACCTGTTGGCCCGCTACCACGTGGATGACCCTGGCGTGTTCTTCAACAACGACGCCTTCTGGTCCGTGCCGAACGACCCGACCGCACCGGAGGGCCGCGGCCAGCTGAACCAGCCGCCGTACTACGTGGTGGCATCAGACCCGGAGACGGACAAGCCTTCCTTCCAGCTGATTACCCCGTTCCGTGGGTTGAACCGCGAGTTCCTGTCCGCGCACATGGCAGTCTCCTCCGACCCGGAGAACTACGGCCACATTACGGTGCGCGTGCTGCCGACGAACACGCAGACGCAGGGCCCGAAGCAGGCGCAGGACGCCCTGATGTCCTCCGACCAGGTCGCCCGCGACCGCACGCTATGGGAGGGCACTAACGACCTGAAGAACGGCAACCTGCTGACTCTGCCGGTGGGCGGCGGCGAGATCCTCTACGTCGAGCCGATCTACTCGCAGCGCAAGGACCAGGCGTCCGCCTTCCCGAAGCTGCTGCGCGTACTGGTGTTCTACCGCGGCCAGGTGGGCTACGCACCGACGATCTCCCAAGCGCTTGACCAGGTTGGCATCCACTCCTCGGCCGCCCAAGACATTGAGGTTGTGGACGAGGGCCAGGGCGCGGGCGACAACGCCGGCCAGGAGGCCAAGCCTGAGGGCGACGACAAGCCGCAGGAGAACCAGGACGCGCCGCAAATTGGCAAGGACGAGGCGATGAACCGCATCAACGACGCCCTGCGCAACCTGGAGAGCGCTCGCGACGGTTCCTTCGAGGAGTACGGCCGCGCTCTGGACCAGCTGGACCGCGCCGTGGCCGAGTACCAGCGGGCGCAGTAGGCCAGGAAGCCCGTAAGCACGGCGCGCGCCAGCGCGCCACTCGAGAGCGGAAACAATAGCGCCAAACCACCTTTGAACAGGAGGTTTGGCGCTATTCGTTGGTGTATGTATAGTAATTCCACGTTGCCGGTTACGGCGACAGGCGATAATCACATACACGCCCGACGCGGGGTGGAGCAGCTCGGTAGCTCGCTGGGCTCATAACCCAGAGGTCGTAGGTTCGAATCCTGCCCCCGCTACCAACTTGAGGCCCCTACCAGTGGAAACGCTGGTAGAGGCCTCCTTTGTTTTGTGTTGCATTCGGCGTTTGGGGGGTTAAGGGTCAAAAAGTGTGTCTGGTGTCGGCGTGTCGCGGGGGGTTAGATGTGGCCTTTTTGGATGCCGATTGAGTGTGTGTAGTTGGTGTCGATAGCGTTGTCGTAGAGGGCTGGTTGTCCGGTTTCGTGGTCGGCTTGGTTCTCGTTGTGGGTCAGGGTGGATACTTTGGCGAGTTGGTCCTGGCCCCAATTGGACTGTCTGGCGATCTCCACTGGGTCGTCAGGCAGTTCCGTTTTTAAGTAGAGCCACCACTCCAGCATCCGGCGCTGGTGCTCGCCGGATCTGCCGCGGTGGGTGCGGGCCAGCAGTTTCAATTGGGCGTTGATGCCGCCTTCCAGGCTGTTCGTGGTGGATTTGATCCGGCTGCTATCGAGGACACCGTCGGGTGGGTCGAGGTAGACAAATAACAGCTGGTTGCGCCAGAGGTGGTTGAGGCTGTTGTAGGCCTTGCGGGTGCGTTCATGGGTCCATGACCAGGTGCGTTGTTGGTCAAGTCCCGTGTAGTGCCGTATTCGTGCAGCTTTACGCCCCAGGCTGCGGCTTCATCCAAGGTAGTGATCTTGGTGAGGTTGAGCGCGAGTTGGTAGATCGCTCGTCCCGCGTCGGTGCGTGGGCGTGCGGTGGTGTAGCGGCGTACCACGCGTTGGGCGTGGACGAGGCAGCGTTGGATCTTGGTGCCCGGCCAGCATGTTTTGATTGCGCTGGCGGCGCCTTGGCCGCCGTCGATGACGGCGATCAGGGGTGCGGGGATGCGTTCGAGGAGGTGTTGGTAGTCGCGGGTGGTTTCGTGGGTGCACCAGTGCCAGGCGATGACGTGGTCCAAGGTGGCGGCAACAATGAGACATCCGCTTGCGGTGTAGGTGCCGTCAAGGAAGATTTGGTCGTAGACCCGGCCGTCGTGTCCGATCGTGGGATCAGGCACATCGACAAGCCAGCATCACGAAAACTGCCGTTTTATGGTGGAGCGGCTGATTCCGGCGTCTTTTGCGTTCTGCCTCAGGGCGGTGGTCGATGTGCAGTGCTCGATGAATTGTCGAAACACCGCTGCGTTAGTGAGATCGCTGCGGGTTTTGGTGGTTGATGCACCGCAGATTTTGCAGCGCCACCGAGTGGTGCCCTTGGATGTGGTTCCGTTGCGTTTCATCTCCCCACCGCAGTGGCAGCGTGGTCGGTTCTTCGGCATTGAGCCACCGCACCACCGGCCCCTACCACATCAACCACGCCACACCGGGGATATACGACCACAACAGCGGATATATGCCCTCGGGGCATATACTTCTGGGAATCACCCAGGTCAGATACCGGAAATCACCGATTCTGGACACACATTTTGACCCTTAACCCGCAATTTGCATTTACAGGTGGTGCACTAGGGGAGTGATTCTGGATGATTTCAAATGATCCTCTACCCCTTAAAATGCGCGATCAAAACCAGATAACCCCTGTCAGGTTCGAATGCAATCCGATAACCCCGAACCGCATTAAGTGACACTCCTCAATTGTACCGTTGACGTGCGCAAACACCCTCCTTTCGGTATGGCAGCGGGGGAGGGTGTTCGGGGGTAAGTCTAGGTCGGTCACTCTCATTCTCTTAACTGTGCGACGGCTGTCTCTCGAAGCTCGTCGAGTACCCGGTCAAATTCTGAAGCTACGAAAGTCGCGTAGTTTTTCCCCTTCGTATAGGGGCTCGTTATTGACGCTCCCACGTAGGTGCTCTTGTCCCGAAGGGCTTCTTGAACACGTTTCGAAGCCCCCCGTACTTGCGGGTGGGCAAGCTGAAGATCCATGGTTTCCCATGCGCTATGTAACTCTGCACGGAGTTTTGCGTTGGCCGTCTTGATTTTGAAGGTATCCATTCCGAATTCATGCATAGTCGAGTAGGAATGGGCGGGCCGTTTGGGCTTCCGCGAAAAGATCTTTTCCAAAATTTTCGACAAGCGCTTATTTGACCCCTCAACTTCAACTTTCTTTTTAACCTGATCCTGGATGGTGGCGGTGTAGGTGAGGGGTAACGCTTCGTACAAAGAATTGAGTCTCAATTCCCCGGCGGTTGCTAAGAAGTCACGGACAGCGGCGAGCTGTTCCTTACGTGATTCGGCCTCCTGTTCTTGTCGTCGGTGGTGTCTGGCAAGAGCGTTCTTGGTAAATTCGCCATATACACCGGCGAGCAAAGTCAGAGTACCGGTGATAACGGCGACTAGAACTGTGTCGGATATTGGAAGGTCAAACATAAAGAAAATATATGAATGAACTGACCAAAGCTAATGTTCAACCCCTATTTATGGGGTAGTGTGCGTCAGACCGTCGACCACGACCAGAAGAGTTCGTTCCCGGCGTCGGCTCGTAGTCCGATCAACTTCGACAGGCGCCGGGTGTCGTCGAGGTGGTCGGCGTCGAGGGCGGGCGCCAGAAACTTACTGTCGGACGACGACGGGTCCATCCCGTTGCCCTTTACGGTGAGCGTGACCACCCTGGCGAGCTTCGACACTTCAAGGTAGCCGAGAACGTCGCGCGTACGCCTTGCGAGCCTGTCGGTGTGCCACACGATCACCCGGTCGACATTGCCGCGGGCGATGTGGCGGAGAAGTTCGGTGTACGCCGGGCGCTCGCCCCCCGACCACGCGCTGACGCTGTTGTCGACCAGTTCATCGACGACTTCGAGGTCGTAAGGCCCGGCGAGCTTATGACAGTTGTCAAGCTGGCGGTTCACACCCGCTTCTTCTTTGCGGTCGAGACTGATCCGTGCGCAAATGACCGCACGCCCGGCCGGGCGGCGTTCTTCTCTGCTGTTTACATGGGAAAGGCATAATCCAACTTGTCACTTAAAAGTGACGGTGGGTGCCGTCACAAATAACATATGCGCTGCTAGGTATGTGTTTTTGGCGCAATAGGGGAGTGGGAGTCTGTTTTTGTCTCAGTGGGGTGAAAATGAGGCGTGAGAGGCAGTTATGCCGTTCGGGATGCCGGAGAAGGTGTAGTGGTATGGAACACCGATTTTACCTTGTATGTGCTCTGTTGTGAGCGATTTTCAGTGTGCGGGGAATTAAAGACGAAGAAAAATTCTCTCTTTTAATGAGACGCGGGGTAGGGGTCTGAGCGTTGATGGAGAGTGGACCGTCTTGGCGCGGATCGTATTCGATGGTGCGTGAGTCAATATGACATTCGCGAAAACGATGGGCGCGGGCGCGCAAACATTTCCTACTGCTTTTGAGATCGATTCAGCACAAACGCCAGCATCTCTTCACCCCACTTGTCCACCCTGCAATTTCCAACCCCGCAAATCGCCGTAGAATCGCACACACTTTCTATGTGTTCCGGACACCCGTGAGCGCACCCCAAACACTCACTTTCCCCGACTACATCAGTTCTTCCCACTCAGCATCTACCAGCACCGTCCCGTCATCGGACACGCCCACAGCGGGAAGTACCTCTAACGGTGGAATCCCAAACGACATGAGCATGCGCCCAAACGCTCGCTGACTCGGATAGTGCTCATCTTCTAGCCCCTCAGCATCCAGAATGACTTGCTCGGTCAGCACGGAAAGTCCGTACCAGAAGTCTTCACGACTCCCGCGATACGTAAACGCCATGTAGCGAGTGGAAGCATCGTCTACGTCCCCGAACGTGAGATCACATCCTGTCTCCCACGCATTCGCAGCATGCAGTTTGGCGATTTGCAGAAGTGTCAGAAGTGGATTCTCGCGCGGGTCGATCAGGACCAGAAACTCGTCCGGGATCTCATCGACTTCGCGCCATTGCGCAACCTCTGCGCGAAGGTGTCCAGCACTTACGTTTGGCTTGAAATTAGCAATCATCAGTCACCTTCCACTGCTCCGGGATCGCAAAACCACCATCATCGAGGTGGTGATCCTTCCAATCCAAAATGGCACGTTTCCATCGAGTGGGATCAGTCTCTTGCCACCCGTGGTCACGCTCGACAGAAAGATGACCGTCTAGAAGACGTGCGGTTGCATCCGTTACGTCATCAGCCAGTGTGTAAGCGAAATCTCCAGGAAATTGCGCATCCGCCCATCGAATGAACGGCAGAAAATCCGGGTCACGGAAGTCCTCACATGGCGGGTCAATCATCGTCCCGTCAGGTAAGTATTCGCAGGACAAAATGTGCTGGTTTTGTGCCATTTCCGTCTCAGCAATGTCCATTAAGCGCACCAGGCGAGAGACGTTGAGCATCAGCGCTCCGTCGAACTCTTCTCCGTCCAGGCGTTTGATCCATCCAGCATCTACCAGGCGGTTAATGCAGCCTTTCAGCGGATACTCCGGTTCGCGCCACCAGGGACGCTCATAGGCTTCTTCTGGGATGTAGTGAATCATCCCGATACAACCACGTCGAAAAGTCCCGTGACGGTCGATCAGGTGCCCGGTAGAATCATCAGCGTGTTTGCTCACATGTGCGAGTGCGATCTTGTCGTAGTACTCCAGTGATGGGGTCATCACTTGCATCACTGCATCAGATAGAATTTCTCCCAAATTGTCTCCTTTGGTTGGTGGTGTTGGCACGGGATTGTGCCAACGGAGACAGAACGCTACAGTACGCTGTTTGCGCATGTCAAGACCCATTTTTCCGACTTAGTAGGTGGGTGGAATACGTAGTATCTGCGTGGGTTTTGCAGGGCGGATCTGGGAGCGGGAGAACACCTAATAAGTCACGGGGACGGACGGGACGCTCACATAGAAAGTGAAGGACAACGTTGGGTGCGATACATAGAATGTGTGAGCGATAACCCGCGCGAGCAAGAGGTGTTGTGCTCGCGGGGGCGATTACTTCTCGCGGGACGCGACGGTGCCACCTTCGTGCGGAAGGTGCGTTAATTCCGCATCGGCACGTAGATCGCGGATGAACCCTTCGAGCCATTCGGCGGTCACTGCGTCATCGGGTGAGATCACCGCGACCGGGATGAGGTCTGTAATCGGCGGGCGTGTGGTTGGTTTGTCCAGGTTGATCACCTTGCTTTCTTGTGTTGGTTTTTCGGGCACGGGGTTGGGGTGAGGTGAGTCAATATGACTCACCAGGCGCACGCGCGCCTATCCCCCTTACGCCCCGTGGTAACAGGCTTCTTCAATCCAGGAGATATCCGCGCGGTAGGCTTCCTTTTCACCGTCGAGGTACATGTCCACCAAGTAGATCCAGTAATCCACCCAAAACGCTTTCTCAGAATCGATCCAGATGGACAGGGGACACCCTGGCGGAAGGTAAATCGTCCATGTCTCATCCGGGTTGTCACCTACCGAGACTTTCGCGGGGAGGTCCGTGCCCCAATCGTGTCCCGCTAACTGGCGTTCAATCTCGGGTAGGAAATTCGACGGTCCCGATTGACCAATTTTCACCTGAGATTTATCCCATGAGAAGCGGACTACATCGAGTTCTCCGCGCTCGTTTCGTCCTGTTTGATTTATCTCGTACTGCTGGTCCAAGTTGTTCTCCCTTCACTAGACCGATCAGTACAGTAAGAGGACTTTGCGCGGTTTGTCAAGAACATATGTTCGACATAGTAGGTGCGGTGCGTCCCCCGCTTTCGCTTATCTCACCCTGACTTACACCAGTTTGAAACAGGGCGTGACCAGCACTGGACACCAACTATCACGTTCCGACGAACGGCGCGCGGACTGTGAAAGAATGGAGAGGTTAATGCAAAAAACTGAATGAATAAGGAATTAGAACATGAGCAATTACACGCCGATTACTCGCGACGAACTGGAGAGAACTCTCTGGGGAGCAGCCACGGCACTTCGTGGATTTATGGACGCTTCCGATTACAAGAACTACGTGTTCCCCGCACTGTTCTGGAAGTGGATTAGCGATAATTACAAGTACGAAACGGAACGGTTTGAAGCGGACTATGACGGTGTAAGACTCGACTCCGAAACCCGTGACGAGGTTGAAGCCGATTACCACGCCTTTGTGATCCCACCGGGCGCGTCGTGGGACAACGTGTATCTGGATAAGGACATTCCCGAGAGTATTCGTAAGGACAAAGCGCACGCACTTCACCCGAGGAACTACATTGGCGCTCGTATACGTTCGGCAATGACCGCAATCCAACATGCTAATCCGGAGCAACTTTCAAACATCTTCGGAGATGCTGCTTACGGTAACGAAGAGCGCCTAAAAGAAGAGGGACTTCGTAAGATGCTCGCCGGTCTTGCGGAGCACACGTTTAATGCAGAAACAGTTCCGGGCGACTCTTTCGGAGATGCGTACGAGTACCTACTCAAGAAGTTCTCGGATGATTCCGGCACCGGCGCGGGAGAATTCTTCACCCCGCGCCCGGTCGTGCGCTTGATTACCCGTCTTCTCGATCCGCAGTCCGAAGAGTCTGTTTACGACCCCGCGTGTGGCTCCGGTGGCATGCTCATCGAAGCCTGCAACACCGTCGAAGAGCATGGTGGCGATCCACGAACCCTTACCTTGCATGGTCAGGAAAAGAACATGACCACGCAGGCTATCGCGCGGATGAACCTGTATATCCACAACCAGCCAGAACATAAGGTCATTCACGACAACACCCTGCTCGATCCCGGCAATCGCAGACCGGATAACACCTTTGAACAGTATGACGTGGTAATTGCCAACCCTCCGTTTTCCGTTGAGGATTGGGGACGTGAGTCGTGGGATGACGATCCCCGAATTATCGGTGACTTGGCTCCTAATTCCTACGCAGATTTCGCGTTCATGCAGCACATGATCACTTCAATGAAGCCTAAGACGGGACGTATCGGCGTAGTCATGCCCCACGGCATCCTTTTCCGAGGACATGCGGAGAAGCGGATTCGTACGGAAATTCTCAACCGTGATCTCATCGAAGCGGTCATTGGCATGCCAAACAATATTTTCTACGGCACAACAATCCCGTCCTGCATCGTGATTCTGCGCGCTGAGAAGTCGGAAGAGCGTAAGAACAAGATCCTTTTCGTGGATGCTTCAACTCGTTTCGTCAAAGGCTCGAACATGAACGAACTTACTGATGACGATGTGAATGCAATCCTGTCAGCGTTCCACGACGAGGAGGACGTGGACGGCGCAGACGAAGGAATCGAGTTCCGACTTGTAGACATGGACGAGATCGAGTCAAATGACTACGACCTCAACATTGGTCGTTACGTCCAGGCGAACACGGATGTTGAAGTGGATCTTGAAGCATCCATCGCAGAATGGAACGAAGCGGAATTGGAGCGCGAGCGCGCCCGCGACGCATTCCGCAACCTCCTAAAGGAGGTCGGTTTTGGTGAATAAACAAAACTGGATACCTACCAAGGTCAAAGATGTTGCAAAGATTGTGTCTGGCGCTACCCCCAAAACCGGCATCGAAGAGAATTGGGGTGGTGACATACCGTGGCTAACGCCAAAGGATTTGTCTGACAATCCAGCGCCATATACTTCTCACGGTTCACGGTTCCTTACCGAACAGGGGTTTAATTCCTGTTCCACGCATATGCTGCCCAAAGGCACCGTTCTTCTTACTTCACGCGCTCCAGTTGGGTACGTCTCTGTAGCAGCGAACGACATTTGTACGAATCAGGGCTTTAAGAGCCTTGTTCTAGAAGATGGTCAAATTCCGGAGTTCTGGTACTACCTCCTGAGTGCTAACACCGAAACGCTTCTTAACTACTCAGGCGGATCGACATTTAAAGAACTAAGTAAAAGATCTCTTGAACAAATCGAGTTCCTGATTCCCCCTATTGAGGAACAGCGCGAGATCGTAAGTTTCATGCAGGCGCTGGATCTCATGATCCAGGCGGGTGACCGCGAGATTGCCAGCGCGGAACAAATGCGCGGAGATGTGGCAAGAACGCTCATCCGACAAGTGGGCGAAGAGTTCGAATTTAAGCCCCTTCAAGAGGTTGTGGAATTTCACGACAATAAAAGAAAGCCTGTAAAGAAGGCGGATCGGGTTCCCGGATCTTACCCATACTATGGCGCAAGCGGAATAGCGGATTATGTCGATAACTTCCTATTTGAAGGCTTGCACCTGCTGATCGCAGAAGACGGTGAAAATATCAGAACCCGAAAACTACCTATCGCGTTTCTGGCTAATGGGAAATTCTGGGTTAACAACCATGCTCATATCGTCAAAGCGGAGAGTGACACATCCACTCAGTACGTGGCTCTAGCAATCGAATTCTCGGATGTATCTGCGTACATCAGTGGCTCATCCCGTCCGAAAATTACCAAGTCAGCGTGCCAATCCATTCAGATTCCCTTCCCACCCCTCGAAGACCAGAAAAAAATCGTGGGAAAAATGCAAACACTCGATACGTACATCGATTCCGCGAAACGATCCCAAGAAGCGCTCAAGCAGGTGCGCCAAGACGCGCTCCACGCACTGCTATCCGGTGACAAGGGTGTGCGCGATTTAGCGGAGTTGTTCGCAAGCGATGAGGGCGTAGCGTAGGTGCATCCCGCGCCTGTGAGTCATATTGATTCGCCCACCCCTCACGCCCCATTCACACCCCGCGAAAACCCCGCCCCACCTGCTATAATCGACATATTCATCCACCGCCAAAACACATAGAAGGTTCATAAGGCGACAACAACATAAAAGGTAGACAGAAAATGGCAACGTTCAGCGAAAAATCAACGGTTCAAAGCTTCCTCGCAGACAGAATCTCCGATAACGGATTCACGGAGGTCAAAGCGAAGGATCTTCCCCGTCAACTCGCTGACCCCTACATCCCCGCCTACCTCAAACAAGCGGTCATCGATCTCAACCCCACCCTAAAAGCGCACCCCGAGCGCTATGACGAGATCGAGCCACGCCTATCAGCAATCTTCGGCAAAGCGGTCACGTCCTCGCCCATGCAAGCGAACAAAGAGTTTATCCAACAACTCTTCGGTGGTTTTACCCACAAGTTCATCGGGGACAACGACTACACGACCATTCACCTTTTTGACCTGGATAACCCGGAAAATAACCAGGCGATTGTTTCCAAAGAGGTGGTCTACAAAACGCCCAACACCCACGAGCGTTTCGATCTCGTGCTGTTTTTAAACGGACTACCCGTAGTCATTATCGAGACGAAAAACATCACCCAAGATTGGAAACTTGGCGTATCGGATATCAACCAGGTCTACCTCAACAAGGCTCCCGCATTTTTCGCTACCAATATCCTGAATGTGGTCTGCAACGGGACAAACTTCCGCTATGGCTCGCTTAACCAGCCGGACTACACCTGGAGCATGTGGGGATCGACCGAAGACCCCTACGACCTGAAAGGTATCGAGCGCACAAAGCGTTCTATCGACCTGCTGCTGTCCCCATCCACGCTGATCAACATCGCGGATGATTTCACGCTGTTCCAGCGCTCCGGCGTGAGTGGTGCGAAAAAGATCATCCCCCGCTACGTGCAGATGGAAGCAGCAGAAGCCATTCACACGCGTGTTCGCGAACCTAACGGTGGCAACGGATTGATCCACCACTACCAGGGAACAGGCAAGACCCTGCTGATGGTCTACACGGCGATGAAACTGCTCGAAGACGCAGATATCGAAAAGCCCACCATCCTGATCGGACTCGACCGCGTGGACTTAGAGAAGAACGTTCTCGATGACTTCCGTGATTCTGGTATCGCCAACATCACCCACGTCGGCAGCGCGAAGCAACTCAAAAAGACGGTCACCAACGCCGTTCCCGGCATCATCGTCACGTCCATCTGGAAGTTTAAGGACGTAATCCTCGACTCCGGCGAGGTGTGGAACTCCAGCGAGAACTTCATTGTGATGATCGATGAGGCGCACCGCACCCAAGACGGCGATCTTGGTATGAAGATGCGCCAGGTCATCCCGAACGCTCGTTTCTTCGGTATGACCGGCACACCGATTAATGAAGGTGGCATTAACGGGCGCAACACGTTCAAACTGTTCGGCAACCAAAAAGATCCGGGACAAGTGCTGTCCAAGTACACGATGGAACGCGCTATCGCGGATGAGACTTCCGTCCCCATCATTGTCGAACCACGCTTGGTGGACTGGAACCTCGACCAGGACGCGCTCGATGCAGCCTTTAACACGCTTGTCGAAGATGAGGGACTGACTGAAGACGAAGCAGCCTATTTGTCTGATCGTTCCGGCAAGCAGAAAACGGTCGTGCTCAACCCGGATCGCATCGATGCAGTCTGCAACGACATTTTGGACTACTACCACGCGCATGTCGCCCCACTTGGATTTAAGGCGCAAGTAGTCGCGCTGGATCGTGAAATGTGTGTCATCTACGAGCACAAACTCAACGAATTGATCAAACAGCGCGGATTGAACTACACCACCGAAGTCGTGATGACTGTCGGCGGGAAAGAAGACGAAAAGCGCGGATGGACAAAATACGAGCGTTCCCGCCCGCAAGAGCATGCACTCATTGACAGGTTTGTGCGTCACGATTCTGCGCCAGACATTCTGATCGTGACCTCGAAGTTGCTCACCGGGTTTAACGCGCCTATTGAAAGCACAATGTTTATCGACAAGCCATTGTCGAAGCAGACGCTATTCCAGGCGATTACACGCACGAACAGGCGCTATGCCAACCCGGAAACGGGACAGGAGAAAACCCACGGCATCATTGTCGATTACGTAGGCATCTCCAAGCGGATCGCGCGAGCGCTCAAAGAAGCATCCCCCGAGGATAAGAAACTCCGTGTCGAAGTCGAGGAAGTGCTGGTCCAATTCGATAAGGCGCTCAAACTCGCCTTGAGTCGGTTCGACGGGATCGACCGGACAGACGACAGTTTTAAGTCCTTCACCGCAGCAGCCAGCCGTTTCGCTACCGAAGATGACGCGCGTGCTTTCAAGCGTGAATTCATGACCGTTGAAGGACTGTGGGAGGTGCTGTATCCCAACCCGCAAGTAATCAAGCATGAGCAGGATTACAAGTGGCTTGCACAGTTGTATCAAGTGGCGAAGGGTGCCGAAACTGACTTTGACCTCGTGTGGGAGAAGTTGGGCGCAAAAACGATCCAACTCGTCCATGATTCGATCTCGAACGTAAAGGTGAAAAGTCTCAAGCGCCTGGAAGTCTCATCAGACACTATCGACAAGTTGCGAGAATTAACTGACATTCTTGACCCTGATGGGGACGAACTCGATCCTGATGCGGTCACCGCTGACGAGATTCTGGACTCGATTGATCGCCGGATCAAGATGCGTCTCGCCAAGTCTGACGGGGCGACGGTGTATGTCTCACTTGCGGAGCAGTTGGAAAACTTGCGCACGCGCTCCACCGCCACGATGGAAGACACGGAAAAATTCATCGAGGAAGCAATTCGTTTGGCGCGCAAGATCCGTGATTTGGATAAGCGCTCCGGTAGCGATGAGGACACTTCGAAGGTAGAAGAAAATATCGCGCTGCTACCGGATGATCACGTTGGTGCGCTGACGCAGATTGTCACCGAGTACAAGCCGGAAGATTCTTCTATCGTGGTGGAACTTCTGGCGAAGGAAATTGATCAAATCGCGCGCACGGTGACGTTCTCGGGATGGAGTGCTGGCAACTCCACGGGCGACAGGAAGGTACGCGCTACCATCTCGAAGAAGTTGGTTGATTTCCACATGCCCCCGCGTGGCGACCTGTTTGATGCTGTGTACGAGTACGTCGCGGAGCACTACTAACGGATGCAAAAGCCAACAACAAACGATCTACCCGTAATCTCCCACGATGAGGTTGCGCCGGAGGTAGCAGACGTTTCGCAGGTAGTCGAACCTGTTCCGGTTGTGGTCCAAGATGAGGGACTTGAATTATCGGATTGGCTCAATATCGCCATGCTGTTCGCCACTATCGTGTCGCTAGGTATTGCTGCTTATGCCACTTGGCAGAACGCGAAAACAGCACGAGAAGCCAGCGAAAACGCCCAAGACGCAGCCGACCAGATGGAAGAGATCGCTCATGCGAGCCAGTCCACGATGTGGACCGCTAGAGATCAATTGGATCGTTTAGAGATCATGACGGCGACGGAGACACAGATTCTTGGTGGGTTGGATGATGTGATGCTTGCGTTGTTTCGCCCTCGTATGAACGCTTATCTTGGAAGCCCGATACACGAAAAGGGATATCTCCCGCTTGTCGTGGAGAATGTTGGCAAAAGTCCCGCCCGCAACGTCACTGTGAGATTCAACCCGCCACTTCCGGAACCAGACGTGGATCGTCTCAACGCCAATACTTCGGAGTTAGTCGATTACAGGAAATCGCCGGTCGAACTGACCCTTGCGAAGTACGAGGGGAAGACGTTCAAGACTTGGGCACCAAATCAGTCCACGTCTGTGCCATTTTGGGCGACAAAAGTTGAGCGGTTCCCTCTTCGAGAAGTCGGAGAGAGTAAGCGATTTGTCAATGCGGACGGAACTCCAGCGGATGCGGTGTTGGTCCGTAAACAATCTGACGGAGCAATGCTGCTCGATGAATCCGGCGACGGGATTCCCGCTGATGTTGAGGTGATCATCAACTACAGCGATGACAACGGCGAACAGTATGAGGATTCGGTGTCGCTCAATCCTGACCTGTGGGTTTCTACGACGTTTAGTAGCAAAGAGCGTCACAGTTCATCGGTGACGTATGGCGCGGACGATTAGGCGTGTCAATTTGGCACACGGGTAGTCCAGCATCACCCGGCGCAAACAAAACACCTACTAGGTGGGACTATCTTCCCGACCTAGTAGGTGTTCCTTCCTCCCCCGTCCCCAAGACTCATTAGTGATCAGCGAAGTGCTGGACGCAGAAATAGTGTCCCGTAACCGGATCTTGTGCAATACCAATACCTACTTTTGGAGCACGCCCGTTAGTACTCATGGCACTGCTGTGTCCAGGTGACCCGGCGAACATACTGATGAACCTATCGTGCGAGATCTGGCTCATCGCCACGTTCTCCCGACCCCTTGTGTTGTACCCCGAGTGCCAAATCTCATCTCCCGGAGTCTGCGCCAATTCTTCAGCAAACCGCTGCGCAGTTGCTTCCAACGCGGGATCGTAAGTAATCGGGCGCAACTCCTTGTCACGAGAACGCCACGCAACCAACTGATCGAACTGTTCCTTTTTCGCTTGCTGGATCTCGCTCGGAGTCAAGGGCGGGTTCTTTTTGCCGAGAGGACTGTTCTCTTGCTTGCACTTGAAGTAATCAGGAGTGTTCTTCACGCACCCGTCTGAATCTGCTTTACGCCCACCATTCGACGGAGCAGACGTGTTCGATTGCTTCGCCAGTGCCGATTGTGCTCCTGTATCCGATCCAGGAGAAGACGAAGACAAATCTCCGCTTCCAAAGAGCAATCCAAGAATCAGGACGATGACGGTGACAGCAGCACCGGCGTACTGCATGAGTTGTTGTGGGTTAGGCACGGGATTTACTTCCTTGGGAAAACGGATGACACGGGGTAAAAAGACATTCTCATCATAGCGCTAGGTCTTTCCTGCGCTTATGCTGCGCGATACTCAGGCATCGTCTCGTTCGGATCGAGCGGAATCGTGACCTGATCTGGGTACGACAAATTGCTGTACGCCTGCACAAGCACCGCTTCAACGTTGTCAAAACCGCCAAAACGTGAGATTTTGACGCTACCGCTTGCGCCAAGTCCGCGAATTTCGCCAAACGGCGGTTCAGTACGGTAATTGTCGTTTGGACGAACCACTTCAAAAATGACGAGATAGTACTCCTTATCCGTCAACTTCTTGATCTCGATATTGGCTCCGTCATCAGTGACACGCGCATCCCAACCTGCTTCTTTCGGATTGAAACGGGTGCGCGCCCCATCCATGCGCTGGAACCGTCGAAGGCTGTCCCGATAGTTCTGCTCTTCCTCGTCCTCGCGCTGCTTGATTAAGCGTTGTTGCTCGCGGTACTGCTCTTCGCGCGCAAACTTTTCCTGCTGTGCTTGACGGTCAAGATCCGCCTTCCTTTGCGCTTGGATAGCGCGCTGTTTTTCTTCCTCGTAGCGCTGCTGGTCAATCTCGCGCTCGTGGTCGTACTTCGCGACAAGTGCTTCCCGTTGCTTCTCACCGCGCCTATTCGTGAACACGGCGTAGATGATTCCAGCGACACCGATACCCAAACTGACAATGCTCCAAACGTCCAACTCCACATCCTCCCTATTCGACTGCGAGTGCGAATACTGTCCGTGTAATTCGCACTTGTGGGAATCATAGAATGTGTCACGGATGATCCACCCGAATCATTTTTGTGAACGGACTCTTACGGGGAAATAACGCGCGCTCCCAAAAGTGTGATAGCGGACTGCGACATGGCATGAAAAGTAGCGCTAGCCAGGTGTTATGACGGCTTTCTAGTGGGTGGCGCGCGGTGAGAATTGGCACTCCAAGGGATTTTCCGCGAACAACTATTGGCGTAATTGTTCTCGTGGTTGCCGATATGGAAATTCTTTTTTACCTGTATGGATATAGCAGTGTGTAGAAGTCCTCGATGTTCTGGTTGTTGTAGTCGTTGAAGTACCCGTTCGCGTGCATGATCATCTGCGCCAACTCCTGGATCTCGTTGTAGGTACATGATGTTCTTCGCGTTGGATTGGATGAGCGCATCATCGCGCGCGAAGCGATGCGGGTGAGATCCAGAAAGTGATTCTGACGAACGGGCGTGCGAATCAGTTAACCTAATAAATGAACACTATTAGTGTTGATGAATTCAAATTATTAAACGCTTAAGCGCCAGGACTTTCTGCGCGCATGCGTGTACGTACACAAAAGGGAAAATTAGATATGAAAACAAATATAAAGAAACAAATTCTACACTCAATTATTGCCACTGCGCTACTTGCGGGAAGTGCTGTTAGTGGAGTAATCCCCGCTCAGGCTGTGGGTGTGTCGGACAACGTTCATAATTCCGGTGCTGGGGGAATGGTGAACTGTAATGGTGGCGACATTTGTGTTGAGAAAGTTGGGGATGAAATTCAAGTGTCATACGAGATTCAGTTTGGCAACATTCTGCATTCCTCCAATCACGGACAGACTGCAACAGGTTCTCTTATTGCTTTCCCGTCGGTCATCAAGAATCCGAAACTTGAAGTGGTATCAACGTCTATCGAGGGCAAACGTTTCGACTGCTCAAACCTGCGCGCTCTTGGCGGTTTTCCCACTCACACTTTCAAGCAACCTGTGGATGTTCCTCTCCTAGAAGAAGATGAGTTAAAGGCTGCTGGACTCAGTGCAGGGGGATCAAATGTCGGATTTACCCTAAAGGATGAAAACAATCCCCAAGATGATGCTTCATACGTGTCAAAATTCGATGATGACGAAAGAAGATTTGCAACACACGTCAAGGGTGAGGAAGTTATCTCACAGTTCAAAGACGGGTACGAGAAGTACAAGCGTGAAAATCCTGAAGAAACGGTTGCTGGAAACGGGAAAATAATCACACAGGATGCATGGGATTGGGTTAGATCTAGTCGTGATAGCAAAGTAGTGGGTAATTTCTCCCTCCCGGAATATGGAGCGATGGAGGTTGACTACCCCTATGAGTACCTGCTTTTCAATAACGACTCACTAGGTGTTACTACCTATCGTCTAACAGGAACGGTCAAAACTGAGTCAGATCTCGCTTACCTACCTATTAGAGCAAAACAAGGGTTATGGAAATGTTCACAGGAAGGAGGACTTGGTGGTTATACGGCTGGCTGTCAATCTCTCGCAGAATACGAGTGGGGAAGAAACCGTGATGTACTTCCCCGATACTCGCTAGAAAATGACGATGTAACCCGCAATAATCTTAAAAACGACACCAAAGACGGTTTGCACGGATCGTTTAGATGCGCTGTAACTGAAGATCTTGGACGTAACGATCTCATTGGCGCAGACGTTCGTCCCCGCGACCTTAATGGATCAACGTCATGGGGAGCGAAGTATGCACAAACATTTACACTCCAATCTAACGTGGCAACTACTTACTACGTAGGTGCATACAGTGTCGCGGAAGATGGTTGTGACCAGGCGGGTGTCAAGATCTCGGTTTGTGAGGAAGATGAGCAACCAACATCACCAGTTACCCCTCCTCCATCTGAGACAACCACTCCACCAAGAGATGACCGTCCAGGATCATCCACTGAGCCGGTTCCATCGTCTGAGGTCACTTCCAGTGAGCCACCCGCTCCAAGTGAAGAGCCGACCGCTGACGAGTCTGAACCTACCCCTCGCGAGACTCCAAACATCCCAGAACCAGAACCTCGTGAGACTCCAGAAGTTCCAGAGGACACCCCGAGAACTACCGAACCAGCAGCGAGAATTATCCCGTCTTCTCCTGCACCAGTGAACACCCCTCCAGCGGTAAACCACACGCTTCCTGCTAAGCAGCCAGTGCCAAACAATCCTTCTCGTGTGAACACTCCGCCGTTCGTTCCTGCTCCTGCTCCTGTTCAACCAGCAGCAATTCCAGGACCAGTTTCCGAACACGGTCCAGTGGTAAACACAGGTGGCGCAGTTCAAGAGTCCTTCTGGACGAAGATTGTGAACCTGTTCCGTTGATCTGGTAGATCACTTATTCACCCTCGTGTTTCACGGGGGTGTTTTTCATGTCAGCACACCGCTACAAGCGGACTATGTTCATTCTGACGAACATGTGTGCGATGTTGGTATTATGATAACTAGCGCATGATTGTGCGCTCATCCTTCTACACGGATATGTCCCGTGGTAATTGAGTTTTGTTTCTTTCTCTTTTACTCGTACAAACGGTGTCATTGAGGTTCTTTTCTCGGTGGCACCGTTTTGGTTTGTATGGGGCGCTCCTGTTGCGTGGACTGGTGGCTTCAAAGTGGTTTGTAGAGCGTTTCGGTGAAGTGGTGCGGGATAGGACGCTAGGCAGTGGTGGCGTGATGTTTTCGGGACGTTTGTGCTGGTGGGTGGTTGTTCTAGGGGACGTTCTTGCTGGTCAGGGGTGTTCTTTGGGGATTGTCGTGGTGGTTCCGGGGAATTCGGGGAATACTTCCGGGGACGGTCTGGGGGAGGGGTGTGTTTTGGGTGGTAGGGGAGTTTCGCGAATCCCTCGATTGAAACCCGGCCAGGGGATCCCCTGGCCGGGTTTCTGCATGCCGGTCGAATTCCCCCGAGCTCCAGCTAGACGGCTAGCTCAAGCACCGCTTCGCCGACACCGGCAGCCGACGTCGGGTTCTGGCCGGTGATCAGCGTGCCGTCCACGACGACGTGCTTGGTCATCGGGATCTTCGCGGTGGTGTACTCGCCGGCCTGGTCGCGCAGCTTCTCCTCTAGGCTGAAAGGGACTTCTTCGGTGCGGCGGGCCAATTTTTCTTCGGCCCAGGAGTAGCCGGTGACGTGGCGGCCGTCGAGAAGCTTGGTGCCGTCGGCGAGCGTGACGTCGAGCAGGCCGGCGGGGCCGTGGCAGACCGCGGAGACAATCTTGCCTGCGTCCGCGAAGTGGGCGACGGCGCGGGACACGGCCTCGGACGGGAAATCGAAGAGCGTGCCGTGGCCGCCGATGAGGTAGATGCCGTCGTATTCGTCGAGGTTCACGTCGGCGATTGCGGGGGTGTCCTCCAGCTTGTCCATGAACTCGGGGTCCTCGTAGCGCTTGTTCGTGCCGCCCAACTGGATCACCGGGGTTTTCAGGCTGACCGGGTCGATGGGCACGGCACCGCCGTCCACGCTGGCGAGGGTGACCTCGTGGCCGGCTTCAGTGAGCACGTCGTAAAAGTGGGTGAACTCGCCCAGCCACATGCCGGTGTGAATGCCGGAGTTGGTGTAGCGGTGGACGCTGGTTGAGAGCGCAAGAAATTTCATAAACCCATTATGGGGCATGCGCCGCAACGTATAGTCCGGGTATGTCACACAGCACACCACCATTAAACAGTGCGCCAGTCGTGGAAACGCTGGGCATCGATATCGTGCCCGAATCCGAGCGCACCGCGAAACCCTCGGACCTGTTCTGGCCGTGGTTCGCGGCGAACATCTCGGTCTTCGGCATCTCTTACGGGTCGTTTGTGCTCTGGTTCGGGCTGTCGTTCTGGCAGGGAGCGCTCGTTGCTGCTCTTGGCGTGACGTTCTCGTTCTTCCTCTGCGGCCTGATCGCCGTGGCCGGCAAGCGCGGGTCTGCGCCGACAATGGTGCTCTCACGTGCGGCGTTCGGCGTGAACGGGCAGAAGGTGCCGGGCATCGTCTCGTGGTTGACGTCTATTGGTTGGGAGACATTCCTTGCCATCATGGCGGTGCTGGCCACAACGACCGTGATACGGGAGCTCGGCGGCAACCCGGGAACCGGCACCAAGGTCGTGGCCACGGTCATCGTTGCGAGCTTGATTGTGGCCGCGTCCGTGCTGGGATACCACACGATTATCAAGATGCAGTCGGTGCTGACGTGGCTGACAGGTGCGGTGACCGTGCTGTACATGTTGCTGACTATCCCGCGCATCGACTGGGCGGCGGTAAGTGCGGTACCCGCAGGCTCCGCCGGCGACGTGGTGGGCGCACTGGTGATGGTCATGACGGGCTTCGGACTCGGATGGATCAACATCGCCGCAGACTGGTCGCGCTATCAGCGCCGGGATACGCCTGATTCCGCCATCATTTTCTGGAACACCTTCGGCGGCGCCATCGCGCCGGCGATTCTGGTTGTCTTCGGCCTCCTGCTCGCCGCGTCCGACGAATCGCTGGCAGATGCGATCGCCGACGACCCAATCGGTGCGCTGGCCGTCGTCCTCCCCACATGGGTGCTCGTGCCCTTCCTTATCACCGCGGTGTTGTCGCTGGTCTCCGGCGCGGTACTGGGCATCTACTCCTCTGGTCTGACCTTGCTCACCCTGGGCATCAACATCCCCCGCCCAGCAGCAGCCGCGATCGACGGCGTGCTCCTTACCGCCGGCACCATCTGGGTGGTGTTCTTCGCCCAGAGCTTCCTCGGCCCGTTCCAGTCCTTCCTGATCACCCTGGGCGTGCCCCTTGCCAGCTGGGCTGGCATCCTCATCGCGGACATCTACACCCGCACGCAGGACTATGACGAGCCGTCGCTTTACAGCGCCGAAGGGCGCTACGGTGCAGTCGACTGGACCTCTATCGGCATCCTTGCCGTCGTGTCGGTCATCGGGTGGGGGCTTGTGACCAACCTCTTCGCGGAGGAGGCCGCCTGGAACAACTGGCAGGGCTACTTCCTGCCGCTGGTCGGCGAGCACTGGGCGGATGCCAACCTTGGTGTGCTCGTAGCGCTGGTGCTCTCGTTCTTCGCGGCGTGGTTGGCGCGCCGGGGCCGGATCCGCCGGCAGGAAGGGATCGCAGCCTAGGCGGCGTCGCTCCGAGGCGGAGCCGCCACCGGTGCTAGGCCGCCGGGTTACGCACCAGGAGGCGGTCCACCTGCTGGGACAGATCCGGCGGCGGGGTGGTGAAGTCGCTGCCGAGCTCCCGGTCCGCCTGCTCCCCGGCATCGGTGTCAGCTCTTCCGCTGACCATGGCTGCCTCCGCCACGTCCAGCAGACGCTGTAGGCGGTGGACGTTGAGCTGGTACGCGCCGTCGTGCTCGGGGCCGTCCACCGGTGAGAGCCAGCCCGTGGCGGTGAAGACGAACAGGCGGGACTCCAGCAGGTTCGCCTTCAATCCCAACCTGTCTTTCGGGTCTCCCAGGCGGGGCACGTATCCCCTGTGGGCCTTGCGCACCGTACCGTCGGTGTCTAACACGGGGCCCGTATGGTCATCGGCGTACAGCGCGATGTCGGCCAACATATGCAGTTCTCGGGGGAAGAGCGACGGTGCTGTGATGCAGCGAACGGCGGCTCGCAATACTTCGCCCAAGGGCGCCTCCTTTATGCGGTTGTGGTGGAACAACGCGACATTATAATTCCGCGTCCGTCATCGGAGGCGGGGTTGCCGAAAGCCTGTGCGGAGATCCTAGATGGAGGAACCCGCCGGGATGGAGGAACCGCGCAGGCGAGAGTTGAACGCGATGACCCGGCCGTGGTCGGCGTAGATGTCGTTGATCTCGCCGACGCGGATGACGCGGCTCAGCCCCCGGTCGCCGATGAAGAAGTTGCCTCGCGTGTCGCTTGCCACGAATGTCGAGCCGTAGCGGCGCAGCTGCAGGTTGCCCATCTTGGGCGCACCGGCAAATGCGTTTGTATCGGCACAGTCCCACGCGTCCCACTTGCCCAGGTTCATCGCGTTCGCCTTGCCCTGGCCAGCGCACATGTGGCCCGGCATCGTATCCACCAGGCTGAGGCAGTGGACGAAGTCCTGGCCCTGGACGTTGTACACGCCGCAGCGCACGGTGTCCTGCTGGTTAGCAAAGGTGGCGTACGGCGCCTGGGCGGGCAGCGCGCCGTGGGCTGCGGGCCACTCCACGCCGCGGGGGTTGAAGCCCGGCCCCTGATCCGCGGATGCGGAGGACGCGCCTGCAGCAAGTGCGGTGGCAGCAGCGATAGTGGCGATGATGCCGCGGGTGATGGTGCGCATGATGTCTCCTTAGAAGTTGAACAGCACAGTGTTGGTGGAGCCGGCTCGGACCAGCGCGCGCCGGGTGATGTCAAGGACATACAGGTTGCCAGAAAACCCGGGGATCACCGTTGCGGTGCCAAAGCGCCGCACCTGCAACGGGTTGAGCTTTTGGGGCTGGCCCACAAAACCCTGGTTCCAGCAATTTGTGCCCACGAAGTCTCGGTTGACCGTGACTGCAGGGATGAGCTGTTGCGGCGGGTTGCATTCCGGCTGCGTCTGGCGTGCAGTCTCGGACACACAGATGGTCTCGGTGCCGGCTTCGGTCTGATACATCTCGCAGCGAACGTCACCCGTGGCGTTGGAGTACGTGGCCAGGTTAGGGTCGGCCGCGGCGGAGGGGACAAGGGCGGCGGCGAAAAAGGACGCTGGCGGCAAGCGATGCGGTGGCTCTTCGGTGCATGGCAGCAGTAAACCAGGCTATCCCCAGCGCTGCACGCCTCCCGGCAAAGATTTCAACATAATGCCTCGTTGTGCGGCCGATTGCGCATGCGTATCCACGAACTTCTCCGAGCGCACCCCACCCGCGCAGTACACCACCACCTCATCGCCCTCCGCGTACTTGGCCAGGGCGTTCGCCACCGCGTCGGGGTCGCGCTTCACCTCGCTCAGCGGCAGGTGCGCGGATGCGAACGGCAAGTCGGCGATGGCGCGTTCGTGCGGCTCGCGGATGTCTAAGGCGTGGGCTGCGCCGGTGCGGATGTCGTCGTAAAGCGACTGCCCCTCGGTGTCTGCCTCAGTGCTCACCGCGCACGCCTCGGCGTAGGTGGCAAGCGTGGTGGCGCGCGGGCGCGCCGGGTCGCGGGGGACGGTGAAGCGGCGGATGGTGGTGCTCAGCGCGTCGTACACGTGCAGCCGGCCGACCTGGACGTTGCCCACGCCGGTGAGGAACTTCACCGCCTCCGTGGCCATGAGCGAGCCCACCGCGGAGGTGGTCACGCCGAGCACGCCGGCGGTGGCGCAGTCCGGCACGGAATCAGCGTCGGGCTGGGTGGGGTAGAGGTCTCGCAGCCCCACACCGTCTGCGGGCGCGCCGGGGCCTGACCACCACAGCGCGATGTCGCCGCGGTAGCGCAGCACCGAGCCCCACACAAGCGGCGTGCCGGTGATCTCTGCGGCGTCGGCCGCGAGGAACTTGGTGGCGAACGTATCGGAGCCGTCGATGAGCAGGTCGATGCCGTCCAGCGCCGCGATGAAGTTGTCGGGGGTGAGCCGGCCATCCACGGCCGTGACCTCGATGCCGGGCTGCAGCGCCCGCAGGCGCTCCGCGGCCACCTCGACCTTGGATCGGCCCACATCGTCCGCGCCGAAGAGGATCTGGCGGTGGATGTTGGTGATGTCCACGTGATCGTCGTCCCACACCGTGATGTGGCCGACCCCGGTGGCCGCCAGCGTCTGCATAATGGGGCAGCCCAGGCCGCCCGCGCCGATGACCAGCACCCGCGCGTTGTGCAGCCTCTCCTGCTGCTCCGGGCCAAAGCCGGGCAGGTTCATTTGACGCGCGGTGCGCTTCAGCTCTTGCTCGTGCAGCATCTATAAGACCTCGTCCGCCCAGCTGGCCAGGCCGTCGAAGGTGGAGGACGCCACCGCGTGCTCTCGCTTCGGGATGCGCCCGGCCGCGCGCGCCAGACGGCCCGCCTCCACCGCGTGCCGCATCGCCTGCGCCATCGCCACCGGGTCCTGGCAGCGGTTCACCGCGCTGGCAAGCAGCACGCCGGAGCAGCCCAACTCCATGGCCAGGGCGGCGTCGGAGGCGGTGCCCACCCCGGCGTCGATAAGCACGGGCACCTCCGCGCGCGAACAGATCAGCTCGATGTTGTGCGGGTTGAGGATTCCAAGCCCCGTGCCAATCGGCGAGCCCAGCGGCATCACCGCGGCGGCGCCCAAATCCTCCAGGCGCTTGGCGGCCACAGGGTCGTCGGAGGTGTAGGCCAGCACGGTAAAGCCCTCGTCTATCAGCATCTCGCAGGCGTCGACGGTCTCCACCACGTCCGGCAGAAGCGTGCGGTCGTCCGCGATGACCTCGAGTTTCACCCAATCCGTGCCCAGCGCCTCGCGGGCGAGCTTCGCGGTGATCACCGCGTCGCGCGCGGTGCGGCAGCCGGCCGTATTCGGCAGCGGCGCGATACTCAAGCGGTGTAGCAGGTCGAAGACGCTCTCACCGCCGCCGGTTTTGGCGGAGTGGCGGCGCATCGCCACCGTGGTCAGCTCCGTGCCGGAGGCTTCAAGCGCCTGTTCCAGCATGTCGAATGAGCTCGCCCCGCCAGTGCCCATAATCAGGTGGGAGCCGAACTGCTTTCCTGCGATTTCCAGCACGTCTAGCCCCCCTGAACCGCGGTGAGGACGTCGGCCGCGCAGCCGTCTGCAAGCTTGCGCGTCCACTGCGAGCGCGGTACCACCTCGCCGTCGATGGCCACCGCGGTGCCGTCGGCGGGGGCTCCGACCTCGGTGACGAGTTCTTCCACCGTCGCCGCTTCGGTTGTGGTTGCTTCTCCGTTGAGCGTGATGTTCATGTATGCCTCCTCGGGTCGCACGCGGACAAGTCTATTGCGGGCGTGTGCTTCTCGACGAGCTCCGCCCCACACCGCGCCCCCAACGCCGCCAGCAAAATCCCGTGCCTGAAGTAGCCGGTGGAGACGACGGTGCGATCATCTATCCGGCCCAGGTAGGGAAGATCGTCCGGCGTGCCGGGGCGCGCGCCGGCGGTGGCCTCGATGAAGTCGCACTCCTCCAGGGCCGGCACCAGCTCGATAGCGTCGCGCATGAGCTGGTGGATCCCTTGGACCTGCGGCTGGTCCCGGCCGTCCTCGCGAGTGGACGCCCCGATGGTCAGCGTGCCGTCCTCGCGGGGGATGAGGTAGACGGGGCGGTCCTCCACGAACCCGCGTACCACGCGCGTAAGCAGCGGGTACTGGTGCTGCGGCACCCGCACGTGCAGCACGTCGCCGTAGACCGGCCGCAGATCCAGGCCTGCAACGAGTTGGCTTGCGCCGAGGCCGTTGGCCACCACCACCTGATCGCCGTCCAGCGCGTCGAGGCTTTCGATACGGTTGGGGGAGAACGTGACGTTGGCGGACCGGCAGGCGTCGATAAGCGCACGCGTAAACAGGCGGGGCTGGACCTGGTGGTCGCCGCCGATCGCAACCGCCCCCGCCAGCGCGGGGGAGAGCGCCGGCTCGAGCTTTCGGGCCTGGCGCACGGTGAGCTTGTCCACCTCCATGCCGTGGCGGGACTGGTAGTCGCGCAGCTCCTCCAGGTGGGTCTTGTCCGCGGTGTCGCGAGCCACCACGAGCGTGCCGTCCGTGCGGTAGCCGGTGGGCAGGTCCGTGTATTTGGCGGTCAGCGCGATCAGGTCCGGGTACCACTCGGCGGACGCGCGCATGAGCGGAAACAGCGGGTCCTGCTTGTACACCACCTCCGCAGTCGGGGCGAGCATGCCGCCCGCGTGGTGGGAGGCGCCGGAGGCCGGAGCTGGGTCGTGGACCGTGACCGTGTGGCCGCGGTCCGCGAGCGTGAGGGCGGCGGTCAAACCGATAATTCCTGCGCCGACGACCGAGATAATCACTCTTCAGAGGTTAGCGCGCTCGCGGCTTCGCGGCTGCGATTTTAGTGCAGCCGAGCCAGACCTCAGCGGCGAACGTGTGGTCAGGCTCTGAGGAATAAACCATGAGTTTGCCCAAAATTTGGCCTTACTCAGGGGTGCTTCCTATGGGTTTTGTGCGTACGAAGAGGCGGTGGTTGAGTGGTCCTGCACACCCCGGTCGTACTCGGCGACGACCCGCTCGCAATACGCCTTCGCGTCGTCCGCGTGCATGATGCCGCGCACGATGGCGCACCCGTCCACGCCCGCCCGGGCCAGGTCGTAGGCGTCGTCGGCGGTGACATCGCCGATGGCCACCAGTGGCACGTCGGAAGCGGCGACCAGCTCCGGGTACCCGTCAAGCCCAATCGGGGCGCGGCCGGAATCCTTCGTCGGTGTGGCACGGAAGGGGCCGCAGCCGATGTAGTCGATGCAGTCCGCCACGTCGTTGGCGGCGCGGGCCAGCTCGAGGGTGCCCGTAGTCAGGCCGATGATCGCGTCCGGGCCGAGCAGTTCGCGCACCACGCGCACGTCCAGGTCGTCTTGGCCCACGTGCACCCCGGCGATGCCGTGGCCCTGGAGAGCGAGGGCGACGTCCACGCGGTCGTCGATAAGCACTCGCGCCTGCGGGTTGACGGCGTGCACGGCCTCGACCACAGCGCGGGAGAGCGCGTAGAGCTCACGCGCGGAGATCGGTTTGGAGCGCACCTGGATCACGCCCGCGCCGCCGGCAGCGGCCTGGCGGGCGCGCTCCACGACGTCTGGGCCCTGGCCTGTGACGAAGTAACAGCGCAGATCAATCTCGGGCTTAGTCACGCAGCGCCTCGATCAGCTCGTCTTTGGTCATCTCGGAGCGGCCCTCGATGTCGAGCTCCTGCGCGCGCTTATACAGTTCGTCCTTGGTCCAGTCCTCATAGGAGCCGGACTCGCCTCCGCGCTCGCCGACTGCGGAGCGGCCGTCGCGGGCGGCCGCATTTGCAATGGCGGCCGCCTTGGACTTGGAGTTGCCCTCGCGCAGCAGGGCCTCGTAGACCTCGGGATCTTTGATCGAATTAGCCATGTGTGCCAGCCTAGGCGTTTCCGCGTGGGCGCTCGGGTTTTCTTCCGTGCGCTGGGCGCGCTGGTAGCTGGTGATGCTGGTGCCTGCCCGTGCCTTTTGGGCGGATCTGCTAGTTGCTCGGGAGCGCTGCTAGAAGATCGGTCCATTATTGAACATCAGTTTCACTATCACCTGCGGAAACGCAAAGTTGGACGCGTGATCTTCTAGTAACCGCACGCGGCGCCGCCGGCCCAACCAGCAGATCCGCGCTGAAGCGCCGCCGGTGCGCGCTCTACACCGTCATCGGGCCGGTGCGGGTGGGGTGCCCCAGAGGCTCCACGTGCACGATGGTCTCCGCGCCGCCGAGGGCCTCCGCCAGGCCAGCCTCGATGGCGTCGGCGTGGTCGTGGGCGCGGTCGACCGTCCAGCCTCCGGGGACTTGCATAACCAGATTGACGGTGCGCTCGCGGCCGGCGGCGGCGGTGCGCACGGAGGTGAACGTCACGCCGTTCGCGTCGGCGTAATCCTCCAGGTAGGTGTGCACCACCGCGGTTTCTTCCTCTGGTAGCGCCTCCGCGAGCAGGCCCAGCATGGCGCCTTTGAGCAGCTTGTAGCCGGTGAACAGGATGTTCAGGCCGACAATCAGCGCCACAATCGGGTCCAGCGGCTGCCACCCGGTCAGCCATACCAGCGCCATGCCGACGATGACGCCGACGGTGGTCCACACATCTGTGAGCAGGTGGTGGCCGTCCGCGTTGAGCGTGGTCGAGCGGTATTTCTTGCCGGCGCGGATCAGCGCGACGCCGACGGCGCCGTTGAACACCGTGGCCACCACGGAAAAGGCCAAACCGATGCCCACCTGTTCCACAGGGACGGGGTGGAGCAGCCTGTCCACGGCGGTGAAGATGATGGCCACAGAGGCGAGCAGGATCAGTGAGCCCTCCACCTGGGCGGAGAAGTACTCGGCGCGGGCGTGGCCGAAGTGGTGGTTGGCGTCCGCGGGCTTGGCCGACAGCTTCAGCGCCCACAGGCCCACCGCGGCAGCGATGAGGTTGATGCCGGATTCGATGGCGTCTGAAAGGAAGCCCACAGACCCGGTCACCCACGCTGCGACAGCTTTCAGCACAATGGTTGCCACGGCTGCGCCGATGGAGAGCCACATGAAGCGCTCGAGGAGTTTCTGCTCGTTATCCACCACGATGTGTCATCCTTTTCAACCCCGGCAGTCTCAACCCTGCTGTCGAGGAGTCACCCTAACAAACCGGTACCGTTGGCCGGGCACAACGCAAATTCCCCTATCCCGGAAGGTTTTCATCATGGGCCGTTGGGTCGTTGCCATCGCCGGCGCAGTCGTCGGTGCACTGTTTTTTGGTTGGCTGCTGCAGATGCTGGGGGTCACCGGCATCCTTTACACCGTGGGCGTGCTGGTCGGCTCCGCCGTCACCTCCTCCGCGGCTGGCGCCCTGATCAAGCCGGGCCGCTAAGCGCCCCTCCGACTCCGCACCCCCAGATAGGACCCCGCATGGCGCGCACCCGCAGGCCCGCGCCGGGGTATGACTCGGAGGGCAACGAGGCGGAGCGCCCCGAGCTGGAGGACGATTCCTGGAAGTTCCCCGAGGGCTTCGTCCTCGACCGCGGGGATCGCGGGTAGCTTAGCGACGCGCTAACGCCCAAGCCGCATCACGCGGTGCGGGATGCCGGTGTCGAGGAACTCCTCGCCCTCGGCGACCAGGCCGAACTGCTCGTAGTAGCCGACCAGGCCCGCCTGGGCCTCGACGATGAGGTCGCCGGGGAAGCGCTCGGTGTATTCGATGCCGGCGCGCACGATTTTCGGCCCCAGGCCGGAGCCGCGGTGGGCGGGGTGGACCACGAAGCGGCCGAAGCGGGAGCCTGTGTCCGTGGGGAAGACGCGGGCGCAACCGGCGAACTGCTCCCCGTCGAACGCCAGGATGTGGCGGGTGGCGGGGTCCGCGTCCTGGTCGTCGATCTCGTTGTAGGGGCAGTTCTGCTCCGCGACGAACACGTCCACGCGCAGTTTGTACAGCTGGTGGACCTCGAGCGGGGTCATCTCATGCAGTGATTTGAGGCTGATCATGCTTTGGTTCAATCCTTCCCGTCTTGCCATACGAGAGGTGGCGGTGCGCCCACTCGAAGGGGCCCTGCTTTCCTGCGCGGTCAAGGGCCACGGCCAGCGCCAGGGTAATCGCCCACACCAGCAGGCCGATCAGCAGCTTGCCGGTGACGGACGTATCCAGGCCGACTCCCAGGAATGCGGGGGTGCACAGCAGGATAAACAGGAACGACTGCGCCAGGTAGCCGGACATCGAGCGCTTGCCCAGGGCCACAAACGCCCGGGCCCAGCCGGGAACCTGGTTGTGCAGGCTGTCCGTGGCCAGCGCCAGCGCGGCCAAAATGCCCGGTCCGGTGAGGTACCCCACGGCCTGGTTGAGCACGAACAGGGGCATCTCCCACGCGGCGGGCAGCACGCCAGCCGCACTCAGGCCCCAGGGCAGGCCGACGTACACGATCACCACCCCGGCGATGACTGTCCAGGTGATTAAGGTGCGGCGGTGCGAAGCGACGTCGATAAGCACCCGCTCCCGCGCCCACACGTAGCCAATGACGGCCAAACTCAGCAGCTGCACCGCGGCGATGGGCTGCATGCTGAGCATCCCCACCGCCATGCTCATGTTGGAAGAGAAGTAGGCGCCCAGTGAGTCCAGGCTGAGGGTGGGATCTGCTTCCAGGAAACCGGAGGTGGCGTCGAAGTAGAGGGAGGCGTAGGCGCCCATCACGCCCATCGCGGTGAACACGACGAGGATGCTGTACGCGATGACGCGCAGTGTTTTCGAGCTCAGCGTGAGCATGGCCGCGAGCAGGATGCCCACCAAGCCGTAGGTGAGCATGATGTCGCCGTAGAAGAGCAGGCACATGTGCGCCAGACCAAACAGCGCGAGGATGCCGTAGCGGCGAAACAGCACGCGCCGGGCCTGCTTGGCCGGGTAGTGCTTCCGGTACAGGCTCGCGGCGACCAGGCCGAAGCCGAAGCCGAGGAGCGTGGTGAACATGGGCAGGCCGCGTACGTGGATGAACATGGCGGCGAACACGGCGCTGACCTGGTCGAGCATGCTGCCGGGGCGCACGCCGCCGACGGACCAGCCGACGCGGGACTGGTCCTCCGACCAGTCGTTAATCACCCAGGCTTGGGCGACGTTCGCCATGGCGATGCCCAGCAGGGCGGTGCCGCGCGCGAGGTCGGGGACGATTAAGCGTTGCTGTTGCTGTTGGCTCTCGTGCATGCGCTCAACCTACCGCGTTAGCCCCGCCCGAGTCCTTCACGGTGCCGGGCGCGGTGTGGTTGAATGTCTCTGTTGATACAGAAGTTGCCAATGTGATTGGGGATGCCATGCGCCGTCTGCACGCCGCCCGAACCGTTGCCGCCGCGATCATGCTCGTGACCTCGGCGGTTGTGGCCAGCCCTGCGGCGCACGCGCAAAACGCGGAGGCGGAGGTGAATGATCTGCAGAACTACACCTGGCGCACCGACCCAGTCTCCAAGGTGCTTGCGGGCAAGCCCACGGCCGAGCGTGTCCTGCACCGCGTGCCGGGATCGTTCTTCGACGCCCCTCGCACCCCTGCGGAATCCGACGCGGCACTGCAGCGCGGCCACGCGCTCTACGGCCCGAGCACGCCGCTCTACGTCGGCTCCGTTCCCGGCCAGGAGGT
This sequence comes from Corynebacterium wankanglinii, assembly GCF_013601005.1. Taxonomy (NCBI): domain Bacteria; kingdom Bacillati; phylum Actinomycetota; class Actinomycetes; order Mycobacteriales; family Corynebacteriaceae; genus Corynebacterium; species Corynebacterium wankanglinii. The sequence goes on from NZ_JABFED010000009.1 coordinate 84,501, forward strand.
TATGTGCACCACCACCGTCGCCGGGTACAACAACCGCGGCGAGAAGGTCGCTCTCACCGCGGGCCACTGCGGCAACGTGGGTGACGCAGTGCGTTCCGCGGACGCCTGGCAGCTCGGCCGTACCGGGACGATCACATACGTGAACAAGCAGCTGGACTACGCCGTGATCACGCTGGCGCCCAACACGGAGGTCACCCGCTCGTACAACGGGGTGACCGCCAACCACCTCGGCGGCGCACCGATACCCCGGGGTGGGGTGGTGTGCAAAACCGGCGTGGCTTCGGGCACGACGTGCGGCTACACCATTTCGGACTGGGATACCCGCAACACCAACCATGTCTGCGCCATGCAGGGCGACTCAGGTGCGCCGCTGATGGTGGGCGACCGCGTCATCGGCATGGTCAACGGCGGGATGTGGGCCCCGCCGTTCAACGTGTCCTGCCGGACACCGCTGCAGGGCCCGCTCCATGCGCCGACAGGGTCGTTGCGCATGGATTCCGTGCTCGGCGACGTGCCGGGCGGCTTCCGCCTTCCGTAGCCCGCCCGGTCCCGGCTAGCTCCGCAGCGCGGCGAGGACCTCCGCAACCGTCTGCGGGTTACCGGCCACGCACCACGTCACCCCGCCCGCGTCCACCTTTTCTGCGCGTCCGCCCACGGCCTCCACGAGCGCTTTCCCCGGCAGCCAATCCCAGTCCGGGACGGTGTGCTGCAGCCAGGCGCCCATCTGGCCGGATGCGAGGTTGGCAAGATCCACAGAGCCCGCGCCCATCATCCGGATCGTCGCTGTGTGGCGCACGGCCTTCAGCCAGGTCTCACGCACTGCGTCGTCCGCCATGAAGGTGGGGTGCAGGTACGTCACCAGCGCGCTTCCGCCTAGCGACGCCTCCGGCAACCCACCAAGCTCCACCCCGTCCCGTGTCGCGGTGCCGTCCGCCGCCAGCCAGGTTGTCCCGGTGGCGGGGCGGTGCACAGCGCCAATGGCGGGGGTGCGGGCGGAGCCGGCGTCTACAAGCGCGAGCGCGGAGCAGAAGTAGTCCGAACCCTGCGAGAAGTTGTAGGTGCCGTCCACGGGGTCGATCACCCACGTCCTGCCCGTCGCGGAGGCGCGGGATGCGCCCTCCTCGCCGAGCACCCCGTCGTCCGGCCGCAAGGCGTCGAGCACGTCGGCCACGAACGCCTCGGCAGCGCGGTCCGCGTCGGTGACCACGTCAGAGACAGACGTCTTGAAGTCGGTGCCCACGCCACGCGCCCGCATCCGTAGCGCGAGCTGCCCGGCGTGTTCTACCAGCGCGGCGGCCAGCTCGGCGTCAGAGTCGTGTGCGTGGGCTTTGATGAACGTTTGAGTATCCGTCACGCCGCCATTATTGCCTAGACGGGGAAGCCGCGCCTGTGTCCTCGTTTTCCTCCAAGTAGACGTTGGAACCAAGGTCGCGGAACTCGCGCGCCATCTCCTGCTCGCCCTCGCGCGCCGCCGGTCCGGTCACTGGGTCCGGCGTGGCGTCGAAGTCGAAGGTGGGCATGCCCAGGTCCGCGATCTGGTCGCCGAACTCGTCGCGGATGTCCTGGCTGATGCGCATGGAGCAGAACTTCGGCCCGCACATGGAGCAGAAGTGTGCCGTCTTCGCGGGCTCCGCCGGCAGCGTCTCGTCGTGGTAGGACTGCGCGGTCTCCGGGTCCAGGGAGAGCGCGAATTGGTCGTGCCAACGGAACTCGAAGCGGGCCTTGCTCATCGCGTCGTCCCAATCGCGCGCGCCGGGGTGGCCCTTGGCAACGTCGGCCGCGTGGGCGGCCACCTTGTAGGTGATCACGCCGGTCTTCACGTCGTCCTTGTTCGGCAGGCCCAGGTGCTCCTTCGGGGTGACGTAGCACAGCATGGCGGTGCCGCCCATGGCGATGTTGGCGGCGCCGATCGCGGAGGTGATGTGGTCGTAGCCCGGCGCGATGTCGGTGACCAGGGGGCCGAGCGTGTAGAACGGCGCGCCGCCGCACCACTCCTCTTCCTTGTCGTTGTTCACCTGGATCATGTTCAGCGGCACGTGGCCCGGGCCCTCGATCATCACCTGGACGTCGTAGTCCCAGGCGCGCTTGCACAGCTCGCCGATGGTCTTCAGCTCGGCGAACTGGGCGGCGTCGTTGGCGTCGGCCACGGAGCCGGGGCGAAGCCCGTCGCCAAGCGAGAACGCAACGTCGTACTGGGCGAAGATCTCGCACAGTTCGTCGAAGTTCTCGTAGAGGAAAGACTCCTTGTGGTGAGCCAGGCACCAGCCGGCCATAATCGAGCCGCCGCGGGAGACGATGCCGGTGACGCGCTTGGAGGTCAGCGGCACGTACGGCAGGCGCACGCCGGCGTGGACGGTCATGTAGTCCACGCCCTGTTCGCACTGCTCGATCACGGTGTCGCGGAAGATCTCCCACGTCAGGTCCTCGGCGATGCCGTTCACCTTCTCCAGCGCCTGGTAGATGGGCACGGTGCCAATCGGCACGGGGGAGTTGCGCAGGATCCACTCGCGGGTGGCGTGGATGTCGTCGCCGGTGGACAGGTCCATCACCGTGTCCGCGCCCCAGCGGGTGGCCCAGCGCAGCTTGTCCACCTCCTCACGGATGGAGGAGGTCACCGCGGAGTTGCCGATGTTGGCGTTGATCTTGGTCAAAAACGCGTTGCCGATGATCATCGGCTCGCTCTCCGGGTGGTTCACGTTGTTGGGGATAATCGCCCGGCCCGCGGCGACCTCGTCGCGCACCTTCTCCGGGGAGCAGTGCTCGCGCAGCGCCACGTATTCCATCTCGCGGGTGATCTCCCCGCGGCGGGCGTAGGCCATTTGGGTCACACGCTTGCCGTCCTGCGCGCGAAGCGGTGCGCGGGACTCGCCCCGCCACTCGTCGCTGGCGCGGCCGCGTTTGACGGCGGAACGGCCGTCGTCAAGCAGATTGCGCTCGCGGCCCGCGTACTCCTCCACGTCGCCGCGCGCCTGGATCCACTCGCCGCGAAGATTCGGCAGGCCCACCTCCGGCTCCGCGTACGGGCCGCGGGTGCGGTAGATCTTGAACGGTGCGTTCGGGCCAGTGGGGGAGTCGTCCAGCTCGATCGCGGTCTCCGGCACCTCCAGTCCGTCCCGCACAATCGGGGCGTAGGAGTGCTTCGGGTGGATTTCGTGTGCATAGATGTCGTGAGCCACGACCTTCTCCTTCCTTCGCTGGTGCTAACCAGACAGGTTCGAACGGTGTTCGCGCGGCGCGTGTGTGCCACATCAGCGCGATCTCAGCCCGGTGCCCCGGGCGCCCGTGTGGGGTCGGATGCCATGCTATCCCGTCTTGGCTGTCGCGTCAGGCGGTTCGCTAGACTTCCCCCCTATGCAGCCGGAGACTCACGCGCGGATCAAGGACTTAAGCTCCACCCTCTCCACCATTGAGAAGGTGATGGACTTGGACGTGCTCCGCGAGCGCGCCCGAGAGCTTGAGGCGCAGGCCGGGGACCCCAGCTTGTGGGACGACCCGGCTCATGCGCAGCAGGTCACCACGGAGCTCTCCAACGTGCAGGCGCGGTTGAAGAAGGTCACCTCGCTTCGCTCGCGTATCGACGACCTTCCGGTCATGTACGAACTGGCCGAAGAAGAGGGCGACGCTGGGATGGCCGACGAAGAGCTGGCCGACGTTGCGGCCCAGATCGACTCGCTTGAGGTGCAGACCATGCTCTCCGGTGAGTACGACCAGCGCGAGGCCGTGGTGAACATCCGCTCCGGCGCCGGCGGCGTGGACGCGGCGGACTGGGCCGAAATGCTCATGCGCATGTACACCCGCTGGGCGGAAAAGGCTGGCCACAAGGTGGACATCTACGACATCTCCTACGCCGAGGAGGCCGGCATCAAATCCGCGACGTTCGTGGTGCACGGCGAGTACCTCTACGGCCAGCTCTCGGTGGAGCAGGGCGCGCACCGGCTCGTGCGCATCTCACCCTTTGACAACCAGGGCCGCCGCCAGACCTCGTTCGCCGAGGTGGAGGTGTTGCCGGTGGTGGAACAGACCGACCACATCGACATCCCGGAGTCCGACATCAGGGTCGACGTCTACCGTTCCTCCGGTCCCGGCGGGCAGAGCGTGAACACTACAGACTCCGCGGTGCGCATCACCCACATCCCCACCGGCATCGTGGTGACCTGCCAAAACGAAAAGTCCCAGATCCAGAACAAGGCATCCGCGCTCAACGTGTTGCAATCGAAGCTGCTGGAGAAGAAGCGCCAGGAGGAAAAGGCCGAGATGGACGCGCTCGGTGCCGGCGGCAACGCCAGCTGGGGCAACCAGATGCGCTCCTATGTGCTGCACCCGTACCAGATGGTCAAAGACCTGCGCACCGAGTACGAGGTGGGCGACCCGCAGAAGGTCCTCGATGGCGACATCGACGGGTTTTTGGAAGCCGGCATTCGCTGGCGCATGGCGCAGCAGCAGGAGGGGTAAGGAAGCGTCTTCCTGTCCCGGGCGGTGACGGATCTGGCATACGCCCATCCGCCGTCCTGGGGAGAATGACAGATGTTGCAGTCGGCGTGGGCCATCCGTCATTGGGGCGGGGCTTTTTAGGCGTCGCGCCGAACACAGCCGCGACCGCCACGGTGGCGGCGACGAGCATGGTCCGCGGACGCGAATCGATCACGCCCATGAGCGGGATCTGCAGCAATGCCACAGAGATGGCAAAGGCGAACACGGGCACCTAGTAGGCGCTGCCGCCATCAACCTGTGCACGGAGGTGGGCTACAAAAACGCTTGATCCAGGAGCAGTTGCGCATCGCCTCCGGGCAGAAGCTGCGGCCTGCCCCCAGGACGACATCCAGATCCGCGACGAGGCCATCGAACGCGCCCTACGTGCGCTCGGCGAGCTGAAAGTCGACGGTGTGGTCACCACCGCGCCGTTCCAGGCGTAGCTGATCAACACGCTGTCGCGGTGGTCCGAGGTGGTGGCCGGGGCGGTTTCGCTCCGGCCCTTACTTTTTGCGGGCACCGATCACAGATGTTGCACGGGCGTTTCCGCCGACCTGGGGGTAATGACGCATGTTGCGGGTGGGCTGGGACATCGGTCATTGCGCTGGGCCAAAAGGGGCAGCAGCGAGGTCGAGCGGGCCGACACCACAGCAGCCACCGACAGGCTCCGCGCGCCAAAGATTCACTATCGCCACTTCCGTAACAGGTAGAGTGAGCCGCGTGATCCGATTCGACCATGTGACCAAGGCGTACCCGACGTCCACGCGCCCGGCGCTCGACGACGTCACGCTCGACATCCCCGACGGCGAGTTCGTGTTTCTCATCGGCGCGTCCGGCTCCGGCAAATCCACCTTCCTCGAGCTGCTCATCCGCGAGGAAAACGTCTCCTCGGGCGACATCTACTTCGACGACTTCCACGTCAACGCGCTCAGCGGCAAGCAGGTGAACACCCTGCGACAATCCATCGGCTACGTGTTCCAGGATTTCCGTCTGCTGCCGCGCCTGAACGTCTACGACAACGTCGCGTTCGCTCTGGAGGTCATCGGCAAGCCCAAAAACCGGATCGCCAAGCTCGTCCCGGACGCGCTCGAGCTCGTCGGGCTGGCTTCGAAGGCCAAGCGCATGCCTCAGGAGCTGTCCGGCGGTGAGCAGCAGCGTGTGGCTATTGCGAGAGCTTTCGTCGATAAGCCGAAGCTCATGCTTTGCGACGAGCCTACGGGCAACCTCGACCCGGGCACCGCCGGCGAAATCATGGCCCTGCTCGCGCGGATCAACCGCATGGGCACAACCGTGATCATGTCCACACACAACGCCCGCGCGGTGGACGAGATGCGCAAGCGCGTCGTTGAACTGCAACTGGGCAAAATCGTGCGCGACGAGCAAAACGGCGTGTACGGGGATGTGAGGAGGTAGCTATGAACTGGGGATTTATTGGCCGCGAGGGTGTCAAAGGTCTGGGGCGCAACCTCACCATGACTATCGCGTTGGTCATTACCACGGCGCTGTCGCTGGTGCTGGTCGGCGCGGGAGTGCTCATCTCGAAGGCCACCGCGCAGACGAAGGACCTCTACCTCGACCGCGTCGAGGTGATGGTGGAGCTCAACGAGGACATTTCCGCCCACGACCCGGATTGTTCCTCCGAGGCATGCCGCCAGGTGCGCGACACGCTCCAAGCGGATGACCGCGTGGATCAAGTGACGTTCCGCTCCCGGGAGCAGTCCTACGAGCGCTTCAAGGAGCTGTTCCAGGATTCCGAGCCGGAGCTTGTGCGCGAGACCACCCCGGACGCGCTGCCGGCGGCCCTCCACGTGAGGCTGGCCGACCCGACGGACACTGCGCCGCTCGACGCCATCCGCGACATGGACCAGGTGGAGGTCATCTCCGACCAAGCCGACACGGTCCGCTCCGCTGCCGGGACCCTGAACACCTTCCGCAACGTCGCGTTCGCCGTGGCCGCGGCCCAGGCTCTCGCCGCAGTCTTCCTCATTGCCAACATGGTGCAGCTGGCCGCCTACAACCGCCGCGAGCAGATCGGCATCATGCGCATGGTGGGTGCGTCGCGCTGGTTCACCCAGGCGCCGTTCGTTTTGGAGGCGGTCCTATCCGTGCTCATCGGCGCAGTGCTAGCCACCATCGGCGTGTGGGCCGGCAAGCAGTTTGTCGTGGACCCGCTGCTGGGGGATTTGTACGCTAACCAGCTCATCGCCCGCGTGCCCGATTCCACGGTGTGGGCCGTCATGCCGCTTGTGGGGCTCATCGCCATGGTGCTCGGAGGCCTTGCGGCGCAGGTGGCACTTCGCTCTTACGTGCGTAAGTAGTACACTTATCGCTCTTATGTCCAAGAAGAACACAAAGACGAAGCTTTCGAACACCGGTGTGCTTGCCACCAACCGGAAGGCTCGCCACGACTACACCATCTTGGACACGTGGGAGTGCGGGCTGGTGCTCCAAGGCACCGAGATCAAGGCCCTGCGCGAGGGCAAGGTGTCGCTTGTGGAAGCATTTGCCACCATCGACAACGGCGAAGTCTGGCTGCGCAACATGCACATCCCCGAGTACTCGCGCGGCCACTGGACCAACCACCCGCCCCGCCGCACGCGCAAGCTGCTGCTGCACCGGCGAGAGATCGACTCGCTGGAGGGTAAGGTGCGCGACGGCAACCGCACGCTCATCCCGCTGTCGCTGTACCTCAAGGACGGCCGCGCGAAGGTTGAGCTCGGCCTGGCGCAGGGTAAGCAGGACTACGACAAGCGCCGGGACATCAAGCGCCGAACAGAAGACCGCGAAATTACCCGCGATCTCGGCCGCAAGCTCAAGGGCATCAAAGCCTAGCCGCATACTTCGCTACGGTGGTTGCCTATGAAGAAGGCACTGATTACTGGCGCATCCCGCGGCATCGGCCGTGCCATCGCCGAAGAACTGGGCAAGGACCACCACATCTACGCCGGCGCGTCGAAGGACGCCTCCGACATCGTGGCCGCGCTTCCGAACGCGGAAGCGTTCGAAGCGGACCTCACCGACACCGACGCGATCCTGAAGGCCGCGTCCGAAATCGAGGAGCTGGACGTGCTCGTGCTCGCCGCCGGCGTGATGGATCACGGCCCGCTGGAAGAGCTCACAGACGACAAGTGGCGCGAGATGATGGAGGTCAACCTCTTCGCCCCGGTGACGCTGACCCGCGCGTTGCTGCCTGCTTTGCGACGTTCCTCCGGCCTCATCATCACCATCAACTCCGGCGCCGGCTTCCACGGCATCGCCGAGAATTCCGCATACTGCGCCTCGAAGTTCGCCTTGCGCGGCTTTACTGAATCCCTGCAGGAAGAGGAGGCCGGAAAGGTGCGGGTGACCTCGCTGCACCCGGGTCGCACCGACACAGACATGCTCTCCGGTGATGACGGTCGCCCGAAAATGGATGCAGTCGAGGTGGCCAAGGCGGCGCGCCTCGCCGTGGACGCTGGGCCGGATGCGGTGGTGGAATTCCTCCGGGTGCGTCCCGCGAGGACGTAGCCGGGGTGCGGGGGACGGGACCGGGCGTCGTAAAGCGCTTGCGTTATAGGCGGGCGTGAGGTAACGTCCTGTCACCTACGTTTCTTCGTAGTTGACGGGGTCGATTCTGGTTTCGACTTCATCTACTCAGCCAGGGGAAGCGTGCCGGTGCAGGCAGGAGACCACCGTGAGCGTCGCTGTAACTAATAAACGCAGAGAAGAACTCTCAGCGTGACTACGCCCTCGCTGCCTAATTAGAAAGGTTCAGCGACCTGCGTGTCCGTCAGGCCGGGATGTCCCCGACCCGGTACCTGGCGTCGACTTAGGGGACTTGCCTTCCGGCCCTGTCAGTGGGGCCTTGGAAGGGACACCTTTCACTGACTGGGCCCGTCATCCGGACATGTTCGCCTGATCCGGAGGGCCAAGCAGAGACGTTGCGCGAACTGCGCACGGAGAAGCCCTGGCGCGGTGGTGAAGGACCCGGGTTCAATTCCCGGCGGCTCCACCGAATGCAGGAAACCCGCTGGCCACGACCCGGTCAGCGGGTTTCTTGTTGCGCGGGGATCTAGTTGGCCGCGTAGCCGGTGACCGGGCCCTCAGTGTGCGGCTTCCAGCCCAGCGCGGGGGCCACGTGGGTGGCAAAGTTCTCCAGGATCTTCACGTTGACGTCCACGCCCATGCCGGTGGGGATGGTGATCAGCAGCGTGTCAGCGGCCATAACGGCCGGGTCGGCCTTGAGCTGCTCGATGAGCTTGTCCGGCTCGGCGGCGTAGGTACGGCCGAAGGTGGACGCGCCCACGTCCGGCAGCACCCCGACCTGGTCGGAGCCCGAGGCCTGCATGCCGAACATCTGCATATCGGCGCCGTCGACGATGGGGAAGATGGAGCGGGAGACGGACACGCGCGGGGTCCAGTCGTGGCCCGCTTCCTTCCAGGCGGCCCGGTAGCGGTTGATCTGTTCCACTTGGATTTCTCCCAAGGTTTGGGCGGTGGTCTCGGAAACCAGGGTGGAAGACATCAGGTTGAGCCCGTCTTTGGCGGTCTGCTCCGCCGAAGCGTGGGTGCCCGAGCCGTAGAAGATGTGCTTGCGCAGCTCAGGTGCAATGGGGAAGACCGGCAGAGCGGAGCCGGGCTGGAACATGTTGGGATACTGGCGGTCAAGGGGTGCGGCGGTGGCGAAGCCGTTGCCGTCGACCGCGGCCATGAAGGTTTCCAAGTGGGCGCGCGCCACGTCCGCACCATTGGAGGCCTCGCCCCTGTAGCCGAAGGCCTCCCAGCCGCGCTCAGCTACCTCGGGAGCGCCACGCGAGACACCCAGGGCCACGCGGCCGCCGGAAAGTTGGTACAGGGAGGCGGCCTCTTCGGCGAGGTAGAGGGGGTTTTCGTAGCGCATGTCGATCACGCCGGTGCCCACCTCGATGTGCTTGGTGGTGGCGGCGACAGCACCCAGCAGCGGCATCGGGGCGGAGGCCTGCGGCACGAAGTGGTGGACGCGGAAAGACGCGTTGTTCACGCCGATCTCGTCTGCGGCCTGGGCGATCTCCAGGTGGATCTTGGCGATCTTTTCCGCGGACGGGCCGCGCTGGCCGCCGAAGGCGTAGTGCCCGAAGCTCAAGAAACCGAATGCCTTCATTGCTCAACACTCCTTGTTGGTGACGTATCAACAAATAGGGTAATGCTTTACCCGCAAATTGTCACGGGTCGTGCCGGGTTGGGCGACACGTTCTGGGCAGGGCTCCAAACAGAAGGCGTTAATCTCCCGCGCGAGAGCAATCTGAGTTCTAGTGCTCGCTGGCCGTTGAGTTACAGGAACGTCCAGGCTGTTTAAAAGTTTCGTAGGGGCCGTTTAATGCTGCTCAATGCCAGGTAGGTTGGCGCGCATGATCTCGAAGACTGTAAAGACGTTGTCCGCCGCAACTGCTCTCGCCGCCCTCGCTGGCGGCTTTATTGGCGCAGGAACCGCCAACGCGCAGATGTCATCCAGCGGTCCCGCCGACATTGAGGGCTGGACCCACATGGGGTGGTCTGCGTTTAGCGGCTCTGTCATCAACAAGGACGGCAACTACGTGCTCCTGCGCGACCTGCCGGCGGGCGCTAAGCCGCTCACAGGCGCGGACGCGAAGGCGGCCCTTGCGGGGCCGCTGAACGCGAAGGGCGACGGCACCATCAGCTTGAGCTTCGGCCAGGACGGAAAGCTGTCCTTCTACGACGGCTGCAATGCCGGAAGTGCGCCCTATACGCTGGATGACGGTGGCACCGTGAAAGTCGGCAACCTTGCCGTCACCCAGCGCCTGTGCGACCCGACGACGATGAACAAATCCGACGAGGTCAAGGCGATGCTGCAGGCCAAGCCGGCCGTGTACCGGATTGACAAGACCACCGTCGCACTCGTCGCGCAGGGCAAGGCCCTGGAACTCGTGAAGTAGCTTGTGGTTTTGGCGTTGCCTCAAACCCCTTGAAGCTCGGTTTCGGGCGAAGAAGAACAGCCGGGCACCCAGAAGGACGCAGACGACCTGAAGTCCGTGCTGGAAACCGGTCTGCAGCTGTTCCAGTTCGACGCGTCCACGCTGTTCGCTTCCGGCCAGGGCCACGGCATCGAGTTTCAGTAGATGCACGGCCATACCTTCCAGTAGCGCACTCGAGTGGTGCGAGATAGATAACCGAAAAGCCCCAGGTCGCAGACTCGGCCTGGGGCTTTCAGTGGCACTGGGGCCTTAGACGGCGACTTCGAACGGCGCCTCGGTGGCCTCCCGTACAGATTCGATCGTCTCACCGGGGGCGACCTCGGTCAGGGTGAGGCCTTGCTTCTCGTCCACGGTGAACACGGCGAGGTTGGTGATGATCTGGTCCACGCACTTCGCCCCCGTCAAAGGGAGGCGGCACTCGGGCAGCACTTTGGAGTCGCCCTTCTTGGTGGTGTGCTCCATAAGCAGGATGACCTTTTTCGCGCCGTGCCGTCTTGGATGCCTGGGGGATCTCTGAGGAGGACCCCCGCCTCAATCCGCTTGGATCGGGCATCTCGCTGGGCCACCCGGTGGGGGCGACCGGTGCGCGGATGGTGGTCACCGCAGCGCATCGCATGCGTCGGACCGGTGCGCACCGGGCCCTGGTGACCATGTGCATCGGTGGCGGCCAAGGCCTTGCTGCGGTGATCGAGCGGGCGTAGTTACGGGCCGAGTTTGGCAGTCTAGTTTGGGTAGCCTAATGTGGGTCAGGTAACCCTTACCTAAGCATCTGAATGGAAGGACGGCCATGACTCGTTTTCCACGTACCGCTCTGATCGCCCTCGCGGCCGCTGGCACCCTCGCGCTAGGTGCCTGCTCTACCTCCGAGTCCGGCACGGATACCGCCGCTGGTTCAGAAACCGCGGCGACCGAAGGGGCGTCGGCAAGCAATGATGCTTCTGAAGGCACCGTGACCCTTACCGACAACTACGGCGAGAAGACCGTGCCCAGCCCGCCGAAGCGGGTAGTCGCCCTGGACAACCGCTCTTTCGAGCTGCTGGATTCCTGGGGCATTAAGCCCGTCGCTGCGCCGCGGGACATCGTGCCCAATTCCATCCCGGGCATCGCGGACGATGAGGACATCCTCAACATTGGCAACCACCGCGAGCCGAACCTGGAAGCCATCGTCGCCGCCGACCCGGACGTGATCATCTCCGGCCAGCGCTTTGAAAAGTTCGACGAAGAACTGCAGAAGCTGGTCCCCGACGCCACGTTGCTGGACTTCGAGCCGCGCGAAGGCGAGCCGATCGACCGCGAAATCATCCGCCAGACCCTGGAGCTGGGCGATGTCTTTGGCAAGCAGGCCGAGGCTGAGCAGGCAGTCCAGGAATTCACCGAGGCTGTCCAGCGCGCCCGCAACGCCTACGACCCGGAGCAGAAGGTCATGGCCTTGAACGTCTCTGGCGGCGAGATTGGCTACGTCGCCCCGGGCGTGGGCCGAGTGTGGGGCCCGCTGTTCGACCTGATCGGCTTCACCCCGGCGCTGGAGGTGGCTAACGCCTCCGACGACCACCAGGGTGACGACATTTCTGTCGAAGCCATCGCCAACGCCAACCCGGACTGGCTGCTCGTGCTGGACCGCGACGCGGGCGTGAAGTCCATCACCGACTCCCCGGAAGCGCTGTCTGTGATCAACGACTCCGCGCCGCTGAAGAACGTCACCGCAGTTAAGGACGGCCACGTCTACGTCGCTCCGGCGGACACCTACACCAACGAGTCCATCTACACCTACACCGAGATCCTCAACCAGATCTCCGAGCAGTTCGAGGCCGCCAAATAGCACCCGCTGAGCAGGCAAGTAATCTGTCTCCGATGACTGATACAACGACCACCACCCGCCCCAAGCTTCTGGACTGGAAGCTCGGGGCGGGTGTCGTCCTTGTTTTAGGCCTACTAGTCGCCTCTTTGGCGGTGGGGCAGTACGACATCCTGGGCACCGAGGACGGCTGGGAAATGTTCCGCGCCACCCGCGTGCCGCGCACGATCGCGCTGGTGCTCGCCGGTGCGGCCATGGCGATGAGCGGGCTGATCATGCAGATGCTCACGCAAAACCGCTTCGTCGAACCCACCACCACCGGCACTACCGAGTGGGCCGGGTTGGGTCTGCTCGCATCGTTTCTACTCTTCCCGGACGGCTCCGTGATGACGCGCATGCTGCTCGCTGTGGGTGCTGCATTCATCGGCACCATGGTGTTCTTCGCGTTCCTGCGCCGCGTGACGTTGCGCTCCAGTCTGGTGGTGCCCATCGTGGGCATCATGCTCGGTGCGGTGGTCAGCGCGGTGTCCACCTTCATCGCGCTCCAGACTGACCTGTTGCAGTCGCTCGGGGTCTGGTTCGCCGGCTCGTTCACCAGCGTGATCGCCGGCCAGTACGAGATCCTCTGGGTCGTGCTGCTCGTGGTCATCGCAGTGTTCTTCTACGCCGACCGCCTCACCGCCGCCGGTTTGGGCGAAGACATCGCCACCAACATCGGCCTGAACTACAACCGCATCGTGCTCGTGGGCACCAGCCTCGTCGCGGTCGCCACCGGAGTGGTCACGGTTGTCGTGGGCAACCTCCCATTCCTCGGGCTCATCGTCCCCAACATCGTGAGCATGCTGCGTGGCGACGACCTCCGGTCCAACCTGCCCTGGGTCTGCCTCGCCGGCATCGGCGTTGTGACGCTGTGCGACCTGCTCGGACGCATCGTCATCGCACCGTTCGAGATGCCGGTGTCTGTGATCCTCGGCGTGGTCGGTGCTGCGGTCTTTATCGCTCTCATTGTCAAGCGGGGTCAGTATGCGTGAGGTCGGGGCGTTCCAAACGTCGCAAAGCAAAACGCGTTACTGGCTGGTAACCACCGTCCTTGCGGTGGCCGCGCTGCTGTTCACCGCGGGCCTGCTGTCTTGGGGAAACCCCATGGACTTCGGCACCCGCGGGTACTGGCTGATCGCGCAGCGCCGTATGAACTCCGTCATCGCAATGGCGGTGGTGGCGATCTGCCAGGCCACGGCCACAGTGGCGTTCCAAACGGTGACGAACAACCGCATCATCACCCCGTCCATCATGGGCTTCGAATCGCTGTACGTGGCCATTCACACCTCAACCGTGTACTTCCTCGGCGCAGCCGGGTTGAATAACGCCCGCACGCTGGAGATGTTCGTGGTGCAGCTGGTCTTGATGGTGGGGCTGAGCCTGATCCTCTACACGTGGCTGCTCGCCGGCGACAACCCGAACATGCACGCCATGTTGCTCATCGGCATCGTGCTCGGCGGGGGACTGGGCAGCGTGTCGACGTTTATGCAGCGCCTGCTCACCCCCAGCGAGTTCGACGTGCTCACCGCCCGACTGTTCGGCTCGGTGAACAACGCGGACCCGGCCTACTACCCGCTGGCCGTACCGTTGGTGCTGGTGGCAGCCGGATTGATGTACGTGAATTCTCGCCGGCTCAACGTGCTGGGCCTCGGTCGCGACGTGGCAGTGAACTTGGGCGTGAGCCACAAAAAGCACGCGGTGTTCACGCTGGTGCTGGTCTCGGTTCTGATGGCGGTTTCTACCGCGCTGGTCGGGCCGATGACTTTTCTCGGGTTCCTGGTGGCCACGCTTGCGTACCAATTCGCGGACACCTACGACCACCGTTACGTGTTCCCCATGGCAGCGCTGCTCGGCTACTGCATTCTGGCGGGCGCGTACTTCACCATGAACCACATCTTCTACGCCCAGGGCGTCGTCTCCATCATCATTGAGCTGGTCGGTGGTCTGACGTTCCTTATCGTTGTCCTACGGAAGGGGAGACTGTGATCGAGCTCAACGAGGTAAGCAAAGCCTACGGCGACGACACCGCCATCGGGCCGGTCTCACTCCAAATCCCGGCCGGCGGCATCAGTGCTTTGGTGGGGCCGAACGGCGCCGGCAAGTCAACACTTCTGACCATGATCGGCCGGCTTCTAGCGCTGGATTCCGGCTCCGTGCGCATCGGGCAGATGGACGTGTCCTCCTCGAACCCGAAGGACCTGGCCAAAGTGGTCTCCATCCTGCGGCAGGAAAACCACTTTGTCACCCGCCTGACCGTGCGCCAGCTGGTCGGCTTCGGCCGTTTCCCGTACTCGGGCGGGCGTCTGACCGGGGCGGATGAGGAAATCATCTCCCGCTACATCGACTTCTTCGGGCTGCGCGACCTCGAGCACCGCTACTTGGACCAGCTTTCCGGTGGTCAGCGTCAGCGCGCATACGTTGCCATGGTGCTTTGCCAGGAGACGGACTACGTGCTTCTCGACGAGCCGTTGAACAACCTGGACATCTCCCACTCCGTGGAAATGATGCAGCACCTGCACTCCGCGGCCCGCGAGTTCGGACGCACCATCGTGATCGTGCTGCATGACATCAACTTCGCAGCCCGCTACGCGGACTACATCTGCGCCGCCAAGGACGGGCAGGTATTTGCCTTCGGCACGGTGGAGGAGATCATGCGCGACGATCTGCTCACCGAAATCTTCAATACCCCGGTGCAAGTGATTGATGGCCCGCATGGGCCTATTGCCGCCTATCACTAAAATCCGTATTTACCTGCTGGTTTGTGCAGCGTTTGGGTTCGTGGTTATATATCCATCCGTTGCTTCCGAGCGGTTCGGCTGGTCGGAGGGAATGGTTTTAAGTGAATAGGGGTTACCGTCTGGTTAACCGGGGTTTAACGTGAGTTTGACTTTTGGTTGGTTGGTTGTGTAGCTTCTAGCGAAGTCGCTTTGCTGGCTGGGACGGTGTGTTCTGGTTGGTGGGGTGTGCTGGTGTTGTTTGAGAACTCGATAGTGTGCCAATGTACTTTTGTTGCGTGGGTGTGTTTGCCTGCCTTGTTGTGCACTGTGTTGGTGTGTGCCTGTGTTTGGGTGTGTGCCGGTGGTGGC